>NZ_JCAFSU010000015.1:0-108585 GCF_059369555.1 Stenotrophomonas sp. YJH_SMC_21
GCTTTGACCGATGTGGAGGTCTTGCAGGCCTCTTTGGCGACCTGCAGTTTGAAACGTGCGTCATATCTGTTCATGTATCCCTCGGGGTTGGATCTGACGTCCAACTCCCGGGGGTCACTTCATGGACGGGTTTACGGCGTCTCCCGCCACCGGACCCACCCCGCCTCCCCACAGGAAACCAGCTTCTGCTTCGGCTGTTGCTGTTGCTTTGACCTCGGCAGGTGCAGGGCTGCAAGCCCTGCAATCCCAAACCACTCAGTACAGCGTGCGCTCCGGCGCACCGGCCGGCGGCGGGGTGTACTGGTACAGCCAGGTCTCGGTCAGGGTCTTGCCGCCACTGCGCAGGAACAGGCGGATGTCGATCTGCTCGGTACTGCCCTCCGGCGGCACCAGGTCGAACATCGCGCGGTAGCCGTTGATCTCGCGCAGCGGACGCGCCGACACGATCTCGACCCGGCCGCGGCTGGCTTCCACCACCGCCTCGACCTCGCCCTTGTCGATCAGCCTGGCCAGTTCGCCACCTTCGAAGTCCACCGCGAAGCGCCAGCTGAAGTACTCGCGCTTCTTGCCGACCACGCCACCCAGGCCGGTGCGGCTGGCCACGCAGTGCGCCAGCGGCGGCCGTGCCGGCGGTTCGGCACCCCAGTACAGGCGGTAGCCGACCAGCAGTTCCTGGCCCGGCTGCGGTTTTTCCTTCGGGTTCCAGAACGCCACGATGTTGTCGAAGGTCTCGTCCACGGTGGGGATCTCCACCAGCTGCACCGAGCCCTCGCCCCATTCGCCCTTCGGCTCCACCCACAGGCACGGGCGCTTCTCGTAGAACACGCCGTCGTCCTGGTAATGGTCGAAGTTGCGGTCGCGCTGCAGCAGGCCGAAGCCGCGCGGGTTGCGGTCCACGAACATGTTGAAGCGCAGGTTGCGCGGGTTCAGCAGCGGCCTCCAGATCCATTCGCCGGCACCGGTCCACAGCGACAGGCCGTCGGTGTCGTGGATCTCCGGGCGCCAGTCCCAGGCCATGCGGCGGTCGTTCTCACCCACCTGGTACATGCTGGTGCACGGGGCGATGCCCAACCGCTCGATCGCCTTGCGCGGGTACAGCGCGCTGTCGATGTCCATCAGCAGCACGTCGCCATTGGTGATCGCGAAGCGATAGGCGCCCGCCACGCTGGGCGAATCCAGCAGGCCGTAGACCACAATCGTGTCCGAATCAGCCGAGGGTTGTTCCAGGTAATAGGCGATGAAGTCCGGGAATTCCTCCGGCTTGCCCATGCCGGTATCGATTGCCAGGCCACGCGCGGACTGGCCGTACTGGCCTTCCTTGCCGACGGCGCGGAAGTAGCTGGCGCCGAGGAAGGCGGCGAAATCGCGATCGGTGTCCTTGCGGGTGTTCAGGCGGAAACCGGCGAAGCCGAGATCGGCCGGCAGCTCGCCGTCCTTGATGCCGCTCTTGCCGTAGTTGAACGCCGCGCCGTCATAGGCCAGCTCCTGCGCCTTGCCGTCGACCACGTCGAACATGCGTACCGGCGAGTGGAAGTACAGGCCCAGGTGGAAGAACTTGGCCTGGAACTTGCCCGGCTGGTCAGCCCACAGCGCATGGTCCTGGCGGTAACCGATCGACTGGTACTGGTCCCAGTCCAGGCCTTCCAGGCGGCCCGGCAGCACCCGCTTGTGGCTCTTGTAGGGCGCCTGTGCCAGCGCGCGCGCCTGGCCCTTCAGGGTGGCGAAGTCGAACGGCTGCGGTTGGCCGAGGCGGCGCAGGCCCATCTGGCCACTCCTGCTGGCCGCGCACGCGGGCAGGGACGGCAGGCCGAATGCAGCCAGGGCGAGGGAGGCATTGCGGATGAAGTCGCGTCGTTGCATGCAGGCGCGTCAGGCACAGAGGGGAAGGTCGGCCATCATAGGCAGACAAACGTTAACGGGCAGCGGAGACGTGCCCTGCCCGTTCAGCTGCCGCTGGCCGCCTGCCTCAGCGCTGGCAGTGGCTGCACCAGACGCTGGCGCGCTGGCCGATGGTGGCGTGCTTCAGCGCGCGGCCACAGTTCGGGCAGGGCAGCCCGTCACGGCCGTACACCAGCAGTTCCTGCTCGAAGTAACCCGGCGCGCCATCGGGGCTGATGAAGTCACGCAGGGTGGTGCCACCACGGGTGATGGCGTAGCCGAGGATCTCCTTCACCGCATCGGCCAGCCGCTGGTAGCGCTCGCGCGAGATTTTCCCGGCCTCGCGCAGCGGACTGATGCCGGCCTTGAACAGGCTCTCGGCGGCGTAGATGTTGCCCACGCCCACCACCACCGCCTGGTCCATCAGGAAGGTCTTCACCGGCGCGCTGCGGCCACGGCTGCGGGCGAACAGGTAGTCCCCGTCGAAGGCATCGTCCAGCGGCTCCGGGCCCAGCCCCTGCAGCAGCGGGTGGACTTCGCCGGCCGGCTGCCACAGCAGGCTGCCGAAGCGGCGCGGGTCGTTGAAGCGCAACAGGCGGCCGTTGTCCAGGCTGATATCCACATGGTCGTGCGCGCGCAGCGGGGTGTCGCCGGGCAGCACGCGCAGGCTGCCGGACATGCCCAGGTGCAGCACGGCGCTGCCGATGGCGGTGTCCAGCAGCAGGTACTTGGCGCGACGGCGGATGTCCTCGATGCGCTGCCCCGGCAGCAGCTCGGCCACTTCCGGCGGAATCGGCCAGCGCAGGTCGGCGCGGCGCAGGATCACGCCATGCACGCGGCGGCCCTGCAGGTGCGGCGCCAGGCCGCGGCGGGTGGTTTCGACTTCGGGCAGTTCAGGCATGAACCGATTCTACGCCCGCTCAGCGTGGCGGCGCCGCCAGTTCACGGGCATCCAGGACACCATCACCGTTGGCATCCTGCTTATGGAAGCGCTGCACGATCACCTGCCGCTGCTGCTCGCGGCGGATCGCCCTGCCCTTGCCACCGGGTAGCTCGTCGGCGCTCAGCACGCCATCGCCATTGCGGTCCATGCGGTCGAAGGCATACAGCATCCACTGCACGTACTCGGATTCACTCACCCGGCCGTCGCCATCGCTGTCCATCCGCTGCAGGTAGCTGGTGGTATCGGTGACCTGGGCCAGCGCCGCACCCGGCAGCAGCACCGCCAGCAGAACTCCGTACCCTGCCCTCACGCGCCCACCAGGCTGTAGCCCTTCAATCGCGCAGCGTAGGCCTGCAGCGCCGCGATTCCGCTTTCCTCGGCCTCGCGGCACCAGGCCTGCAGCTGGTGCAGGCGCTCGGCGGCATCGTGGCCGCGGGCCTCGAGCAACGCGGCCAATCGCGCGCGGTACTCGACCAGGGTGCGGATGCGCGGGCGCTGTGCCACCCATTCGCTGAGCTGGGCACGACTGTCCGGCTTCAGCCAGCGGCCATCGTTGACCAGGCCACGGCGCAGCCGGCGCGGCAGCCGGCGCCGCAGCTTGGCCCCAGCGTGGGCGGCTTCCTCGCGCAGGGCCGGCATGAACACGTTGCGCTGATAGTCGGTCATCGCCTGGAAGCGGTGCGAGAGCAGCGCCTTCAGGGTCTCGGCATCGGGCACGGCGATGTTCGGGCGTACGTCCATGGCCGGTGCAACGCGAAGCACCTTGGCCAGGCGCAGCGCCTGCAGCAGGCGGATCGCACTCCAGCCGATGTCGAATTCCCAGCGCCGCATCGCAAAGCGCGCCGAACTGGGGAAGGCATGATGGTTGTTGTGCAGCTCCTCACCACCGATCCAGAACCCCCACGGCGTCAGGTTCGTGGAGGTATCGGCCGATTCGTAGTTGCGGTAGCCCCACCAGTGGCCCAGGCCATTGACCACGCCCGCGGCCCAGAACGGGATCCACGCCATCTGGATCGCCCACAGGGCCACGCCGGGCAGGCCGAACAGCACGCTGTTGATCGCCAGCAGCAGCACCGGGCCCAGCGTGGCGTGCGGGGTATACAAATGGCGCTCGATCGCATCATCCGGGGTACCGCGCCCGTACTGATCGATGTCCGCGCGCATGCCGCGTGCCTCCCGGTACAGCTCCACGCCGTGCCAGAACACCTTGCCGATGCCGCGGGTGACCGGGCTGTGCGGGTCGTCCTCGGTCTCCACCTTGGCATGGTGCTTGCGGTGGATGGCCACCCACTCGCGGGTGATCATCGAGGTGGTCAGCCACAGCCAGAAACGGAACACGTGGGCCAGCGCCGGGTGGAAATCGACGCCGCGATGGGCCTGGCTGCGGTGCAGGTACAGGGTCACCGAGAAGATGGTGATCTGGGTGAAGACCAGCAGCACGCCCAGCATGGCCCACCAGCCGAGGCCGAGCACACCACCGGTCAACAGGGACATCAGGGCATCGGGCATGGCGGCTCTCCGTATCGACGCGGGGATGGCAGACATCATGGGCGCTTGCGTTGCAAACTGCATCCCTGCGGCGGTGATTGCCACCGTCATCCGTGGCACCGTTCACAGTTGGGGACCTGAGTTGTCGAGCCTTGATCCACGCGCCAGCACCATGACCGCCGCCCCGCCCCTGGCGGAGCCGCCCCCCTTGATCGAACTGGACCGCGCCACCGTGGTGCGCGGCCAGGTGAAGGTGCTGCACGGGCTCAGCCTGCGCATTGCGCAGGGCCAGCACACCGCCCTGCTCGGCCCCAACGGCTGCGGCAAGTCGACCTTCATCAAGCTGATCACCCGCGAACTGTATCCCCTTGCACAGGGAGACGGCTCGGTGGCGGTGAAGGTGCTGGGCCAGAACCGCTGGCAGGTGGACCGGCTGCGTTCGCAGCTGGGCATCGTCACCGGCGACCTCAGCAGCAATCTGGCCGACATGCCCGGGCTGACCGTGGAACAGGCGGTGCTGTCCGGCTTCTTCGCCAGCTACGTGGTGCCGGCCTTCCGCGAAGTGACCGCCGACATGCGCACGCGCGTCGGCGAGACACTGGCGATGACCGGCGCCCTGTCCCTGCGCGAACGCGCCTATGCCGAGCTGTCGGCCGGCGAGACCCGCCGCGTGCTGATCGCCCGCGCGCTGGTCAATCGGCCGCAGGCACTGCTGCTGGACGAACCCTCCACCGGGCTGGACCTGGTCGCCCGCGAGCAGCTGGTGGCGACCATGCGGGTGCTCGCCCAACAGGGCATCACCCTGGTGCTGGTGACCCACCACATCGAAGAGATCATTCCCGAGATCGAACGCGTGGTGCTGCTGCGCGACGGCCGTGTGCTGGCTGATGGCACCCGCGCCGAACTGCTGCGCAGCGCGCCGCTGTCGGCGGTGTTCGGTGGCGCGATCACCGTGTGCGAGCAGGAAGGCCGGCTGACCGCGTACGCGGGGTGAGGCGGAGCCCTCGGGGGAAACAAGGAGCCTGGAAACCGACAGGCTCGGAAACCGACAGGCCTGGGAGACCGACGGCGGTAGAGTCGACTGTTGGTCGACTATCGCGCGCAGCGCGGGACCTTTGCGATCCAGGCGAAAGGCAGTCGACTAACAGTCGACTCTACCCCGTCGTGGTGTCATTCCCGTCGCGATGCCATTCCGTCGCCATGCCGGTGCAGCGGGCCGGATGTTCCGGCCCGCCACCGCCTTGCTCAGAACCGCAACGCCAGTGCGCGTGACTCGATCGGTGCCATCCGGCTCTGGTCCTGCAGCTGCAGGTCGCGCAACTCGTACGGCGCGCCGAAGCCAGCCGGCAACGCGGCCTGGTCGAACGGCAGCACCAGCTGGCCACGCCCCGGTCCATCGAACCACGCGGCCGCGTGCGCCTGCGCCACCGGCTTCAGCTGGCCATCGCGGCCGGTGGCATACAAGGTGCCACGCGCCTCGTAACGACCGGCGGCGGCCACCTGCAGCGGCAGCGCTACCTGGCGGCTGGCCGGGTCCGGTGCCGCCTGGCCACTGAAGCGCGCAGTGGGCCGCGCCACCGCGAAGGCCACCTTGCCATCGCGCAGCACGCCATCGGCCTGGGCGAACACCTGCAGTTCCCACAGCCCCTGCACGCTGCCGACATCAGCCGGAATCCGCACCTGCGCACGCAGGGCACCATCGGTGGTGCGCAGCAACCGCTGCGGCCAGCTGCGGCCATCGGGCGCGACCAGCAGGGCTTCACCGCCCAGGCCGCCACGACGCGAGGCCAGCTGCGCGGTGGTGGCGCCGTCTTCCAGCAGGCGTGCCTGCAACTGCACGTTGCCACCGGCCAGCACCTGCGCCTGGTTGGCCTGCACTTCCAGCCGCAGCGGGCTGTTCGGCTCCAGCACCTGCACCACGTAGCGGCCCTGTGCCTGCGCGCTCTGCAGCGTGTACGCACCGGCGGCACTGGTCGCGCCGGTGCGCAGCATGCTGCTGCCATCCCTCACCGGCATGCCGGCCTGCTGCAGCGCGCGCGCGTCGACACTGCGGGCCACGCTGCTGCGGCCCGCCGGGTCGCGCACTTGCAACGCATTTGCCGGCACTGCCCGCGCGCCTTCGGCCGGGCTCAGCTGGATCACCGCGTCGGGCGCCGTCAGCGGCAACTCCAGGCCGCGTTGCAGCTGCGCGCCATCGACCTGCTGCCAGTAGCTGCGGCTGACCGAGGCGTACGGCGTGGCCGCCTGCAGCGATTGCGCCGGGTCCAAGGCCCAGGCGAAGGACAGCGGTGCGCGTTCGCTGTCATCGGCGGGCAGCGGCGCGCCCACCAGTGCCGCAGGCACCTGATCGCCCGCGCGGGCGGCCTGCAGCGGCTGCGCGGCCTGCGCTGCGGAAAGGGACAGTACTGCCAGCACGGCGCCGGCCAGCAGGGTGGATTGAATCGTCATGGTCGTCTCCCTCACTGGATCAGGTCGTTGCGCAGCAGGGTGCCCAGGCCGAAGCACTCGCGGCGGCTCTGGTTGTGGCTGAGCGGTTCTGCGCCCTGGGTACGCGCCTTGTCGGTGAACCAGGTGGTGCCGGCGGCCATCTGGCTGCTGCACTCCAGGAAGCCATCGGAGCAGGACGACAGCCAGTTCTGGGTGAACTCCAGGCCGACGTTGGCGGCATAGCCGCCGCAGTAACTGTTGCTGTCCCACACCGCCGATTCCACGTCGCTGCCGACCACCGCGCGGAACGGCTTGGGCAGCGCTGGGCGACCGGCCGTGCCATACAGGTTCTGCGCGTTGTAGGTGGCCATGCTCGCCACCTGCTGCTGGCGCACCGCGTCGTTCTTGTAGCCCAGCAGCCAGCCCAGCGAGGTTTCAAAGGTGTTGCCGTTGAGTACCGCATCGGCCAACGGCGTACCCGCCGAGGAAGGTGCCAGCGCGGTGACCTTGCGCACCGTGCGGATGATCTTCGGATAGCGGCTGTCGTAGGTCGGGTTGGACAGGATCCAGCGCACCACATTGCCGCCGTTGGAATGGGTGATCACCACCAGCTGGGTGATGCCACGGCTGTCGATGAAGCTGGTCAGCTGGTTGGCCAGGCAACCGGCAGCTTCGGGCTTCCACATGTACTGGGTGAAGTCACAGTTGATGACCACGTAGTTGCTGCTGTTCGGCAGGCCCTGGCGCACGGTGTCGATGATCGCCGGCTGCCAGTAGTCCTGGGTGGCGTTGGTCTGCGCGCCGGTGCCATGCACGAAGGCCACGCCGACCACGTCGGCGGCCTGCGCCGGCGCTGTTGCAAGCCCGAGGAGCAGGGCCAGGACGGTACTTCCTGTTGCGGTGCTGCGCATCGCTTCTCTCCCTCTGTCTTCGGATCCCCCCGACCCGGCTGGAACTGGACGGCCCTGGCGCTTGCCGTTGTGCCGATGCTCGCGGTGCAGCGGCGTGAAAGTCCGTGCGCTGCGCCCGGAATCAGGAGACTGACGTCAAACGATGACGCTTTTCATATCGCGACAATGACCATGCCGGGTCTGGCCGTATGACCGATGGCCACTGCAGTGTCGTATGGGGGCTGCGATCATGGCGCGTTGTTTTCTCTCCCGGAGCCTGTCCATGTCGCTGATTTCCCACCCTGCCCGCCCGCTGCTCGGCCTTGCCGTCGTCGCGGCCCTGGCCGGTTGTGCCGCCACCGCCACCAAGCCGACCGCCGTCGAAGCCAACATCACCACCAAGGCGGTGGGCTATCTGGACAAGAGCGCGGTTCCGGCCAGCCTCGACCTGGTACCGGCACCCCCGGTGGCCGGTTCGGCCGCGCTCGCCCTGGACGAGCAGGTCAGCCGTGAAGCCCGCGCGCTGCGTGGCAGCCCGCGCTTCGCCCAGGCCGGTGTCGATGCGGAACTCGGTTTCCCCGAAGGCGCCAACCACTTCTCCTGCGCCGCCGACATCGACGTCGATGCGGTGAAGACCCCGGCGCTGTATCGCCTGCTGGAGCGCAGCCGGATCGACGCCAGTGCGGCGACCAAGGCGGCCAAGAACCACTACCAGCGCCCGCGCCCGTTCATGGTCAACGGTGAACCGACCTGCTCGCCGAAGGACGAGGAAGGCCTGCGCAAGAACGGTTCCTACCCGTCCGGCCACACCTCGATCGGTTGGGCCTGGGCACTGATCCTGTCCGAGATCGCGCCGGACCGCGCCGATGCCATCCAGGCCCGTGGGCGCAACTACGGCGAGAGCCGCCTGGTCTGCAACGTGCACTGGCAGAGCGACATCCTCGAAGGCCGCTTCATGGGCGCCGCCGCCGTGGCCCGCCTGCACGACAACGCCGCGTTCAACAAGGACCTGCTGGCCGCGCGCAAGGAGATCGCTGCCGCGCGCAAGGCCGGCCTGCATTCCAGCCGCGACTGCGCGACCGAGAACGCGGTGCTGAAGGTGCGCCCGCAGAGCGCGCTGTAAGCGCGCGCCGGATCACTCGTTGCCGGCCAGCGGCCGGCACTACCAATGGGCGTAAGGAAGAAGGGCCGGCATTGCGCCGGCCCTTCTTCATTGCATCAACGCAGCCACCGCATCAGAACTTCGCGGTGAACTCCACGCCCCAGGTACGCGGCTCGTTGAGGAAGCCGGTCAGGTTGTTGAAGTCGATCGCGCCGACCACGCGGGTCTGGTTGGTCAGGTTGCGGCCGAACACGGCTACGTCGTACTGGCCGTAATCCCAGTTGTAGCCCAGGCGCAGGCCGCCTTCGAGCGAACTACGGCCGCGGAATTCCGGCGACTCGTAGATGAAGAAGTTCACCGCGCTGCGGTAGGCCCAGTCCGTGTAGGCGTACAGCTCGCTGCCATCGCTGAGCGGGAAGCCCACGCGCAGGGTCGCGTTGTGGATCCACTTCGGCGCCTGCGGCAGCGGGTTGCCGTTCACCAGCGCATAGGTCTGGCCGTTGATCACCGTGGTCGGGTCGTTGATGGTGCAGCCACCGCCGCAGATCGCCACCGCCAGATCCTTGTCCTTGATCTCGGTGTCGTTGTAGCTGCTGCCGAAGGTCAGCAGGACGTTATCGGCCAGGTAGGCTTCCAGGTCCAGTTCCACGCCCTGGCCGATGGTCTTGTCGGCGTTGAGCAGGGTGGCGGTGTTGTTGCTGCCACCCACCGCGATCAGCTGCTGGCCGTCGACGTTGTAGCGGAACACGCTCAGGCCCAGGCGCGCGCGGCGCTCGAACAGGTCGGCCTTGATGCCGGCTTCATACGAGATGACCTTCTCCGAATCGGCCTGCGACAGGCCCGGCGCGAAGGCCAGGCGGCCCTGGATCGACGGTGCGCGGAAACCCTTGGCCACGCGGGCGTAGGCGTTGATGTCGTCGGTCAGCTTGTAGACGCCGCTGACATCCCAGCTGACGTCGTTGACGTCGGTGTTGGCCAGGTACGGGCCGCTGACCGGGGTGCCGAACGGAACGGCCTGCAGCACGCTGGCGCTGAAGTCCTTCTTGTCCTGGGTGTAGCGCACGCCGGCGCGCAGCTTGAAGCGATCGGTGACATCGAAGTCGCCCGAAGCGAACACCGCCCAGGCCTTGTTGCGCTGGTTCTGCACCACGTGGCCGGTCTGCGGATTGCCCGGGGCCAGCGAGTCGTAGTTGAAGTTGTTGATGGTCACGTCTTCATCGAAGTAGAAAACGCCGGCCTGCCAATCGAAGCGGCCCCACTCGTTGGACTCGACGCGGAATTCCTGCGTCCACTGGCGATGGTGTGGCAGGCCATCAGCCGACTCCGAGGAGAACGGAATCAGGCCCGGGCCGTAGTTGCCAGCACCGAGGAAGGCCGCACCGTAGCCGCCGTCGATGTCGCCACGGTTGAGCGATTCGGCGGTCTCGTAGCCGGTGATCGAATGCAACGTCACCGAGCCGAGGTTCCACTGCAGGCGCGCGCTGCCGCCCCAGGTTTCCAGGTCGGAGAAGTTGACGCCGTCGTTGGCCACCTTGTCGCGGTCGAAGTTCTCGACCAGCGAATTGCCACCCTTCTGGATGATGTTGGCGCGGAACAGGCGGGCGGTGCCGTTGAGCTTGCGCTTGTGCAGGTTGAACAGCGCTTCGAAGTCGTCGCCTTCGTACAGGAACTGCACGCGGCCGGCGGCTTCGTCATAGCCTTCGAAACCACTGTTGGGGGCACCGGCGCGGGTGTTGTCGACCCAGTCATCGCGGCGCTGGTAGATCGCCGAGACACGTGCCGACCAGCGGTCGGTCAGCGGGCCGCCGTAGGCGCCCTGCACGTTCCAGCTGTTGTAGCTGCCGTAGCCCACGCGCACGTAGCCGTCGGCATCCTGCGACGGTCGCGCCGAATCGAACTTGACCACGCCGGCCGGGGTGTTGCGGCCGAACAGCGTGCCCTGCGGGCCACGCAGCACTTCCACGTTGGCCAGGTCGAACAGCGGGAAGCCCTTCAGCAGCGGGCTTTCCTGCACCACGTCGTCATACACCAGCGACACCGGCTGCGAAGCATTGAGGTCGAAATCGGTGTTGCCCAGGCCACGGATGTAGAAGCGCGGGAAGGCACGGCCGTAGGACGACTCGATGTTGAGGCTGGGCACGCGCGCGGCCAGGAAGCGGATGTCATCGCCGGCCGAGCCGAGCACATCCAGCTTCTCGCCCTGGATCGCGCTCAGCGCGACCGGTACGTCCTTGGCGTTCTCGACGCGGCGCTGCGCGGTCACCTGCAGGGCATCGAGGGCAACCGGATCCTTGGCGGCGGGGGTTTCCTGAGCGGCTGCTACCAGCGGCAGCAGGGCGGAAAGAGCGGCAACGAGGGGGCGCGCGACCGGAAGGCGGCCACGGGAAGTACGGGTCGGGGACATGGCGGTAGGCTGTGTTTGGAGGGGTGGTAAAACGGCGCTACCAGATAATTGTTGCAATACAGCACCTACGCCGCAAATGCCCGCCGTTCATGGCCCCGTCGCCGGCGCCCCCGGGCGCTCGCTAGACTCGGGGTTTCCAACGCGACGGACCCGCCACCATGACCCAGTGGTACTTCCATGCCTCCGCCCAGGCCGAGCGCATCGGCCCGCTTGATGACGAGGCCGCGCGCCGCTACGCGCAGGCCAATCCGCGCGCGCTGGCCTGGTGCCAGGGCATGAGCGGGTGGACGCCGATCGCCGAGGTGGCCGAGCTGCAGGCGCCGGCCCCGGGCATGCCCAACACCCCACCGCCGGTCCCCGCCGGCGTCAGCGGCCGCGCCGACGACATCGAGTTCCGCATCGTCGGCCATGAAATGCAGTTCGTGGAGATCGAGCTCGACCCCGGCGAGAGCGCCATCGCCGAGGCCGGCGCATTGATGTTCAAGGACGCCACGGTACAGATGGACACGGTGTTCGGCGCCGCCAACGGCGACCAGGGCGGCGGCTTCATGGGCAAGGTGATGGCCGCCGGCAAGCGCGTGCTGACCGGCGAGAGCCTGTTCGCCACCGTCTACACGCAGAGCGGGCACGGCAAGGGCAAGGTCGCCTTCGCTGCGCCCTACCCGGGCACGGTGCTGGCGATGAAACTGGACCAGCACGGCGGCCGCCTGATCTGCCAGAAGGACAGCTTCCTGGCCGGTGCGCGCGGCGTGCAGATCGGCGTGCAGTTCCAGCGCAAGATCATGACCGGCCTGTTCGGTGGTGAGGGTTTCATCATGCAGAAGCTGGAAGGCGACGGCTGGGTGTTCATCCACGCCGGCGGCTGCGTGGTGGAACGCGAGCTGGCTGCCGGCGAGCGCCTGGACGTGGATACCGGCTGCGTGGTGGCCTACCACCCGACCGTGGACATGGACGTGCGCCGTGTTGCGGGCATCAAGAGCATGCTGTTCGGCGGCGAGGGCGTGTTCCTGGCCACGCTGACCGGCCCAGGCAAAGTCTGGCTGCAGTCGCTGCCGTTCTCGCGCCTGGCCGGCCGCATGTGGATGGCCGCGCCGCAGGGCGGTGGCCAGAACCGCGGCGAGGGTTCGGTACTGGGCGGCCTGGGCCGGATGCTGGACGGCGACAACCGCTTCTGACCGCCTCCGGTCGTGCCGGCCGCTGGCCGGCAACCCCATGGACCTTGGCACGCATCCCGGTAGTGCCGGCCGCTGGCCGGCAACCCCATGGACCTTGGCACGCATCCCGGTAGTGCCGGCCGCTGGCCGGCAGCCCCATGGACCTTGGCGCGCATCCCGGTAGTGCCGGCCGCTGGCCGGCAGCCCCATGGACCTTGGCACGCATCCCGGTAGTGCCGGCCGCTGGCCGGCAACCCCATGGACCTTGGCACGCATCCCGGTAGTGCCGGCCGCTGGCCGGCAACCCCATGGACCTTGGCGCGCATCCCGGTAGTGCCGGCCGCTGGCCGGCAACCCCATGGACCTTGGCGCGCATCCCGGTAGTGCCGGCCGCTGGCCGGCAACCCCATGGACCTTGGCACGCATCCCGGTAGTGCCGGCCGCTGGCCGGCAACCCCATGGACCTTGGCGCGCATCCCGGTAGCGTCGGGCGCTGGCCGGCAACCCCATGGACCGTTGCCAGTTTCCCTATGGTTGCCGGCCAGCGGCCGGCACTACCTTTATGAATGGGCGATATTTCCCACCCTGCCCGCCCCGCCACGGCTTCGGTATGCTGGCGCCCTTTCCTGAATCCGGCGCCGCGAGCGCACTGCCGATGAGCCTGTTCCGCCCCCGCATGCTGCTGTCCGTCGCCCTGATCGGCCTGCTGGCCGGCTGCGGTGGCGATCCGGTCCGCCCTACGCCGCCGCCGGCGCCGACCGTGGTGCCACAGGCCAAGCCGGTGAAGATCGGCATCGCCCTCGGCGGTGGCGCGGCCAAGGGCTTTGCCCACATCGGCGTGATCAAGATGCTGGAGGCCAATGGCTTCGAACCGGCGGTGGTGTCCGGCACCAGTGCCGGCAGCGTGGTCGGCGCGCTGTACGCCAGCGGCATGGACGCGTTCCAGATGCAGAGCAAGGCGGTGGCGCTGGATGAAGCCAGCATCCGCGACGTGCGGCTGTTCTCCGGTGGCCTGGTGCAGGGCCAGAAGCTGCAGGACTACGTCAACGAACAGGTTGCCAACCGTCCGGCCGAACGCCTGAAGAAGCCGTTCGCCGCCGTCGCCACCCAGCTGGAAACCGGCGAGCGCGCGATCTTCGTGCGCGGCAACGTCGGCCAGGCGGTGCGTGCGTCGAGCAGCATTCCCGGCGTGTTCGAACCGGTGAAGATCGGTGGTCGCAACTACATCGATGGCGGCGTGGTCAGCCCGGTACCGGTGGATGCCGCGCGCCAGCTCGGCGCCGACTTCGTGATCGCCGTGGACATCTCCAGCAAGGCCAGCGGCAAGGCGCCGACCGACATGCTGGGCATCGTCAACCAGTCCATCTCGATCATGGGCCAGCGCCTGGGCGAGCAGGAACTGGCGCGGGCCGACATCGTCATCCGGCCGAAGGTGCTGGACATCGGCGCTGCCGATTTCAGCCAGCGCGGCACGGCGATCCTGGAAGGCGAAAAGGCCGCGATGGCCGCGATGCCGCAGATCCGCGCCAGGATCCAGCAGCTGCAGCGCGCGCGTGCCGCCGCCGCTGCACCGGCGCCGGTGGCTGCCCCCAAGTGCGAGGAAGCCTCGCGCCTGGGCAAGCTGATGGGCCGCAAGGACAAGTGCTGATCCCTTGATGCCTGGCCACCGGGCATGCCCGGTGGCCGCTCAGGACTCCAGCTGCGAAAGCGGCAGTGCCTGGAAACCCTTCACCGTGCGCAGCACGAAGCTGGAATTGGCATCAGCCACGCCACCGGCGTTGAGCAACCGGTCCAGCAGGAAGCGCGAGAAGTGCTCCAGGTCGCGCACGTAGACGTGCAGCAGGTAGTCCATGTCGCCGGTCAGCGCATGGCAGGCCACCACCTCGTCCCACGCTTGCACGCTGTCCACGAAGTGGCCGATGGCGGCCTGGTCGTGCTTTTCCAGCTGCACGCGCACGAAGGCCTGCAGGCCCAGCCGCAGCTGCCGCGGCTCCAGCCGCGCGCCATAGCCGACGATCACACCCTCGCTTTCCAGCCGCTGCAACCGCCGCAGGCAGGCCGAAGGAGAAAGATTCACCCGCGCCGCCAGTTCGGCGTTGGTGGCGCGCCCATCCCGCTGGATTTCAGCCAGCAGGCGTATATCCGTGCGATCAAACTGGACTTCTCCGGCCATTGTTGCCCCGCAACATGGTGAGTACGCAAGGATATTGCGCCAACAGGGCCAACGGGCGCAACTTTTGCAACCCTGTTGCGCGTGCTCTGCCCTAGCATCGTAGGCATCCCGTCAAGGAGTGCCCCATGGACCTCGCCCAGCCCCGCCGCGTCGAACACCAGCAGACCGACAAGGGCTACGTGCCGGTGTACACCACCGCGCTCGTCGAGCAGCCGTGGGACACCTATACCGCCGACGACCACGCCACCTGGAGCACGCTGTACCAGCGCCAGCGTGAGCTGCTGGTCGGCCGCGCCTGCCAGGAGTTCCTGGATGCACAGGACGAGATGGGCATGAGCGCGCACATGATTCCGCGCTTCGACCAGCTCAACGAAGTACTGGGCGCCGCCACCGGCTGGACCCTGGTCGGCGTTGAAGGCCTGCTGCCGGAACTGGATTTCTTCGACCACCTGGCCAATCGCCGTTTTCCGGTGACCTGGTGGATCCGTCGCCCGGACCAGATTGATTACATCGCCGAGCCGGACCTGTTCCACGATCTGTTCGGCCACGTGCCGCTGCTGATGAACCCGGTGTTCGCCGACTACATGGAGGCGTACGGCCGTGGCGGCGTCAAAGCCCATGCGATCGGCCCGGACGCGCTGCAGAACCTCACGCGCCTGTACTGGTACACGGTGGAATTCGGCCTGATCGATACGCCCGAAGGCCTGCGCATCTACGGCGCCGGCATCGTGTCGTCGAAGGGCGAGTCGCTGTACTCGCTGGAATCGGCCGCGCCCAACCGCATCGGCTTCGACCTGCAGCGGATCATGCGCACGAAGTACCGCATCGACACCTTCCAGAAGACCTACTTCGTCATCGACAGCTTCGAACAGCTGATGCAGGCGACGTCGCCGGACTTCACCCCGATCTACGCGGCACTGGCCGACCAGGCGCACCTGCCTGCCGGTGACGTGCAGGGCGATGACCGCGTGTTCCAGAAGGGCACCGGCGAAGGCTGGGCCGACGGCGGCGACGTGTAAGCGCACGGCGTACAGCGCTTCGCATTGAAAGGAAAACGGCGCACCTGGATGCGCCGTTTTCGTTGTTGCCTGCCTGCGCCATTGCAGCGGCGCAGGCGAGGGCAGGGCACTCAGGCGTCCACGGCGCGGCAGGAACCACGCACCATCAACTGCGGATGCACGCTGGCTGCGGTCGGCGCATCCGGCAGATCGGTCTGCACCAGCATCGCTGCGGCCATGCGGCCGATGTCGGACACGTGGCGGCGCACCGAGGTCAGCGGCGGCCACAGCCGCGAGGCCAGCGGGCTGTCGTCGTAGCTGACGATCGACAGCTGCTGTGGCACGGCAATACCCGCACGCAGCGCGACCTGGTAGACACCGGCCGCCATCTCGTCGTTGCCGGCGAAGATCGCACTGGGGCGGCGTTCCCCCAGCAGCAACCGTTCGGCGGCATGCACGCCGGATTCGAAGGTGTCGCCCGCTTCCAGCACGCGCTCGCCCGGCAAGGTCAGCCCCACCTGGGCCAACCGGTCAAGGAAGCCATGGGTACGCTCACGCGCCGCGCGCCGGTCACCCGGTCCGGCGATCACCGCGATGTCGCGGTGGCCGAGCGAGAGCAGGTAGCCCGCTGCTGCTGCCGCGCCATCGCGATCGTGGGTGACCACCGCCTGCACGTCTTCTTCCGACGCATGCGCGTTGATCCGCACGTAGCGGCAGTCGATGTCGTCCAGCATCTGCGCGAGTGCAACCGATTCGGATGCACGCGGGCCGAGGATCACCCCATGCAGCTTCTGCTGCTGCACGAAGCGGCGCACGCCCTGCGCGCACTCCGGGTCCTGGCTGTCGCAGGGATGCACCACCAGCTCATAGCCGGTGCCGCGCAGCGCTTCCAGCGCGCCGTGCTGCAGGTCGACAATGCATTGGGCGCCGGGGTCGTCGTACACCAGCCCGATCAGGAAGGAGCGGCGGAACGCGAGTCCGCGCGCCAGGGGGTCGGGCACGTAACCGACCTCGCGCATCAACGCCTCGACCTTGTCGCGGGTGTCTTTGCGCACCAGCGGCGAGTTGTTGATGATTCTTGAAACCGTTTTCTTGGAAACTCCCGACAGTCGTGCGATGTCGTTGATCGTGGCAGCCTTGCCTTTCGATGCCGGCAACGCGGCATCGCTCATATTTCGCACTGACATGTATAGAACCAGGTAAGTCGGAGAATTCTAGCCTTGCGCCCGTCGGGCGCGAAGTTGCGGAATGTCGCAGCTGGAGCGGCACAGATCGTGTTCGACACGTTCCACCGCGTGGGGTTCCATTGTGATCGCTCTACTGCGTTTGCATCTGAACCGTTTTTCACGCGTGCTTGCCATGAATGCGGGTGCCACGCGCGCGAACACCAACATTCCCTTAACCATGCTCCGCTACAGTCGGGGCATGGACCTGCAGACTTCTCCGTTTCCGGCGTTCCGTGGCCGCGACCGGTTGATCGCCGCAGTCGACGCGGCGATGACCTCCGGTGATGCCGGGCGCATCACCGCCGACCTGCAGCTGGCGCTGCAGGAAGCCATTGCGGACAGCCGCATCGAGCTACCCGAATGCGTGCACCGTCCGGTCAGTGATCATTACGCGCGACGCCCGCTGTACCACAGCCAGGAACACGGCTACAGCGTGATTGCCATGAGCTGGGGCCCAGGGCAGGGCACGCCGCTGCACGACCACGATGCCATGTGGTGTGTGGAGGGCGTGTGGTTGGGGGAACTGGAGATCACCCGTTACGAGCTGCTGGAATGCGCCGGCGAACGCTGGCGCTTCCGACGCCACGCCGCGCTGCGCGGGGGCTGCGGCAGCGCCGGCAGCCTCATTCCACCTCACGAATACCACACCCTGCGCAATGCCAGCGATGAAGCCCTGGCCATTTCGGTGCATGTATACGAAGCGCCGATGGAACGTTCCGCGGTGTTCGACCCGCTTGGGGGTGACTGGTACCAGCGCCGCATCCAGGCACTGCAGGCCGACGCAGTCTGAATCCGCCGCAGGGCAGGGTACCAGCACCTTTGCAGCGCGCATGGCATCATGCGCCGCTGCGCTGCCGGACCCGGCGGCGATCCGCGATGCCCCATCGGGCAAGGAGCAAGACCATGTCCAGCGCTGATCCGCGCCTGCGCGCGCTGTTGAAGCTGGCACCGGTGATTCCGGTGTACACCCCCGAAGATGTGAATGAGGCGGTCGAAGTGGCCCAGGCGCTGTTCCGCGGCGGCCTGCCGGTGATCGAAGTGACGCTGCGCACGCCGCAGGCGCTGGATGCGATCAAGGCCATGGTCGAGGCCGTGCCCGATGCTGTCATCGGCGCCGGCACCGTGCTCAACGCCACGCAGATGCAGGCGGCGAAGCAGGCCGGCGCGCGCTTCGCGGTGTCGCCCGGTGCAACGCCGGCGCTGTATGCCGCCGCGCGCGATGCCGACCTGCCGTACCTGCCCGGTGCCGCCACCGCCTCGGACCTGATCCTGGGCCTGGAGCACGGCACGGACACCTTCAAGTTCTTCCCGGCGGTGCAGGCCGGTGGTGCTGCGCTGCTGGCGGCCTGGCATGGCCCGTTTGCCGACGTGCGGTTCTGCCCGACCGGTGGCATCAGCGCGCAGACCGCGCCGCAGTTCCTGCACCTGCCCAACGTGCTGTGCGTGGGCGGCTCGTGGCTGACCACCCCGGCGCTGCTGCAGACCCGTGACTGGGACGCCATCGAACGACTGGCGCGCGAAGCATCGGTACTGGCCAGCTGAACCTGCTGCACGGATCTTCAAAGGTTTGATCGTGATCAAAGCGCCGGCCTCGAGCCGGCGTCATTCTGTGGGCAAGCGCACTGCGGAGATCCGAACATGCAATCCACCATGAAGGCCGCCGTCGTACGCGAGTTCGGCAAGCCGCTGGTCATCGAGGAAGTCTCGGTACCGCGCCCGGGGGCGGGCGAGGTGCTGGTCAGGATCGAGGCCTGTGGCGTCTGCCACACCGACCTGCACGCCGCCGAGGGCGACTGGCCGGTGAAACCGAACCCGCCATTCATCCCCGGCCACGAGGGCGTGGGGCACGTCGTGGCCGTGGGAGGCGGGGTAGGGCACGTCAAGGAAGGCGACAGGGTCGGCATCCCCTGGTTGTACTCGGCGTGTGGCCATTGCGAACACTGCCTGGGTGGCTGGGAAACGCTGTGCGAGACGCAGCGCAACACCGGTTACTCGGTCAACGGCGGCTTCGCCGAGTACGCACTGGCCGATGCCAACTATGTCGGCCTGCTTCCGAAGGAAGTGGGCTTCGTCGAGATCGCGCCGGTGTTGTGCGCCGGCGTGACCGTATACAAGGGCCTGAAGGTGACCGACACCAAGCCCGGGGACTGGGTGGTGATTTCCGGCATCGGTGGCCTAGGCCACATGGCGGTGCAGTACGCCCGTGCGATGGGCCTGAATGTGGCTGCGGTGGACGTGGACGACAACAAGCTGGCATTGGCCCGGCAGCTCGGCGCGCAGATCACCGTGAACGCGCGTACCACCGATCCGGCCGCATTCCTGAAGAAGGAGATCGGCGGTGCGCACGGCGCCCTGGTCACGGCGGTTTCGCCGAAGGCGTTCGAACAGGCTCTGGGCATGGTCCGCCGCGGTGGCACCGTGTCGCTCAATGGCCTGCCGCCCGGCAACTTCCCGCTGGACATCTTCGGCATGGTCCTCAACGGCATCACCGTGCGCGGCTCGATCGTCGGCACCCGGCTGGATCTGCAGGAGTCACTGCAGTTCGCCGCCGAAGGCAAGGTCGCAGCCACGGTCAGCACCGACCGCCTGGAAAACATCAACGACGTGTTCGCGCGCATGCACGCGGGCACCATCGAAGGCCGCGTGGTGCTCGACTTCGCCGCCTGACTGCCTGTGCATGGCCGCCGCTGCTCCGTACCCCTCTCCCACGGGCACGGCGGCCATGCCGATCCATCGGTAGTGCCGGCCGCTGGCCGGCAACGCGGGCACTCTGTGGCAGCCGTACAATACGCGCATGCCTGGCCTGCTCAAGACCCTGTTCCTGTCCATCGTCGCCCTGATCGGCGGCGTGCTGTCGCTTGCGCTGGTCAGCAGCGTCGCCGGCTGGCTGCCGCCGTTGCTGGGCCTGTCGCCGGACAGCAACAGCGTGCAGTTGGGGTGGGACCTGGCCTTCAGCGTACTCGGTGGCGTCGCCGGCATTTCCTTCGCCACCTATTACGCACCGTGCTGGCCGCGTTCACATGGCTTCTCGATCTGGTCGCTGATCGCGCTGGGCTGTGGCTACGCGATGTGGACGGCGGGTGCGGACTTCCCGTTCTGGTTCGTCATTTCGCTGTTGGCATCGCTGCCGTTGCAACTGCTGGTCGGTTGGTGGTTCGGGCGCCGCCCCTCGCGCGATCTGCGCTGAGCGCATGCAGGTAGTGCCGGCCGCGGGCCGGCAACTGCAGGATGGCCGAGGTTGCCGGCCAGCGGCCGGCACTACCGCTTCAGCGACGGCAGCCTCTGCTTCAACCGCGCGATGCCCTGCCATGGGTCACCCTTCAGCCGCTTGGCGCGCGCCAGCGCCTTGGCCATCGGAAACGCGTCGGCCGCGCTCACCCGGGCCAGTTCTTCCCAGCGCAGCGGCACCGCCACGCCGGCAGCATCGCGCGCGCGCAGCGACCACGAACACACGCTGGTGGCACCGCGTGTGTTGCGCAGCCAATCGATGAAGATCACGCCGCCGCGCTTGGCCTTGCTCATCGTCGCCACGTAGCGATCAGGCTGCTCCAGCGCCATTGCCTGCGCGAACGCCTCGCAGAACGCCTTGGCCTCGTCCCAGCCAGCCTTGGGCTGCAGCGGCACCACCACGTGCACGCCCTTGCCACCGGACAGCCGCACGAAGCTCTGCAGGCCCACCTCCTGCAGGCGGTCACGGACATCGCGCGCAGCGGCCTTCACCTGTGCCCAGCTCACCCCTTCGCCGGGGTCGAGATCGAACACCAGACGATCCGGGTGCTCGGGATCGGCCACGGTCGCGCCCCACGGATGCAGTTCCAGGGTGTTCATCTGCACCAGCTGCAGCAGGCCCCGCGCATCGTCGACGTAGACGTAATCCTCGCGGCCGCTCTTCTGCTGCAGGGGTACCGCATGTACCGCGTCCCCCAGACCGGGGCCATGGTGCTTCTGGAAGAAGCAGGCCTTGCCCACGCCGTCCGGGCAGCGCAGCAGTGACAGCGGACGTCCGGCAATCTCGGGCAGGATCCAGCGCGCCATGCGCTGGTAGTAGTCGGCCACGTCACCCTTGCGCAGTTTCTGCCTTGGAAACACCACCCGCTCCGGATGAGTGATCTCGACCTCGCCTCCGGTCTCGGTATCTGCGGTGCTCATTCCCAGGTCCTCCTTCTGCTTGTCGCTGCGCAGTCGCTTGAAACTGGCCTGGCGCAGCAGGCCTTCCTTGCCCCAGCCACGGAAGGCCACCTCGGCCACCGCCACCGGCTTCACCCAGCGTACGCTGGCAGCGCGGAACGGCACATGCGCCGGCAGCTGCAGCACGGGCGTCTTCACCGCCAATGGCTGCAGTGCCTTGAGCAGCGCGCGCAGGCTTTGGTCGTCGAAACCGGTGCCAACGCGGCCCACATAGCGCAAGCCGCCCTTGTCCGGCGTCGCCAGCAGCAGCGAGCCGAACCCCACCCGTGAACCCTTGGGTGCCGTGTAGCCGACGATCAGGAACTCGTCGGTGTCTTCGTGCTTCACCTTCACCCAGCTGCGCGCGCGGGTATTCACGTACGGGGCATCCACCTGCTTGCTGACGGTGCCTTCGAATCCGGCCTTGCCACTGGCATCGAACACCTGCGGGCCATGGTCGATCACGTGCTCGCTGAAGGCCAGGGTGCCAGGGGCCGGCCCAATGAGCTCTTTCAGGAGTGCTTTGCGCTCCAGCAACGGCGCACGACTGATATCCGCTCCAGCCACGCCCGGAAGATCGAACACGATGTAGCGCAGCGGTTGCTTCGAACTGCCGTCGATCACCCGCTGCAACGCTGCGAAGTCACTGCGTCCTTCCTTGTCCAGCACCACCAGTTCGCCGTCCAGGCGTGCATCGCGCACCGGCAGCGCCTGCACGGCCTGCACCACTTCGGGAAAATCATCGGTCCAATCCAGACCATTGCGGGAGCGCAGCTTGACCTCGCCATTGTGCAGATCCGCCAGCAGGCGATAGCCATCCCACTTGATCTCGTGAAGCCAGCGGTCGCCGTCCGGCGCACTGTCGCGATGATCGGTCAACTGCGGTTTGAATGCATGCGGGTAGGGTGCGTCACGTGCGCCGTGCAGTTGCAGCGCGCGTGTATGCCAGCGCACATCGGCCTTGCGTGTGGTCGTGCGTGCGACGAGTGCAGCTCGCGCCGTCTTGTCCGCGGAACGCTTCTTCGCCGCAGGTGTTCGTTTCGGCATCGGTGCCGTCAGCAGGTCATCCGCCTCCGCGTCGCGCGCTTCCCCGTCACCGCGCTTGATCAACAGCCACTGCACCTGGCGTCCTTTCATCGCGGTCCGCACCAGCTTCCAGCCACCGGCCAGGCGTTGTCCATGCAGCACGAAGTCGATCTTGCCCGCCGCCAGTGCCTGCAGTGGATCGCCTTCACAGGCCCAGGTGCCGTGATCGAAGACTTCCACGTGGCCCGCACCATAGTGACCTTCAGGAATGTCTCCCTCGAAACCGGCGTAGGACAACGGATGGTCTTCCACTTCCACGGCCAGCCGCTTTTCACCGACGCGCAGGGAAGGCCCCTTGGGCACCGCCCAGCTCTTCAGTACGCCGTCCATTTCCAGGCGGAAGTCATAGTGACGCGAGCTGGCATGGTGCAGCTGGATGACAAAGGTCGGCCGCTGCTTCGGGTCGCCCGGTGCGGGCGTGTCGTCGGGCTCCGTTGTCTGCCCGGCGCCACCGCCAAGCCGGCGTTTGCGCCGATACTGGTGCAACGACATGGCTCACCCCGCCTTGCGTCGGGGTGCGGTCTTCTTTGCAGCCTTCTTCGTTGTCTTCTTTGCGGCCTTCTTCACTGGCGACTTGGCGGCTGCTTTGCGCGTTGCGGCCTTCTTCGCTGGCGTTCGCTTGTTCGCATCCAGGCTCTTCTGCAGCAGCGCCATGAAGTCGACCACATTGGTACTGGCGTCCTCGCGCGGTGCCGGCTCATCGTCCACCCGCGTGGTGCCGCCCTTGGACTTGATGCGCTTGTTCAACACCTGCTGCAGGCGCTCGCGGAATTCATCGTGGTACTGCGACGGATCCCAATCGCCGGCCATCGACTCGATCAACTGCTCGGCCATCGCCGTTTCCTTGCTGGTGATGCGATAGTCGGACAGCTTGCCGGTGGGCAGCTTGTAGTCCTCGGGATCCACCAGTTCCTGCGGATAGCGCAGGATCATCAGCACCAGCGCGTCCTCATGCGGCATCACCGCACACAGGTATTCGCGCGTACGCACCACCACCCGCGCGATGCCCACTTTGCCGGTGCTGCGCAACGTTTCGCGCAGCAGCACATAGCCCTTCTCGGCCTTCTTGCCGGGCACCAGCAGATACGGTTTCTCGTAATAGCGCGGGTCGATCTGCGCCGCATCCACGAATGATTCCACCTCCACCGCTTCGTGGCTTTCAGGCGCGGCCGAGCGGATATCACCTTCCTCCAGCACGACATAGCTTCCCTTGTCGTACTCATAGGCTTTGACGATGTCCTTCCAGGGCACCTCCTCGCCGGTGTCGGCGTTGACCCGTTCGAAACGGATCGGCTTGCGGTCGCGGGAATCGAGCATGCGGAACTGCAGGTCGACCTTGCGTTCGCCGGACATCAGCGACACCGGCACGTTGAGCAGGCCAAACGACAGCGTGCCGGTCCAGATCGGGCGGGCCATGGGCGTACCTTTGGCGGAACAGGGCATCCAGCTTCGGATGGGCGGTGTAAACCACCCGTGTCGATACCGTGCACGTGGGTTCTACGCAGATGCGGTAGTGCCGGCCGCTGGCCGGCAGAGCTCGCGGCCTGAAGTTTCCTGGGGTTGCCGGCCAGCGGCCGGCACTACTGCAGCAACGGCCTCACCGCCGCCGCCGGAATATGGTCCAGCGCGCGCCAGGCGTCTTCCACCACCGGCCGCGCCTGCGACCAGCCCAAGCGTGACTGCCCGCGCATCTGTTCCCAGTGCTCGGCCAGTTCCTCGCAGGTATCGGCGGCATCACCGCGTGGCCAATCCGCAGCATGCGTGGTCAACGCGAAGGCATACACCGGGCACAGGTCGCGCCAGTTCCGGTGGCTCTGCCCGCGGCGCTCCTCGTAGTCGCTGAGCATGTACTGCAGGTAGTCCTGCGCCACCGCCTGGGGGTCTTCATGGCGACGCGTACGGCGCTGCGCGCTGCGCTGGCCGAGCGGATCGAGCAGGGCGTTGAACACGGACGGTGCGGGTCGTTCAAGACGGGGCATGGCCGGCTCCTGCAGCGGGGGCGGGTGGGCAGGAATACGCGCGGTGCCGTTACCGGGGGGTGAGCGAGATGTTCATGACGCCAGGTTCGCAACGGCTTTACCTGCGGGGCGGTGTAGTGGAATCCCCCAAGGGCAGGTACCAGACCATGAGCCGAGAGACCTCGCGAGACCCGCTGCGGGAGAACCACCCGCCCATTCCCGGCGAGCAGCGCGGCAAGCGCGATGCCGACAACGCCGACTACCGCGGCACCGGCGCGCCGTTCTTCGATGCCGAGCACGACCACCTGCCGGTGAAGCACGAGGCTGAACAGGCGGCCCAGGACCGCAAGGATGGTGGCGACCGCCATCGCGGTGGCCAGGAGAGCCCGCTCAAGCGCCGTGAACGCAAGCAGCGCGCCAGCGACAACCAGGACGAGGCGCTGGAGGAGACCTTCCCGGCCAGCGACCCGACCTCGCCGTTCGTGCCAGCCAAGGCCCCCGACTGACCGGTAGTGCCGGCCGCTGGCCGGCAACCCCCTGACGCCCTGCGCGGCGCGATGCCGGCCAGCGGCCGGCACAACCAACTCAACGCCACGACCATTGCAGGCCGACGTTGGCTCGCCGTCCCGGTCCTGGCTCGTAGAAGCGACCATTGCCGTCATTGACGATCACCGAGCCGATGTAGGCCTGGTCCAGCACGTTCTCCAGCCGGGCGAAGGCGCGCAGCTCGCCGCCCGGCAGCGTCCATCGACGGCCGGCTTCCAGGTGCAGCAGGGCGTAGCCCGGCGCGCGCTCGGTGGCCACGTCATTGACCACGGTATCGCTGCTGGCCGTTGCCTCCAGCGCCCACTGCCAATCGGCAGGGCTCCACTGCAGCCGGGCGAAGGCCTGCTGGCGCGGCACGCCGGGCAGACGGCTGCCTGCAGCGACCAGGGTGTTCGAGGTCAGGTACGGCGAGCGCACCTGCGCCTGCAGCCAGGTCCACGCCAGCTGCAGTTCCAGGTGCTCGGCCAGCGGCTGTCGGTACTGCAGCTCCAGCCCCTGGCGGCGGGTGCGGCCAATGTTGCGGTAGGTGCTGCGTCCGCCGATATTGCTGGCAACGGCCAGCTCGTCGTCGGTATCTGCACGGAACAGGCTGATATCGAGTTGGTTGCCATCCTGTGCGTGCCACTTGCTGCCAACCTCGATGGAGCGGCTGCGCGCGGCGGCCAGATCCAGTGCCAGCCCGGCTTGGCCGTCGGCGCGATAGCCCAGTTCGTTGAAGGTGGGGGTCTCGAAACCACGCCCCACGGCCGCGTGCAGCCGCCACTGCGGGCTGGCCTCGAAGCTGACGCCTGCCACCGGCGTGGTCGCCTGGTAGCGGCGGTGGCCACTGTCGTCGGGGTTGGCGCCGACGATGTAGCGGTCATTCGATTCGAATCGCACGGCGCTGTGGCGCAGCCCGGCCAGCAGCGACCAACGCGGGCTCCATTGCCACCAGGCCTGGGTGAACTGATCCACGTTCTGCACGACGTCGATCTGGTCACGACGCAGCCGCCCACGCACGCCCAAGGCGCTGCCGATGAAGTTCTCGAAGCCGGTGCGGTGCTGGCGCTGGCGGTCGGCGCTGAGCCCGGCTACCAGGTCCAGCGGTCGCCCGGCCAGATCACCGTGCCAGCCCCAGCGCGCGTCCAGCCCGCCATAGCCGCCCTGCAGATCGATCACGCCGCCGGCATGCAGCGGGCTGTTGGTCTGGGGTGCCGGCGGAATCGGCAGGTACTGGCGTACCGCGCGCTGGCCGGCATAGCCCATCAATTGCCAGCGCTGCGCTCCCGTTTCACGGGTCCAGCGCAGGCCGGCCTGCTGCTGGCGCACGGTTTTGCGGGTGTTGTACTGGTGCGCGACTGCCGTGGCCTGGCGCGGATCAGCCGCCACCTGGGCACGGGTCAGGCCCAGCGGATCCTGCGCATCGGGGGCGTCAAGCGCATTGAGCAGCAGCTCCAGCCGCCCGCCGCCCAGCTCTCCACCGATGCGTGCGTTGAGCGATTCACGGCGCGCGCGGCTATGGTCCCGCCAGCCATCGGTGCGGAAGTGATTGGCGGCGATGTTGTAGTCCAGCACTTGACCGGCACCCTTCAGCTGCGCACCGACACTGAGCGTGTTGTCGGCGCCGGCATTCACGCGCAACCGCCAAGGGTCGCCGGCCTGGCCCTGCGCGCTCCAGACCTGCAGCACGCCGCCGGAGGAATTGCCGTACAACGCCGAGAACGGCCCGCGCAGCACCTCGATGCGCTCGGCGCCCAACAGGCTGGCATGCGACAGCTGACCCTGGCCGTCAGGCATGGTCGCCGGCACCCCGTCGATCAGCACCCGCACCCCGCGCACGCCAAAGGTCGAGCGTGCGCCGAAGCCACGAATCGACAGCTGCGTGTCCTGGGCGAAGTTCTGCCGGTCACGTGCCAGCAGTCCGGGGACCCCGGCCAAGGCCTCAGACAGCTGCGCGCCGGTGCCCGCGCGGCTGGCGTCGATCCAGACCGTGTCCTGGCTGGCCGGCAGCGCAAACGGATCGATGCCCGGCACCCGGGCGGCCTGTACCTGCACCGCAGGCAGGGCGGTGGGCGCAGGCTCGGCCACCGCCGTCCAGGGCGACAGCAGCAGGGCGGACAGCGGCAGGCAACGGTGTCGTGCGGCGGGATTCATGATTCAGGTTGATGGATCGGGCGGCAACGCACGCCATGGTACGGGGCCGCGGATGACGATGGCGGCGGCCAGCCCCGGCAGGCTTTGTTACGATGGGCTGTTTCCGGCCGAAAAGCCGCGGACCGCGTAGCGCACTTCCTCCCCCTTTCCGTCTACCGAACGAGTACCGCCGTGTCCTTCTTTGCAAACGTGGAACTGGTCCCAGGCGACCCGATCCTGGGCCTGACCGAGGCGTACAACGCCGACAGCCGCCCGACCAAGGTCAACCTGGGTGTGGGCATCTACTACGACGAGAGCGGCCGCATTCCGCTGCTGCGCGCCGTCAAGCAGATCGAGCAGCAGCTCGCCGCCGAGGCCAAACCGCGCGGCTACCTGCCGATCGATGGCCTGCCGGCGTACACGCAGGCGACACGTGAGCTGGTGTTCGGCAAGGACTCGCCGCTGCTGGCCGCCGGCCGCGTCACCACCGCACAGACCGTCGGCGGCAGCGGTGCGCTGCGCGTCGGCGCCGACGTGCTGAAGAAGCTGCTGCCGCACGCCACCGTTGCGCTGAGCAACCCGAGCTGGGAAAACCACCGTGCGGTGTTCAGCGCCGCTGGTTTCGACGTGCTGGATTACACCTACTTCGACCCGAGCACCCATGGCGTCGATTTCGACGGCATGCTGGCCGACCTGGGCAAGCTGGACGCCGGCACCGTGGTGCTGCTGCACGCCTGCTGCCACAACCCCACCGGTGCCGACCTGACGGTCACCCAGTGGAAGCAGGTCGCGCAGCTGCTGAAGGACAAGCAGCTGTTCCCCTTCATCGACATGGCCTACCAGGGCTTCGACAAGGGCATCGAGCAGGACGGCGCCGCCGTGCGCATCATCGCCGAAGCCGGCATCGACAGCTTCATCGTCGCCAACTCGTACTCCAAGTCGTTCTCGCTGTACGGCGAGCGCGTGGGTGCGCTGTCGATGGTGGCACCGACCGCCGCTGACGCCAAGGCGGTGCAGTCGCAGGTCAAGCGCGTGATCCGCACCATCTACTCCAGCCCATCCACCCACGGTGCTGCGCTGGTGGCCGGCGTGCTGACCAACCCGGAACTGCGTGCGATGTGGGAGCAGGAGCTGACCGAGATGCGCGAGCGCATCCACGCCCTGCGCCAGGGCCTGGTCGAGAAGCTGGCTGCCGCTGGCGCGCCGCAGTTCGGTTTCATCAACGAACAGGCCGGCATGTTCTCCTACTCCGGCCTGAGCCGCGAGCAGGTCGAGCGTCTGCGCGACGAGTTCGGCATCTACGCCGTCGGCACCGGCCGCATCTGCGTGGCGGCGTTGAACCAGAACAACCTGGAATACGTCGCCAAGGCCGTGGCCACCGTCGCCAAGGGCTGAAACAACGCTCCAGTAGCTTGAAGACAAAGGCGCCGAAAGGCGCCTTTGTTTTTTTGCTTTTGCTCTTGCCTTTGCCATCCCCACCGCGCTCGCGGCGAACCCTGAAGCGCGTGGGAGGGGGAGGCGCCACGAGTGCAACGCATCTGGAAACGATTACGCCTTCCCGCGCTCACGCACGGCCCCGCCATACGGGCGACAATAGGCGTTTTCCCGCTGCCGAGACCTGCCCGCTCATGTCCCGTACTTCGTTGACCCGCTTCCTGATCCAGGAACAGCACGCCGGCCGCATCAACGCCGACCTGCGCCAGCTGATCGCGGTCGTCGCCCGCGCCTGCACCAGCATCTCCATCGCCGTCAGCAAGGGCGCCCTCGGTGGCGTGCTGGGCGATGCCGGTACCGGTAACGTGCAGGGCGAGGCGCAGAAGAAGCTGGACGTCATCAGCAACGAGATCCTGCTTGAAGCGAACGCCTGGGGTGGCCACCTCGCCGCGTGCGCCTCGGAGGAAATGGACCACAGCCAGCCGGTGCCGGACATCTACCCGCGCGGTGATTTCCTGCTGCTGTTCGATCCCCTCGACGGCAGCTCCAACATCGACGTCAACGTCTCCGTCGGCACCATCTTCTCGGTGCTGCGCTGCCCGACCAATGTCGAACTGCCGGGCGACGACGCCTTCCTGCAGCCGGGCAGCAAGCAGATCGCCGCCGGCTACTGCATCTACGGGCCCAGCACCCAGCTGGTGCTGACCGTCGGCCATGGCACCCACGCCTTCACCCTGGACCGTGAGAAGGGCGAGTTCGTGCTGACCACCGAGAACATGCAGATTCCGGCGGCTACCCAGGAGTTCGCGATCAACATGTCCAACCAGCGCCACTGGGAAGCACCGATGCAGGCCTATGTCGGCGATCTGCTGGCGGGCAAGGAAGGCACCCGCGGCAAGAACTTCAACATGCGCTGGATCGCCAGCATGGTCGCCGACGTGCACCGCATCCTGACCCGCGGCGGCATCTTCATCTACCCGTGGGACAAGAAGGATCCGTCCAAGGCCGGCAAGCTGCGCCTGATGTACGAGGCCAACCCGATGGGCCTGCTGGTCGAACAGGCCGGCGGCGCCGCCTGGACCGGCCGCGAGCGCATCCTCGACATCCAGCCCGACCAGCTGCACCAGCGCGTGCCGGTGTTCCTGGGTTCGCGCGAGGAAGTGGCCGAAGCCGTGCGCTACCACCACGCACACGACAACGCACAGGGCTGACGGCCTATCGCCTGACAGCGGTCATGGCAGAACGATGACATGACCGTGGGGTGACACCGAGGGCGGCAAACGGCACCATCAAGCCGTTGCCGCCTAAGGAATGCACGCATGCACGAGCAGGGCCCGGTCGATTTCATCGAGGTCATCCACAACGCGGTCCCCAGCGAGGTCTGCGCGGCGATCGTCGAGCGCATGCGTGCTGCACAGGGTCTGCGGCCAGGCGCGGTAGGCAGTGGTGTGTTCCCGGAACTCAAGCACAGCAAGGATCTGCGCATCAGCGGCCTTGATGGCTGGCAGGATGTGGACCATCAGCTGCAGCATGCGGTGTTCAATGGCCTGCTGACTTATCTACGCCGTTATCCACAGGCATTGATTGCACCACTGATGTTGCAGATCCAGGACAGCAATGGCCAACCGCGTCGCCTGTCTGCCGAGGACTTCCCTGACATGCCGCAGCAGCAGCTGGCCGACCTGGCCCGCACCTGCCTGCGCCCGGGCGCCATCAACCTGCAGTGGTATGCGGCGGGCGAGGGCGGTTACCCGTACTGGCACTGCGAGCTGTACCCCAAGGATGCGCAGGCCGAGACCCTGCACCGGCACGTGCTGTGGACGCTGTACCTCAACGAGGAATTCGAAGAGGGCGAGACCGAGTTCCTGTTCCAGGGACGGAAGATCGCACCACGCACCGGCAGCCTGCTGATTGCGCCGACGGCGTTTACCCATACCCATCGCGGTAACAGGCCGCAGGGGGGGGACAAGTTCATCGCGACGAGTTGGATCCTGTTCCAGAGCGCGCAGAAGTTATTTGGGGGACGGTGAGGTCATCGTACTCCTCCCGATTGGAGCCGATATCCAGGCAAGTTCGGTATGCCGTCGGTGGTTTACCGGGCCTCAGGAGAGCAGTAGTAGTCGCCGCCCCTGTCCGAGTCCCAGTAGGTTCCTCCATAGAGCTTCACCGTACTGCCTCTTGTCGTCAGCTCTACCGAGCGCGCCAGGCGATCCTCGCAGAAGACCATCAATCTGTAATGGCGCTGCCGTTTGTCTTTCTGCAGTCGCCACCGCTTCTCTGCGGCTTGTTTGATGAAGAAAGCGGCGATCTGCTCTGGATCAGATTCGAGTTCGGCGTCGAAGACGGCCCCCAGGAACGTGACCTTCGGTAAGAACTTAACGTTCGTGGGATGGCTCCCTGAAGGAAGTTCAAAGGTCTCGGTAGCAGCGCGCAGTTCTGATTCTGTTGGCTTTCCGGTCCAATCGCCACCTCCGATGGATCCAAACATTGAAAGATAGGTACCGCCTATCAGGGCCGCAATCACAGCGCATAGAAGCAAATGAGCCAATAATTTCTTCTTCACCAACCATTCCCCCAATCGCCATCCTTCTTAGACAGCTCACCCGGTGATGCACCGCCGCCAATTCCAATACCAATTTCAGTGGAAGTTCCACCGCCGGCGGAATAGTTGATACCTCCACCAACTCCAGCTCTACATTAGGGCTTCGGCTTCCTCCACGGTCTGATCAAGGTTTTGTACATGACCCAGGCAATCCAGCCGCAGACCAACCCAACCCCAGCGACAGTGATTTCCTCTTCCCCGAAAGGAGATCCACTTACCCCTTGATAGACGACGAAGACAGTTGCTCTCAACGACAACAGGGCAAATATGACTACAGCTGCCCAAAGTATGAACTTCATCATTCCCCCGTGTGCAATGCATGGACCCATGCTCGACAACTGGCCGTCTGGACTCTCTGTCCCGACATCTGCGGCATCATGATCTTCTTGCATGTACGGATTACCGGCATGAGGTTCCTCTTTCCGTTCTTGCCTCCGCGGTACTACCGCCGAGAATCGATGTCAGAAGAGGCAGCATTTTCCCTCAGAACGCGGTGCCAGTACGCGTAACTCCAAGCTTTCCATGCTAGCTGTTGCAGCTTCCAGAACCCGAAAGCCATCACCCTCAGATTGGCTGTTGCAAGCGGCCGTGGCAAATAGAGTCCAGCTTGCTCGACTTCGCTCCAGATAGAGTCGGGCGGGCTCGACGCTACCGCGGGCGACGGCGATAGAGAATCCCGCCTGCCACAGCGCCGAATACCGCCACACCGAAACCAACGTGCTCTTCTTCTCCAAGCGCGTCGCTGGAGATCAGCTTGCCGCCCGTCAGCAGCAGAACGTTCAACGGAAGCATCCACAGGAACGCGATGCCCAGCCAGGAGATGATCTTCATGTCATGTGCTCACGGGTCCGGATACATCGACTTGAACCAGTAGGCGGATCTGTTCCGCATCCATGAGCTGAATTCTCCCGTCTCCAGTTTCCGCAGCTGGCGCATGTCTATTCCATAGCGCTGGAACAGCGAAATCAACTCTCTCATACCTTCGTCATCCACAGCCGACGGATCAACACAGACGTTGATCGTCCTGAGGAACCTTTCGACAGACACCACGCCCGGAATCTGGTTCAACCTGGAGAAGAACGCATCCTCGTCCAGTCGTGAGTAGAACCTCAGGGAATAAATTTCTATTTTCAGCATTGCCAGTCGTCGCAGAAGTGATTGCATGCAGGCAGTTCCACCCGGCTATCGGGTGGGACCAAAGGATCCCCAGAGATCGTCGTTTCCTCCTTGCCAGGCACTGAGCTTCTCGACAGGGATTTCCTTCAGTTGACAGGTGAACTGGAGATAGAAGGAACGGTCTTCTTTTCGATAACTGTTCCACCCGACAGCCGTCACTTTGACTTCCATCCGACTATCGCGCTCATGCGGCTGATGTAGTTCTACGTCGACTGAATCGGACAGCCAGTTGTCTCCCTTGTGCACAAAGCCCGCGCCGCCACTGGTGAGGCGTGCATCCACTACCTCCGGCGTCCCTTCCGACGAGGGCGCGTATCGCTTCAAGCTGCCTGTGATCTTGATGTACTGCTGGGAGTCGATCACGCCTGGCGACTCCGAGAAGAGGCGCAGCAGAAGGAGGGTATCGGTGCCCTTGCGCACCCTCTGACCTGTATCTGCCACCCACAGACGCTGTTCGAACTCGTCCAGGCCAGCCGGCATGTCAGTGACGATCGCGGCCTGCGGAACGATGATGCATTCGTGAATGGAGCGAGCTTCCACCTGCACACTCGCAAGGTAGAGAAGGAGACCACTGGCGTGGAAGCAGTGAGTGCGTTTCATCATGTACAGCACGTTCGTGCGGATTCAGTTGCGCGAACGTCTGGAGGGGTGTGCCTGTTCGAAGGGGGATGCCTCCGGATCATGCACTCCCGTCCATGCATCAAGCTGCTCCAGAGACAATGGCTGGGCTCTCAGATGCTCTGACACCGTGGTCGGTGCCTCGCACTCTCCCGGCCATTGCAGTGGGCTTGCAGAGCGAAACGTTGCATCGACCTGGACCTCGATGCCGGAGTCTCCTGCGGAAACCACGGTAATCTGCCCTGCGACCGGCACTGCGCAGCAGCCCGTCTTTCCGGCAAACGCGCTGGACCCTCTGCTATGGAACATCCGTACTCGATCATTTGGGACAGAGAACCGGTCGCCTGCTTTCGCATCAGCGGGGAGCTGGATCGTGAGCTTGCTGAAGGTGGAACGGTCGGTCCTCCACGACGAGCGGAATCGTCTCAGCCCGATCACTCGGCTGTCCCCGGCAACGATCTGGTGACAAGCGAAGAGCCGCTGGCGCGGCTCGACCGTAAGGCAGGTGGGGTCGCGCATGGCAGCGTCTTCAACCACAAACGCGCGGGCAGCCTCTGCATCGGTACCACAGAAAAGCAGAAACGCACCACAGCTGAAGGCATGTGAGCGCTTCATGTGCGAACCGATTCGTCGTCAAGCGAACGGCATCGCACTGTCACGGATCCTGGGTCATCCATCTGCATCCCTCCCTGGCTTGCAGGCCATCCGGCCGAGCGCAGATTGTTGCCGGTAAGCCGGGCAGCGGTCCAGCGTTCTAGAACAGACTTCCCTGTGGCGAATCCTTCTTCGGCGGCAACGGCTTCTGGAACCGGCTGCAATCCAGCTTCGGCCAATGGCTGTTCTGCGCATTGAAGCCGAGACGCTTTCGCGCCAGCTTGAAGCGGTTGTTCAACAGATCGGCATACACGCCCTGGCCACGCATGCGGGTGCCGAACTGGCTGTCGTAATCCTTGCCGCCGCGCAGCTGCTGGATGGTGCTCATCACGTGCGCGGCGCGATCGGGATGATGGGTATCCAACCAATCGCGGAACAGCGGGGCCACTTCCAGCGGCAGGCGCAGCAGCACGTAGCCTGCGGTGCTGGCGCCAGCATCGTGCGCGGCCTCCAGCACGGCTTCCAGTTCGCTGTCGTTGATCCACGGGATCACCGGCGCCACCATCACACCCACCGGAATGCCCGCTTCATGCAGGCGCTTCATCGCACGCAGCCGTGCATGCGGCGCCGACGCGCGTGGCTCCAGCTTTGCGGAGAGATGCGGGTCCAGCGAGGTCACCGAGAAATGCACGCTGACCAGGTTCTCCGCCGCCAGCGGTGCGAGCAGATCGATGTCACGTTCGACCAGTGCGTTCTTGGTGATCAGCGAGAACGGATGCTTGGTTTCCAGCATCACTTCGATCAGCTGGCGGGTGAGCTTGAACTTGCGTTCGATCGGCTGGTACGCATCGGTGTTGATGCCCAGCGCGATCGGTTGCGGAACGTAGCCCGGCTTCGACAACTCCTTGCGCAGCAGCTGCGGCGCATTGGTCTTGGCGAACAGCTTGGTCTCGAAGTCCAGGCCTGGCGACAGGTTCAGATAGGCGTGCGAGGGGCGCGCGAAGCAGTAGGAGCAGCCATGCTCACAACCGCGGTACGGATTCACCGATTGGCTGAAGCCGACGTCCGGTGAGGTGTTGCGGCTGATGATGCTGCGTGCGGTCTCGGCACGTACTTCAGTGCGCAGACGTGGGGCGAGGAATTCCTCGCTCTCATCGACTGCCCAGCCGTCGTCCACCGCCTCGCTGACGGTGCTTTCAAAGCGCCCGGCAAGGTGGGACGTGGAACCTCGGCCCTTGATCGCGATACCCATTGCGGCAGGTTACGCCGCAGCCGTCTCAATGGCTGCGACGGCTGCCTGAAGGGTTCAGCGCGGTGCTGCGTCGAGCATGGCTCAACGCTACAGGGGAGCGGTCAGAGCAACGCCAGGTACCCGCGCACGGTGGCATCCAGCCCGTCGTACAGCGCCTCACCGATCAGCGCGTGACCGATCGACACCTCCAGCACGTCCGGCACGTGGGCCAGGAAATCGCGTAGGTTGTCCTGTGACAGGTCGTGCCCGGCATTGACGCCCAGGCCCACCGCCTGCGCCCGCCGCGCCGCAGTGGCGAACAGTTCCAGCATCGCCGCAGCGTCTGCGGCCGCGTGTGCTTCGGCGTAGGGGCCGGTATACAGCTCGACACGATCTGCACCGACGTCGGCCGCCTGCTCCAGCAGTGGGTTGCCAGCATCGACGAACAGGCTGACCCGGCAGCCCATCGCCTTCAGTTCGGCGATCAGTGGTCGCAGCCGCTCGGCATCCCGCTCGAAGTCGAAGCCATGGTCGGAGGTGATCTGTCCATCGCCATCCGGCACCAGCGTCGCCTGCGCCGGGCGGGTCTGCGCGCACAGCGGCAGCAGGCCTGGGTAGCCCTCGCGCGGCGGCGCGAATGGATTGCCTTCGATGTTGAATTCCACGCCACGCGCGCGGGTCAGCGTGGACAGCGCCAGCACGTCCTCGGCGGTGATATGGCGGCGGTCCGGCCGCGGGTGCACGGTGATGCCATGTGCACCGGCATCCAGGCAGGCCTGGGCGGCGCGCACCACGTCCGGTTCGGCGCCGCCGCGCGAATTGCGCAGGACGGCGATCTTGTTGACGTTGACGCTGAGCTGGGTCATGGAACGGAACTACTTGGAAAGAGGGGACGGATCGTGGTCGTTGGCGTCGACATTGCGGCGGGCCTGGGCCTGCTCGCGCAGGCGGCGCAGCTCCTCGGCATCGACAAGGGTGGCAGGGTCCCGCTGAAGGTCGCCGAAGCGGGCTACATAGCGACCGCGCACCCAGGCCAGCAGGAAGGCGAGGGCGGCCAGCAGGCACAGGGTCATCAATGCGGCGCTGGGGGTCTTCAAGGCGAAGGCGAAACAGCCCAGCGCCAGCAGCAGGTACAACCAGTACATAGTCGGGCTCCCCGGATGATCGCCGCAGTGTAGCGCTGCGTCAGAGCAGCGGCGAGGCCAGCCGGGCGAAAGCCTCGGGCAGGCGGTGCAGCCACAGCGAACGGCCGGCCTGGTCGTGCACGCGGGCGGCGCGGTCGAACTCTCCCTGCAGCAGCCCGGCCAGAGCGGCGACACGGTCACGGTCGCTGATCATCATCGACAGCTCGAAGTTCAGGCGGAAGCTGCGGTGGTCGAAGTTGGCGCTGCCGACGATGCAGACATCGTCGTCGGCGATGAAAGCCTTGGTATGCAGCATGCGCGGGCCGTACTCGTAGATCTTCACCCCGGCGTGCAGCAGTTCGTCGAAATAGGAGCGCGCGGCCTGGGTGACAAACCAGGAGTCGCTCATCTTCGGCACCAGCAGGCGCACGTCCAGTCCACCCAGTGCCGCCGAAGTCAGCGCCATCCGCGCCGCTTCGCCCGGCACGAAGTAGGGCGTTACCAGCCACACGCGCTCGTGTGCTTCCTGGATGGCCGCCACGTGCAGGCGGTGGATCGTTTCCCAGCCCGAGTCCGGGCCGGAGACCAGCACCTGGGCGTTGATCGCACCATCGCCGCGCAGCGGCATGTCGGCCGGCCACAGACGGGCAATGTCCATGCGCGAGGGATCCTGGCCACTGGCGTAGAGCCAGTCCTCGGCGAACACCAGCTGCAGGCTGCGCACGACGTGGCCGCGGATGCGCATGTGCAGGTCGCGGTAGGCGTTCGGCTTGCGGCTCTCGTCTTCATCGTCGGTGATATTGATGCCACCGGTGAAGGCCAGCCGGCCATCGACGATCACCAGCTTGCGGTGCGTACGCAGGTTCAACCACGGCCGCTTGAACGGCTTCAGCAACTGCCGGGGATGGAACCAGACCGCCTCGCCACCGGCATCGATCAGGGGCTGCAGGAAGCGGCGAGGCAGGGCGGAAGAACCCACTGCATCCAGCAGCAGGCGCACCTGCACGCCGGCATGGGCGCGCTCGACCAGGGCGTCGCGCAGGGCGGTGCCGGCATGGTCCGGATTGAAGATGTAGTACTCCAGGTGCACGTGATCGCGAGCCTGCGCCACCGCTTCCAACAGAGCGGCGTAGGTAGCGGCACCATCCACCAGCCAGGTCACTTCGGTCGCGCTGCTCGGCGCCAGGCCCGTGGTGGCCTGCGCGATCTTGGCCAGCTCGGTGCAGTCGGCATCCGGTGGGCAGACATCGCTGTAGTGCTCCATGCCCGAACGGGCGCGTCCGCGGCGCAGCCGTTGCCGCTTCACCTTCTGCGGGCCCAGCAGGTAGTAGATGAAGAGGCCCAAGTAGGGCAGCAGCGCCAGTGACAGGATCCAGCTCAGCGTGGCGACCGGCTCACGCTTCTGCAGCATGATCCAGCCCGCCAGCGCGAACAGATACAGCAGGTAGGCCACCGCCAGGATCGAGCCAAGGTGGGCGATGCCGTCGAGCCAATGACGCAGGGAGTCGAAGAGGGCGAGCATCCGCCGATCATAGCGGTCCAGGCCGGCAGGCATAAAAAAAAACGCCCCTGTCTCCAGGGGCGTCTGCAGTCGCGTCATGACTGTTGTGTTGCGGTGTAGCGATTACTGCTGCACAAAACCGATCTTCTTCATCTGAGCATTCTTCGCGGCGGCCAGAACCTTGGCCATCACGTCGTACTCGGAATCCGGGCTGGCGTCGATGCGCAGTTCCGGCTGGTTGGTCGGGTCACGCTGGACCTCCTGCTCCATCCGCTGCTGCAGCTCGCTGGTATTGATCGGGCTGTTGTTCCACGAGACCTGGTTGCTGGCGTCGATCTTCAGTTCGATCGGCGGCGGCGGCTCGACCAGCTGCGGCGGTGGGTTGAGCACGCGCTGCGGCAGGTCGACGGCGATCGGGTACGTCATGATCGGCGCGGTCACGATGAAGATGATCAGCAGAACCAGCATCACGTCCACGAGGGGCGTGACGTTGATGTCTGCCATGGGGCCCTTGCCACCACCACTACTGAATGCCATGGCTTATTGCCCCTTTTCTTTGGTCGCGACGAAGCCGACGTCCAGCATGCCCTGCTCCTGCGCGACCTTGGTCAGGTCGTTGATGACGCGCATCTTGGTGGTGCGGTCACCACGCAGGTTCAGCGGCGGCTGCGGGGTCTGCTGGGCGGCGGTCGCCAAGCGCGACTCGAGAGTCTGCTTGTTGATTTCTTCGTCGTTCCAGTAGATCGAGCCGTCTTCCTTGACTGCCAGGGTGATCGGTCCGGAACGCTTTTCAGCGTCTTCCGGCTTCTGGATCAGGTTGGCTTCCGGCAGATCCACCTTGACCTTGTGGGACATCAGGGGCGCCGTGATGATGAAGATGATCAGCAGCACCAGCATCACGTCCACAAGGGGCGTAACGTTGATGTCGGCCATGGGGCCGCCGCTGTTACCACTACTGAAAGCCATAACGGGCTCCGTCTAGATCTTGGTGACTACTTACGTTCGTCGCTGGGTGACGCGCGCCGCAATTAGCGGACGCGCGAGCCGGTGGCGAAGAAGTCGTGCAGGTCGTGCGCGAAGGTATCGAACTTGCTGATGGTCGCGCTGTTGATCTTGCTGAAGAAGTTGAAGGCGAACACGGCCGGGATCGCAACGAACAGACCGATCGCGGTCATGATCAGCGCTTCACCCACCGGGCCGGCAACGGCGTCGATCGAAGCGGAGCCGGTGGCACCGATCTTGATCAGGGCGCCGTAGATGCCCCACACGGTACCCAGCAGACCGACGAACGGAGCGGTCGCGCCGACGGTGGCCAGCAGGGTCATGCCCGACTGCAGCTTGTTGCTTTCGCGGGTGACGGCCTGACGCAGGGCGCGGTCGACGAACTCCGAACGGCTCAGGTTCTCACCCACGCCGCCGGTGGCGCCGCCTTCAGCGCGCTGGTGGTGCGCAGCAGCCTGGGCAGCGTCCAGGGCGATCTTCGAGAACGGCTCCGAAGCCGGCTGCTCTTCCATGGCACGGATGGCGTCCTGCGCGTTCGGGGTATCCCAGAACAGGCTGACGACGCGATCAGCAGCGCTCTTCAGACGGGTCGCACGGAAGATGTTGATGACGGTCCAGTACCAGGACATGGCCGACATGGCGATCAGGGTCAGCAGCACGACCCAGGAAACCGCGAAATCACCCGGCTTGGTGGTCATTTCGTGGATCAGGTGCTCGAAGCCCATCTGCGACAGGGCGTTGGACGGATTGCCCCCGGCAGCAGCGGCGATGAAAATTTCCTGCAGCATGACGCTTACCTTTGTTGTGTGTGGTGATAAAGGGTGTAGCTAAGCTAAACAATCGAACCGGGAGCGGGGGTGGCCATGCGGCCACCCGGGCGCATCAGTTCAGCGCAAAGTTGACCGGGACGCGAACGCGACCTGCCGCCTTCTTACCGCCAGATTCAGCGGCGTTGAAGCGCCACTTGCGAGCCGCTTCCATCGCGGCACGGTCCAGGTCGCGGTTACGGCTGGACTTTTCCACCGTGACATTGGTGACGTTGCCGTTGGCATCGACATCAATGATCAGGATCACTTCGCCCTGGATACCCGCGCGGAAGGCGGCCGGCGGGTAGCGCGGCGGATTCATGGCCTTCGACGAGATGTCCACGCTGGCCTCGATCGAGGTCGCAGGTGCCGGCGGCGCGGGGGGCGACGGCGGGGTGACGATATCGCTCGGGCGCGGCTCCGGCACATCCACGACCGGCGCCTGCGGCGGCGGCGGGACCGGCGACGGCTTCGGCGGCGACAGATTCTTCACCGGCGGCGGCGGAGTATCGGTCGGCGGCGGCGGCGGCGGCGGCGGGGGCGGCGGCGGCGGCGCATCGACGATGGTCACCATGACGTTGCGCTCCTTCTCAGCCACGGCCTTGGGAGCCACGGCGGGAATGAGGAGCATCATGAAGGCGGCCAGATGCAGGGCAATTACAAACGCGATGCCGACGATGCGAGGCCAGCTCAGCCCCTTGTCATCGGGTTGTTCGTACCGGTGAACGACTAGTTGTTCCGTCATGCGCCAAGAGCTCAATAGTGGGGCCGGGATGCCGGGGGCGGAATCCCTGATCAGCGGTGCATGACACCGCAGGAACCTCCAAGCTTATACCAATCCTGAGCGCCTGCGCATCAACTGGGCAGGCATTCAGGCGTTATTCCTACTTACTTCAGGTTGATGATTTTCTTGGCATCAGCCTGGTTCTTCACACCCTTCGCCAGCGCCTGCTGGGCGGCCTGCTTGGCCTCCGGGATGCGACCTTCGGCATGCAGGACGCGTGCCAGGTTCAGGTAGGTCTCACCGTCCTTGGACAGCGGGGCAGCCTTCTGCCACGCATCGATCGCCTGCGGCACCTGGTCGGAGTAGTAGTAGGACTGGGCCAGCGCCAGGTAAACCTGGTAGTCCGGCTTCAGGATGCCCTTCTGCAACCCTTCGTTGATGACCGCGATGACGTCCTTTTCCTTTTTGTCGGTGTTGGCATAGATGGAGTACAGCTGCTTGTACTCGCGCTCTTCGGTGAGCTGGCCGCTGCTGCGCAGCTTGTCCATCACCGCGGCCGCCTTGTCCATCTGGTCGGCCTGCATGTACATGCTGGCCAGGTTCAGCTGGGCCTTCTTGTCGTTCGGGTTCTTGGCGGCCAGCGCCTCGGCTTCCTTGACCGCTTCGCCGGACTGGCCGGCTTCGGACAGGGCCGCCATCAGCAGCTGGTTCCAGTTGTCCTTCGGTTCGGCGGAGCCGGCGATGGCCTGCTTCAGCACCGGAATCGCTTCCTGGTAGCGCTCCAGCTGGTACAGCGCCTGGCCCTTGGCGATCAGTTCTTCCGGCTTGGTCGACTTGCTCTCGGCGAAGTACTTGTCGAGGGTTGCCAGGCCTTCGGCTGTCTGGTCTTCCTGCAGCTGCAACTGGCCCAGCATCAGCATCGACTGGAAGTGGCCGTTGTTGTCCAGGCCGTTGAACTGCAGGACCTGCTTCAGGTAGGCGATGGCAGCCGGGGCGTCATCGGTCTGGTAGGCAGCCTGCGAGGCCAGCTGCGCGGCCAGCGACTTGTCGTACTCGTTCGCGGCGCTGTCAGCCAGGATGGCGTCGGCCTGGGTGCGGGTTTCCGGGAACTTTTCCTTGTTGTAGCTGTCGATCATTTTCTGCAGCTTGCTGCCCATCTTGGCCGAAGCCTTGACCGTCGGCTCCTGGCGGGTCGCGTTCGGGTACAGCGCCTCGGCCTTGGCCTGCTTGCCGCCACGGTTGCCGCGCTCGGAGGAACGCGAGGACTGCGCGAAGGCATCGGTGACCACGGCGCCGGTCAGGGCGGTCGCGACGAGGACGGAAAGCACAGCTTTGTGGTTACGGAAAATCATCGTTCACCTCGATCGAACCGCCGGTTAGCGGCAAAGTCGGACTGTCAGAAAAATCTGAGCCGCCAAACGTATCAGAAACAGATGGCGTGAGAAATCGTTTTATGTGCTGCAATACAGCATAGAACTGCGCACTCATCCGCACTTTGGCCGTAGCCCGGCCGCCTGCGCCTGCTGATAGACCGGCGTCAGGCCCGGGGCATCACGTCGCAGTTCCTGGATCCGGTTGGCCGGATCCGGGTGGGTGGACAGCCATTGCGGGCTGCGACCGCCGCTGGCGGCCATCATGTTCTGCCACAGGTCGACCGCCTGCGCCGGATTGAATCCGGCCTGGGCCATCAGTCGCTGGCCGATCACGTCAGCCTCGCTTTCCTGCGTCCGCGAGCCCGGCAGCAGGAAGGCAGTCTGCGCGCCCATGCCACCGAGCTGGTTGACGGTGCTGGCAGCACCTTCGCCGTAGGCTGCGCCAGCCAGCGCGCCGAGCACGGCCAGCCCGGTCTGCGCACCCATCTGGCGGGTGATGCGCTCTTCGTGGTGGCGGGCGATGACATGGCCGATTTCATGGCCGATCACGGCAGCCAGCTGATCCTGGTTCTTGGCCACGGTGAAGATGCCGGTGTTCACGCCGACCTTGCCGCCGGGCAGGGCGAAGGCGTTGGGCTCCTTGTCGACGAATACCGCCGTCTCCCACCGTACGCCACGGTATTGAGCTGGCAGCTGCGCGACCAGGGCGTTGACCACGCACTGCACGTAACCGTTCTGGCGGCCGTCGGTGCTGATCTTTTCCTTCTGCTTGGTTTCGGCGAACGCCTGTGCGCCGAGCTGGTCCAGCTGCGCCTGCGAGACGCCGCCCACCATCTGCCGGCGACCGGTAGGGGAGGTGGTGGTCGCGCAGGCGCTGACCAGGGTGGTGATGACAAGGGCCAGCAGCAGTTGTTTCATGGAAACTCCCCCGTGTTCATATGCGGAGTGTGTAGCGTAGCGGCTTAATCTTTCGTCAAGCGGACGCGGCGTTACGTTGACCCCAGGAACACCATCGCGGCAAGGGCGACCGCATTGTTCAGCGCGTGGGCGGTGATCGCCGCCCACAACGTGCCGGTGCGCCGGTAGAGCCAGCAGAACGCGGCTCCCATGCCACCATAGACCAGCCACAGCTGTGCGATTTCGGCCGGGCCATTGGCACTGGTGCCAGGGATCTCATGGATCAGGGCAAACGCGAGGCTGCTCAGTACCACGCCCAACCCTGGTCGCCCGGCCTGCCACAGGCGGCCAAACAGCACGCGGCGGAACAGCAGTTCCTCGTAGGCCGGCGCCAGGACCACCGCGAACAGCACCAGGAACAGCGGGAAACGTGCGATCGCGCTCTGCATCAGCGCCAGATTGGTGGGGACCGGCTCGACGCCGAACTGCTTGGCCAGGAAGGCGATGCCGTTGCTGCCGAGCACGATCAGGGTCGCCACCAGCAGGGTCCAGCCCCAGGTGGAGGGGCGGCGCAGCGCCTGGCGCGAGGCGTGGCGCTCGGCGGCGTTGGCCGGCCGTCGCCAGAAGTACAGCAGCAACGCGGCACCACCGGTGGCGAACAGTGCCATGAGAATCTGCGCAAGCGCGCCGGGCTGGCCCAGTGACGCCGCGACCGAACTGGCGTCGGGTGCGCCAGCGCCAGCCTGCGCGTTCGCGTAACCAACCACCACGCCACGGTACAGGCCCCACAGCAGGCCGCTGACCAGGCTCAGGCCGAACAGGGTGACAGCGGCGATGCCCAGGTCGATGAAGAACCCCGCCAACGGCGAAACGGCACGCGGCGCGGCAGAAGCCGGCGGAACCGGGGGCGGAGCGGAGACCGGGGCGGATGCTGACATCAGGTACCTGTGTTCAAGAGTCGAAGGCCGGCGCGCCTCCCCGCGCGCCGGCCGTGTCCCGATTGTGTCAGATATCCAGGTTTGCGACCTTCAGCGCGTTGTCTTCGATGAAATCGCGACGCGGTTCGACGACATCGCCCATCAGGGTGCTGAAGATCTGGTCGGCTGCGACAGCGTCCTCGATACGCACCTGCAGCAGTCGGCGGGTTTCCGGGTTCACCGTGGTGTCCCACAGCTGCTCCGGATTCATTTCACCCAGACCCTTGAATCGCTGGATCTGGCGGCCGCGCTTGGCCTCCTCGAGCAGCCAGTTCTGTGCCTTGGCAAAGCTGTCGACTTCGATCGACTTGGCACCGCGGGAAATGGTCGCGCCCTCGCGGACCAGACCGTGCAGCAGCTTCGATGCCTGGTGGATCGCGCGCAGTTCGCCGCTTTCGAAGGCCGACATCGGCAGCACCTGGATGTGCTGTTCGCCCATGTGGCGACGGGTCACCAGCACAGCGGCCGGGCGCTCGTCGTTGGCTTCCTGCAGTTCCAGCGTGAAACGCGGGCTGCCCAGGCTGCCCTGGTTGAGGCGCTTGGCCAGTGCATCCAAGCCCTCGCCTTCGCCGGCAGCGCGCAGGCTTTCCAGGTCCATCGGCACGAAATCGACCAGCGCTTCAAGCAGGTTGCGGTCGTAGCGATGTGCGTTGCGCTCGATCGAATCCAGCGCTGCTGCATAGGCCAGCAGCAGCTTCTCCAGCGCAAGGCCTTCGATGCCGGGCTCGCCGGTGGCGGGCACCAGCGCAGCGTTTTCCACCGCGCTGCTGGCCAGGTAGCTGTCCAGCGCCGGGTCGTCCTTCAGGTACAGCTCCTGCTTGCCCTGCTTGATCTTGTACAGCGGCGGCAGGCCGATGTAGACGTAACCGCGCTCGATCAGCTCCGGCATCTGACGGTAGAAGAACGTCAGCAGCAGGGTGCGGATGTGGGCGCCGTCGACGTCGGCGTCGGTCATGATGATGATCTTGTGGTAACGCAGCTTGTCCGGGTTGTACTCGTCTCGGCCGATGCCGGTGCCCAGCGCCGTGATCAGCGTGCCGACCTGGTCGGAGGACAGCATGCGGTCGAAGCGCGCGCGTTCCACGTTGAGGATCTTGCCGCGCAGCGGCAGCACCGCCTGGTTCTTGCGGTTGCGGCCCTGCTTGGCCGAGCCACCTGCCGAGTCACCCTCGACGATGAACAGTTCGGACAGCGCCGGATCCTTTTCCTGGCAGTCGGCCAGCTTGCCCGGCAGGCCGGCGATATCCAGCGCGCCCTTGCGGCGGGTCAGGTCGCGGGCCTTTCGCGCCGCTTCACGTGCGCGCGCGGCGTCGACGATCTTGCCGGCGATCGCCTTGGCTTCGTTCGGGTTCTCCTGCAGGAACTCTTCCAGGCGCGCACCGAAGGCGTTTTCCACCGCCGGACGCACGTCGGAGCTGACCAGCTTTTCCTTGGTCTGGCTGGAGAAGCTCGGGTCCGGAACCTTCACCGACAGCACCGCGATCATGCCTTCTCGCATGTCGTCGCCGGTCAGGTTGATCTTGGCCTGCTTGGCGATGCCGTTCTGCTCGATGTAGTTGTTGAGCACACGGGTCAGCGCACCGCGGAAACCGGCCAGGTGGGTACCGCCGTCCTTCTGCGGAATGTTGTTGGTGAAGCAGTACATCGTCTCCTGATAGGAGTCGGTCCACTGCAGCGCCACATCCACGACGATGCCGTTGTGCTCGCCGGTGACTGAAATGACGTTCGGGTGCAGCGGCGTCTTCAGCTGGGCCAGATGCTCCACGAAGCTGCGGATGCCACCCTCGTAGTGGAAGTCATCGCGACGGCCGTCGCCACGCTCGTCGGCAAGGACGATCTTGACGCCGGAGTTCAGGAACGACAGTTCGCGCAGGCGGCGGGCCAGGATGTCGTAGTGGAACTCCACGTTGTCGTGGAAGGCGACGGTGGACGGCCAGAAGCGCACGGTAGTGCCACGCTTGGTGGTGGTTTCCAGCTTGGCCAGCGCGGTCACTGCGGCGCCGTTGCTGAATTCCTGCTGGTAGTGGAAGCCGTTCTGGAACACGTCCACCAGCAGCTTCTGCGACAGCGCGTTGACCACACTGACGCCGACGCCATGCAGGCCGCCCGAAACCTTGTAGCTGTTGTCGTCGAACTTGCCGCCTGCGTGCAGGACGGTCATGACGACTTCGGCTGCAGACACTTCGCGACCGAGCTTGGCACTCATCTGCTCGTGCTTGCCAGTCGGGATACCACGGCCGTTGTCGGACACCGAGACCGAACCGTCGGCGTGGATCGTCACCGCAACGTGGTCGGCGTGGCCGGCCAGCGCTTCGTCGATCGAGTTGTCGACGACCTCGAACACCATGTGGTGCAGACCGGTGCCGTCATGCACGTCACCGATGTACATGCCGGGACGCTTGCGGACAGCCTCCAGGCCTTCCAGGGCGGTAATGCTGTTGGCGTCGTAATTGCCGTTGTTTGCCGGGGTGTTCTGTTCGTCGCTCATTGCGCTTGCCGTAGGCTCCGCAGGTCGGCCACCGCTTGGAGCGATGTGCCGAGAATGAAAGGATTCCAACCCGAATTATACCAGCCGGGGTCGAGCGGCCCTGGTGTGCCCACTATGGCACAGCCACGATCTGTGCATGTTCCACGTGGAACCGGGCGATGTGGGTCAGGTCCAGCAGCGCCGCCGGGGTTTCGGTAGCGGTGATGAAGATCTGTGCCGGCCCATTGAGCAGGCGCTCCAGCACCCGCGCCTGATGGGTGCGATCCAGCTCCGAGGCCAGATCGTCCAGCGCGATCACCGGCCATTCGCCGCGCTGTTCCGCATAGTCCTCGGCCTGCGCCATCAGGCAGGCCAATGCCGTCAGCTTGGCCTGGCCACGGGACAACGCATCACGCCCCGGAATGCTGTGGAAATCCACACTCCAGTCTGCCCGGTGTGGGCCGACCGAGGTATAGCCGGCCTGCCGGTCACGTTCCCGGGCCAGAAGCAGGGCATCGGCCAAGGGAAGCTCATGCCGCCGCCAACCGGGACTCAGTTCCAGCCCCTGGATGCCGAGTTGCGGAGCCAGGCTGGCGGCCAAGGCCACCGTGCGCTGCTGCAGACGCTCCAGGTAGTGCTGACGGCGGCTGGTCAGCGGTTCCCCGGCCTCGGCCAGCTCGTGATCCCAGGTATCGAGCATCCGCGACGGCCCGCCCTGCTTGAGCAGAGCATTGCGCTGCTTCAGCGCCCGGGAATAGCGGCGCCACAGGGAGAGAAAATCCGGTTCCACGTGGAACAAGCCCCAATCGAGGAAGCGACGGCGAGGTTCGCCACCCCCACTGACCAGTGCATGGCTCCCCGGCTCGAACGTCACCACGGCCAGCGCTGCGCAGAGATTGCCCAGCTGCGCGACGTCTTCACCGTCCAATCGTCCCTTCCAGTCCTGGCCACTGTGGCGCAGCCCGGCCTTTCGGCGGTGGGGCGGGTGATCGGCACGCTGTTCGTCCCATTCCACGAAGATCTCCAACGCTTCCTGGCCCTGGCGCACCAATCCGTCGCGGACCCGGCCACGGAAGCTTCGTCCGTAGGCCATCAGGTGCAACGCTTCGAGCACGCTGGTCTTTCCGGCACCGTTGTCGCCAGTCAGCAGGTTCAATCCCGGCTGGGGCGACAGGTCCACCGCACTGAAGCGACGCAGTTGGTGGAGGGCGAGGCGGCGGATAAGCATGGGGCGCGAAAGACCATCCGCACGAGGCGGTAGTGGGGCAGGGAATCCATCAGCTTACTGCATCGGTCAAGCCAGCCGTGGCGCGCCAGACATCGCCACTGTGCTGAAGCCTCCGCCTGGCAACCCTACGCGTGTTCCACGTGGTGGCGCTCCCTCACCTGGGCTCGCCTGGGTCTGGATATGCCCGGGAATCCTTGAATTCTGAGCGGCGGCGCAGGGTACGGGCCTTCAGATTTCAGCGATTTCAGCCTCATTCCGCGAGCATCGCCAGGTGCCCCCGACGGTGGGTTGCGCGAACACCGCGCGGATTTCTTGAAATCTACGATGCGATGCCGTGGAGGGTTCCACAGATTTCAAAGAATTCAGCCCATTCGTTTCACGCTGTCCACAGCGGGTCTGTATGACTTATACACAAGGTATGGGCAAACTGTGGATAAAAAAGCCCTTTTGCCCGACCTGCGAAACTATCCACAGGTTCCCCCCCAGCCTGAGGGGCCTCTATACAGGGGGTTTCAGCCGCACAAATCTCTTTAAAATCAATTGGATAGTGCATTTTCCCACGAAATCTGGGCCTACCATCACCACCATGCTTTAGATTTATACCCAGATTTAGAAGCTAGGCCAGCTCTGATCCGGCCCCAACCAGGCCTGTGGACAGTGACGTCTGCAGATGAAGCAACCACTGCGATAGCGGATGCGATCCGCTTCATCCATCCGACCAGATCGAGTCACCTGCAATCAGGCTGAGGACCCGGAACTGCGTACTCGATCGAAGTTGGCTGGGCAGCGCCCAAGTCAGCAATCTGGATTCCTGCCGCGCAGGGCCGATTGCATCGGAGGCGCAACCAGGAACAATCGGCAAGCAACAATCTCGAGCAAGACATTCGCCCAGACCTGGAGATTCCGCGATCCCCGATGCTCCACGTGGAACCTGCAAAAAAAAAACGCCCGGGGAGATCCCGGGCGTCCTTCGGTTCCACGTGGAACAGGCTGCTGTCAGAGACGCAGCGGCATCACCACGTGACGCGACTTCTCGCTGCTGGATTCACGAACCAGCGCAGAAGAGTTGGAATCGCGCAGCTGGATGATGACCTCCTCATCGCGCAGCGCGGAGAGGGCATCCAGCAGGTAGTTCACGTTGAAGCCAATGGCCAGATCACTGACCGTGGTGTCGGCTTCGATCTCTTCCTGGGCTTCTTCCTGTTCCGGATTGTGCGCGCTGATCTTCAGGTTGCCCGGCGAGACTTCCACGCGGATGCCGCGGTACTTCTCGTTGGACAAGATCGCGGCGCGCTGCAGCGAGGCACGCAGTGCTTCACGATCAACCTTCACTTCGCGGTCGGCACCGATCGGAATCACCGCTTCGTAATCCGGGAAACGACCGTCGATCAGCTTCGAGGTGAAGGTGACATCGTCGCGCTTGACGCGCACGTGGCTGCGGCCGACTTCCAGTTCGATCTCGCGATCGCCGCTCTCCAGCAGGCGCTGCAGTTCGGTCACGCCCTTGCGCGGCACGATGATCTGGCGCTTGGAACCGCTGGGCTTGGCCAGATCGGTTTCACACAGCGCCAGGCGATGGCCGTCGGTGGCGACCGTGCGCAGCGCATCGCCGCGCAGGTCGAACAGCAGGCCGTTGAGGTAGTAGCGCACGTCCTGCTGGGCCATCGCGAACGCAGTGCGCTCGATCAGTTCCTTCAGGGTTGCTTCGCCGATGGCCACGCGCTCGGTGGCTTCCACTTCGTCCACCGACGGGAAGTCGTTGGAGGGCAGGGTGGCCAGGGTGAAGCGGCTGCGGCCGGCCTGCACGGTGATCTTGTCACCGGTCTGCGAGACGGTAATCCGGCTGCCGTCGGGCAGGGCGCGGATGATCTCGAACAGCTTGCGGGCGGGAATGGTGGTTTCGCCGTCCTGGGCATCTTCAACCGCGATCCGCGACACCATCTCCACTTCCAGGTCGGTACCGGTCAGCGACAGCTGGCCGTTCTGCACCTGGACCAGGAAATTGGCCAGAACCGGAAGGGTCTGGCGGCGTTCGACCACGTTGACGACCTGTGCCAACGGCTTGAGAAAGGCTTCGCGCTGCAGTGTGAAACGCATGTGGTTCCGTGCCCCTATGCTTTAAAAAATGTGGAATAAATCAAAAGCTTGGTGGTGCTGGTAGAGACAGAATCGCTGGAAAACAACGCTAAGTCTTTGTAAATAAAAGGATTTCAGGCATCGAAACCCTCTGTATTACCGACCCCCAGGGGGTGGGGAAAGCTGTGGATAAAACCGACGCGATTTCAAACGCCATTTTTATCCACAACGTGTCCCGCGCTTGCTACCGGATTCTGCACCGTTTTGTGCGATGACGCCTCATCGGCATCCGTGCATCATTCGCTCAGCTTCCGGATCAGCTTGTCCCAGTCCTCGCGGAGCTTGCCGTCGGTTTCCATCAGGGTCCGGATCTGGCGGCAGGCATGCAGCACCGTGGTGTGATCGCGACCGGCAAAGGCATCGCCGATCTCGGGCAGGCTGTGCTCGGTCAGTTCCTTGGTCAGGGCCATGGCGACCTGGCGCGGGCGTGCCAGCGAGCGGGTCCGACGCTTCGACAGCAGATCCTTGATCTGCAGGCCGTAGTAGTCGGCAACGGTTTTCTGGATGTTGGGAATGCTGATCGCCTGCTGCTGGGCGCGCAGCAGGTCGCGCAGGGTTTCCTGGGCGAATTCGGTGGTGATCGCGCGGCCGGTGAAATTGGCGCGGGCGGTCAGGGTATTGAGCGCGCCTTCGAGGTCGCGCACGTTGGAGCGCATCTTCTTGGCGATCAGGAACGCAACATCATCGGGAATCTCGGCACCGCGTTCGCGTGCCTTGGCCAGCACGATCGCGGCGCGGGTCTCGAAGTCCGGCGGTTCGATCGCGACCGACAGGCCCCAAGCAAGCCGCGACTTCAGGCGCGCTTCCAGGCCCTCGACTTCGCGCGGATAGCGGTCGCAGGTCAGGATGATCTGCTGCTTGCCATCGAACAACGCGTTGAAGGTGTGGAAGAACTCTTCCTGGGTGCGGTCCTTACCGGCGAAGAACTGGATGTCATCGATCAGCAGCGCGTCCACCTGCTGGAACTGGCGCTTGAACTGATCCATGGTCTTTTCCTGCAGGGCCCGGATCATCGCGCTGAAGAACTGTTCCGAACGCAGGTACAGCACCTTCGCGCCCGGATTGGCCTGGCGCATGGCGTTGCCGGCGGCGAACATCAGGTGGGTCTTGCCCAGGCCGGTGCCCCCGTACAGCAGCAGCGGGTTGTGCGCGCGGTCGCCCGGCTTCTGCGCCGCCTGGAAGGCGGCGGCCAGGCCCAGCTGGTTGCTGCGGCCTTCGACGAAGTTGGCGAACGTGTAGTGGTTGTCCAGGTTGCCGGCGAACGGCACCTGCGGTTCGCTGGACACATGCGCCGACGGCGTGGAAACCGGCGCGTTCTGCGCCTCCACAGGGCGCGGGCGCGAGCCGATTTCAAGAAAAACGTCGCTGAAACCGGCGAAGTGCGCCAGCAGTTCGCGGATCCGGGCCAGGTACAGCTCGCGGACCTGGTCGACGATGAAGGCATTCGGTGCATACAGCACCAGGCTGTCCACGCGCAGATCGGCCTGCAGTGGCTTCAGCCAGGTATGAACGTCTTCCGGCGGGAACTCCGCTTCGAGGCGCTCGAGACTACGGGACCAAGCATCCATCAGCAATAATCGTCCGGTGGCCGGGGCATGGACGCGACAAGGCGCCCAAACACAGGCCTGAAAGGGGGGAAATGGATGGCTCAGACTACCACCGAGCGCCCGCCTTCGGAATGCTTGTCCCCTACTTATTCACAAAAACATCCACAGCTATTGCACAGCCCGGTGAATTCGCGTAGCTGCCAGGGGTTGACTTGGGGCAGGGTACCTCTCTAGAATTTCCGGTTCTTTCCGTCCCATTCATACGAGAGGCCCCCAATGGCCACGAAGCGCACCTACCAGCCCAGCAACCTCAAGCGTAAGCGCGACCACGGCTTCCGTGCCCGTATGAAGACCGCTGACGGCCGCAAGATCCTGTCGCGTCGCCGCGCCAAGGGCCGCAAAGTCCTGAGCGCCTGATTGCCATGCCGCACCCCGCGGCAGACGCAATCCCTTCGACAGTGAATACTGCAGACCCGCGCAAGCGATTCCCTCGCTCTGCGCGGGTTCGCACGCGTGCCGAATACTCAACGGTCTTCAACGGCGCCCGCCGTGTGTCCGATCCGCTGATGACCCTGCACTGGCTGCCGGCTGACCGGCCGGCCAGGCTGGGTCTGGCGGTTTCCCGCAAGGTTGATCCGAACGCCGTCGGGCGTAACCGGATCAAGCGCGTCCTGCGCGACATCCTGCGTCAGACACGTACCGACATCCAGCCAGGCGACTTTGTCGTCGTGGCTCGTAGTGCTGCGCGTTCCGCCAGCAACGACGAGATCCGCCAGGCCTTCCTGCGCCTGCTGCGTCGCCTGCGTGCATTGCCCACGCCGGGCGTGGACGGCACAATGCCGCCGCCTGATGGCATCGCAACTCCTTCTTTGACCGAGCCGGCATCGCGTCCCGGCCCCGCCGAGCCTGTCCGCTGATGAACCAGACCCGCGTATTCCTCATTTTTGCCTGGCTGATGGTGGCCGTGCTGCTGTGGATGGAGTGGAGCCGTGAAAAGGCTGCTCCGACCCCGGCACCAACCACCACGTCGGCCCCGGCCGCCGCACAGAGTGTTCCGGGCGCGAACCCCGGCGCCATCCCCAGCGCCCAGGTGCCGGGCGCCCCCGGCCAGGCCGCCGCACAGGCCCAGGCCAGCGCTACCCCGGCCAGCCAGCGCGTGACCGTCACCACCGACGTGCTGCGCCTGGTGCTCGACGGCGGCCGCGTGCTCGACGCCGAGCTGCTGCAGTTCCCGCAGACCAAGGACGAAGGCAGCCCGCCGGTCCGCCTGCTGACCGAAGACCCCGCGCACCCGTACAGCGCGATCAGTGGCTGGGCCAGCGAAGACAAGAACACCCCGGTCCCCGGCGCCGACGGCTTCAAGCTGGTGGGTGACACCAAGGACTTCGTGCTGGCCAAGGGCCAGAACGAGCTGCAGATCCCGTTCGTGTGGACTGCCGACAGCGGCGTGACCATCAAGCGCACCCTGACCGTCTCGCGCAACGAGTACGCCGTGCGCTTCAAGGACGAAGTCAGCAACGCTGGCGCCGCGCCGTGGAACGGCTATGTCTACCGCACCCTGGACCGCACCCCGACCATCCTGTCGCGGAGCATGACCAACCCGGATTCCTTCAGCTTCAACGGTGCCACCTGGTACGACAACGACAAGAAGTACCAGCGTCGTGCGTTCAAGGACTACCTGGAAGACGGCACGCTGAACCAGAACATCACCGGCGGCTGGCTGGCGATGCTGCAGCACCACTTCTTCACCGCCTGGATCCCGCAGAAGGACCAGACCGCACACTACGTGCTGTCGCAGGTGGCCGGTCGTGACCTGATCGAAGCGCGTGGCCCGGCCTTCACCGTGGCCCCGGGCCAGTCCACCAGCACCGAAGCCCGCCTGTGGGTCGGCCCGAAGCTGGTCAACCTGATCGCCAAGGAAGACGTGCCGGGCCTGGACCGCGTGGTCGACTACAGCCGCTTCTCGATGATGGCGGTGATCGGCCAGGGCCTGTTCTGGGTGCTGAACCAGGTGCACAAGCTGGTCGGCAACTGGGGCTGGGCGATCGTCGGCCTGGTGGTGCTGCTGAAGCTGGTGCTGTACCCGCTGTCGGCAACCCAGTACAAGAGCGGCGCCAAGATGCGTCGTTTCCAGCCGCGCATCGCGCAGCTGAAGGAACGCTATGGCGATGACCGCCAGAAGTTCCAGACCGCGATGATGGAGCTGTACAAGAAGGAAAAGATCAATCCGATGGGGGGCTGCCTGCCGATCCTCATCCAGATGCCGATCTTCTTCGCCCTGTACTGGGTGCTGGTCGAATCGGTCGAACTGCGCCAGGCGCCCTGGTTCGGCTGGATCCAGGACCTGACCGCACGCGACCCGTACTTCATCCTGCCGGTCATCAACGTGGCAGTGATGTGGTTCACCCAGAAGCTGACCCCGGCACCGGGCATGGACCCGATGCAGCAGAAGATGATGCAGTTCATGCCGCTGGTGTTCGGCGTCATGATGGCCTTCATGCCGTCCGGCCTGGTCCTGTACTGGGTGGTCAACGGCGGCCTGGGCTTGCTGCAGCAGTGGTGGATGACCAAGCGCCATGGCGGCGAGCCGGTCCCGGCCACCACCGCGCCGGCCCCGGTCAAAAAGAAGTAATCCCGACCTGTAGAGTCGACTGTTGGTCGACTGGCAGTAGAGCAGTCGACTAACAGTCGACTCTACTACCGCCCCGGTCGATGAGAAGCCCGCCGCAAGGCGGGCTTTTCGCATGCGGCGTTAGAATCGCCGGCACACCGTTCCTCCCACCTTCGAGTCCACCATGCAGCGTGCGTCGTCGTTCCGCCTGTTCCTGCCGTCGCTGTTGTTGACCCTGGTCGTTGCCGGCTGTGGCGACAAGGACGCGAAGGCGCCGGCGACCACGGTCACCCAGCCCAGCGCGCAGGCCGCGGCCGCCGCCGATCCCGCCGCTGCACCGTTGCTGGCCGCGCTGCAGAAGCAGCTCGACGGCTACCGCCGCATCATCGTGCTGCTGGCCGACGAGGAACAGCAGTCGGCTGCCGACCGCAGTACCTCCACGCGCGTGGGCCAGCAGCTGTTCCACGATGGCCTGGAACAGCGCACGGCCATCGCCGCGCAGTTCGACACGCTGTTGCGCGGCTCCAGTCCGCAGCGCTTCGCCACCCTCGGCACCGTGCTGGACTACATCGAGTCGGCGCCGGAACTGTTCGACGCCGACCGCCTGGCCTTCCGCGAAGTGCTGCGTGATCTGCATGAACGGGTCGGCATCGATTCGTCGCTGCCGGCGGTGAAGCTGCACCAGCGCATCGGTGAGGACCTGGAGGCGCTTGATGAGATCGAGCGCAACTACAACCAGGAACTGACCCGCATCTTCAGCCGTTTCGAGCGCACCCGCGCCATCGAACTGAAGCGTGAGAAGTGGGACGACTACATCGCCCACCTGCACAAGGACTACAGCCGCGAAGCGATCCTGCGCGACTATGGCGTAATCGAGCCGTACCCGATGTCGATGAAGGACAGCGACCGCGAGATCTTCGGCCGCGACCTGCCGGCCAAGACCGTTGTGCTCACCTTCGACGATGGCCCGCACAAGGCCTACACCGATGAAGTGGTGGCCATCCTCAAGCGCTACGACGTGCCGGGCGTGTTCTTCGAAGTGGGCCGCAACCTGGGCAAGGTCGAGGCCGACGGCAAGGTCAGCCTCGGCCCGATGGCGAAGATCAGCCGCAACCTGATGGAAGAGGGCTATGCGGTCGGCAATCACAGCCTGACCCACGCCCAGCTGTCGCGCACCACCGGTGACGCGCTGCGCCAGCAGGTGCTGGACACCGACACGCTGCTGAAGGATGTCGACAGCAAGCGCGCGCCGCTGTTCCGCTTCCCCTATGGCGCACGCAATGCCGAAGGCCTGCAGCTGCTCAACGAAGCCGGGCTGAAGTCGATCATGTGGAACATCGACTCGATGGACTGGGCCGACCCGGTGCCGGAATCGATCGTGCAGCGCGTGCTCGACCAGGTGAACAAGGAACAGCGCGGCATCATCCTGTTCCACGACATTCACGATCGTGCGGTGAAGGCGCTGCCGCAGATCCTCGACCGGCTGATCGCCGATGGCTACCAGTTCGCTGGCTGGAACGGCCGCGACTTCACGGTCGCCCGTGCGCGCAAGGGCGCGACCAACGATGCCACCGTCACCACCGGCTACGAGAAGTCCTGGGCGATCGTGGTCGGCATCGACAACTACGCCAAGTGGCCGAAGCTGGAGTACGCCAGCCACGATGCGCAGGCGGTGGCCGATACCCTGACCGGGCAGTTCGGCTTCCCGTCCTCGCAGGTGATCGTGCTGAAGAACGAGCAGGCCACGCGCAACAACATCCTGGCTGCCTTCCACGACCGCCTGGCCGATGACCGCACTGGCAAGAACGATCGCGTGTTCGTGTTCTTCGCCGGCCATGGCGCGACCCGCCAGCTCGCCTCCGGGCGCGACCTCGGCTACATCATCCCGGTCGATTCGGACCCGAAGGAATTCGCTACCGACGCCATCGCGATGACCGACATCCAGAACATCGCCGAGAGCATGCAGGCCAAGCACGTGATGTTCGTGATGGATGCCTGCTACAGCGGCCTGGGCCTGACCCGTGGCGGTCCATCGTCGTCGTCGTTCCTGCGCGAGAACGCGCGGCGCAGCGCGCGGCAGATGCTGACCGCCGGCGGTGCCGACCAGCAGGTGGCCGACGCCGGTCCGAACGGCCACTCGGTGTTCACCTGGGTGCTGCTGCAGGCATTGGCCGGCAAGGGCGACCTCAACGGCGATGGGCTGATCACCGGTACCGAACTGGCCGCCTACGTTGCGCCGGCCGTCTCAGCCGTTTCACACCAGACCCCGGCCTTCGGCAGCCTGCCCGGTTCGCAGGGCGGCGAGTTCGTGTTCCAGGTGCCGGACAGCCAGGAGTTCCTCAATGCCGATACGCGCCAGTTGACCGCCGATGCGATCGCACTGAACAACAAGGTTGAAGCCGCCAGCGAAGCCAAGGGCAGCCACGCGCCGGTGACGGTGGCCGACCTGCAGGGCGGCAAGGCCAAGCTGGTGGTGCCCACTGCGGGCCCGGCGTCGGATCGCCAGCGCGCGCAGCAGGCCAATGACCGCGGCCTGCAGCTGTACCGCGAGAAGCAGTACGACGAGGCGGTGGCGCAGTTCACCGAAGCACTGAAGCTGCGTCCGGACTTCGCCCAGGCCGCCAACAACCTCGGCTTCGTCTACTACCGCCAGCAGCGCTATGCCGAAGCGGCGCGCTGGCTGGAGAACACGCTGAAGATCGACCCCTCGCGTGCAGTGGCCTATCTCAACCTGGGTGATGCCTACTTCAACGCCGGCGACAAGGCCAAGGCCAAGCAGGCCTACACCACCTACTTGGCCTTGCAGCCGCAGGGCAGTGGCGCGGCACAGGCGCGCGCACAGCTGGAGAAGCTCTGAGCCATGAACGACGCGATCCGCACCGACACCATCGTCGCCATCGCCAGTGCCCCTGGCGCCGGCGGTGTCGGCCTGCTGCGCCTGTCCGGCCCGCGTGCTGCGGCCATCGCCAATGCACTGGGTGCACCTGCACTGCGTCCGCGCCACGCGCACTACGCGCGCCTGCGTGATGCCGACGGCGAGGTCATCGACGATGGCATCGTGCTGTGGTTCCCGGCACCGAACAGCTTCACCGGCGAGGAAGTGGTGGAACTGCAGGGCCACGGCAGCCCGGTGCTGCTGCAGCAGCTGGTCGCGCGCTGCATCGCGCTCGGCGCGCGCCAGGCGCGGCCGGGTGAGTTCAGTGAACGGGCATTCCTCAACGGCAAGCTCGACCTGGCCCAGGCCGAGGCCATCGCCGACCTGATCGCCGCGGGCGACAATCGCGCCGCGCGCGCGGCACGCCGTTCGCTGGATGGCGTGTTCTCGCGCCGCATCGACGCCGTGGTCGAGCAGCTGGTGCTGCTGCGCATCCACGTGGAAGCGGCCATCGATTTTGCCGACGAACCGCTGGATACGCTCGGTGGCGCGCAGGTGCGGCGTGGGCTGGAACAGGCGCGCAGCGATCTGGCCATTCTGCGCCGCGATGCCGAACGCGGCCGTCGCCTGCGCGATGGCCTGCACGCGGTGCTGATCGGTCCGCCGAATGCCGGCAAGAGCTCACTGCTCAACGCCCTGGCCGGCAGCGAACGCGCCATCGTCACCGACATCGCCGGTACCACCCGCGACACCCTGCGCGAGACCATCCGCCTGGACGGCCTGGAGCTGACCCTGGTCGACACCGCCGGCCTGCGCGACGGCGGTGACGCCATCGAACGCGAAGGCATGCGCCGCGCCCACGTGGAAATCGAGCGCACCGACCTGGCGCTGATCGTGCTGGATGCGCGCGATCCGGCGGCCGGCGAAGCGGCGCTGGGCGAGGCCGTGGCGGCGGTGCCGCACAAGGTCTACATCCACAACAAGTCGGACCTGCTGGAGGCGTTGCCGTCGCTGGACGATCCGGACCGCGTGTTCGTTTCGGCCGCCACCGGCGCCGGGCTCGACGATCTGCACGCGCGTCTGCGTTCGATCGCTTCGGCCGGGGCAGGGGAGCAGGTGGATGGCGAGTTCTCCGCGCGCACGCGCCATGTGGATGCAATCGAACGTGCGCAGGAACATGCGCAGCGCGCCGATGGCGAGCTGGCGCACGAGCACCTGGAGCTGGCCGCCGAGGAACTGCGGCTGGCGCATGACGCGCTGGGTGAGATCACCGGGCAGATGAGTGCCGATGATCTGCTGGGAAGGATCTTCTCCAGTTTCTGCATCGGCAAGTAAGCCTTGGTAGTGCCGGCCGCTGGCCGGCAACCCAGCCGAACGAGCTCCCCGGGATCGCTACGGGGTCGGAGCCCCTGCGGGGATCCGACCCCAGGTCCCCCACCTGTCACATTGCCGCCGCATACTGACGCCCATCACATACCGCTTGGGGAAGTCGCAGTGAAGTCGTGGGGTTGTGCGTTGCTGTTGTCGCTGGCCGTGGCACCATCGGTGGCCATGAGTGCTGAATCCTCCACCCCGGCCGCGCACAAGGTGTCGGTCTATGGCCATCGCGGGGCGAGCGCGTTGCTGCCCGAGCACACCCTGGCCGCCTATGCGCAGGCGATCGCCGATGGCGCCGACTACATCGAGCCGGACCTGGTGATGACCAGGGACGGAGTGATGGTCGCCCGCCACGAGAACGAGATCAGCGGCACCACTGATGTGGCCTCGCATCCCGAATTCGCCAGCCGCCGCACCAGCAAGGTCATCGACGGGCAGAAGGTGGACGGCTGGTTCACCGAAGACTTCACCCTGGCCGAGCTGAAGACGCTGTACGCGCGCGAGCGCCTGCCGGAACTGCGCAGCACCGCCTATGACGGCCAGTTCCGCATCGCCAGCCTGGACGAGATCCTCGCATTCCTTGTCCAGCAGGCCGGGCGTGCCAACCGTGGCATCGGCCTGGTGCCGGAGATCAAGCACCCGACCTACTTCCAGTCGATCGGCCTGCCGATGGAAGACAAGCTCCTGACCGCGCTGCGTGGCAATGCCTATACCAACGTCGGCCCGGTCACCATCCAGTCGTTCGAGACCGCCAACCTGCGCTACCTGCGCGGCAAGATCCCGCGCGGCAGCAACATCCGCCTGCTGCAACTGCTGTGGAAGGGCGACACCCAGCCGGCCGACATCGCCAAGGCCGGTGGCAAGCTGACCTACGCCCAGATGATGACGCCGGCAGGACTGAAGGACATCGCCAGCTACGCCGACAGCATCGGCCCGGAACTGCGCTCGATCATTCCGCTGGACGCCAAGGGCGCGCTGAGCACTCCGACCACGCTGGTACAGGACGCACATGCAGTGGGCCTGATGGTGATTCCGTACACCTTCCGTCCGGAGAACCACTTCCAGGCCAGCAACCTGCGCAAGGGCGCCGACAACGCGCGCAATGCCGAGGGTTCGATTGCCGAGATGCGTGCCTATCTGGCCACCGGCATCGATGCCTTCTTCACCGATGACCCGGCACTGGGCCGGCAGGCGGTGGATGGCATGGGCGCGGCGGGGAATGCGGCGAACTGACGGACTCTGGTAGGTGCCAACCTTGGTTGGCACACAACAACCGCGCCGACCAAGGTCGGCCACTACCGGTTCATGAGGGTGCCGGCCAGCGGCCGGCACTACCGGGGCATTTTCAGTCGCGCGGCTCGTCCGGCCGGCGGAACGGGATCACCACGTAGTCCTGGCCTTCGCGCGGCTGCCACAGCACCGGCACGCGCTGCGGTGACGGCGGTTCCAGCTCGTCGTCGGGTAAAGGTTCGACGTCTTCTTCTTCGTCTTCCCAACTGTAACGCGGGCGCGGCGGCAGCGGGTCGGCATTGCGGAACAGCAGCGCGGCGATGATGCCGGCGAAGGCGCCGCCCATGTGCGACTGCCAGGACACGCCGTCGGCGTGCGGCAGGATGGTCATCAGCATGCCGCCGTAGAACAGCATGCCGATCAGACCGGTGGCAATCGCTGCACGATCGCGGCGCAGCAGGCCCAGGCTGGCCAGCAGGAACATCAGGCCATGGGTGACGCCGCTGGCGCCCAGGTGCACGCTGCCCGGATTGCCCAGCATCCACGCACCGATGCCCGAGCCCAGCCACAGCAGGGGCAGGGCGCGCACGGTGGCTTTCGGGTAGACGCTGCCGGCCAGCGTGCCCAGGATCAGGATCGCGATGCTGTTGGCGGCGATGTGCTCGACCGAGGCATGCAGCATCGGGCCGCCGATCAGGCCAAGCAGGCCCTTGGCTTCCAGCGGCGCGACCGCCCAGGGCCGCCAGTCGAAGGTGCCCTGCAGGGCGAACACGGCCACCAGCACCAGCACGGCGGCCAGGCTGACATTGAACGCCCGCAGGATGCGCGAGCGGTCATTGCGGGAGGCCGGCAGGTCGCCAGCGGGCAGGGGCGCGTTGTTGTCCATACCTCAGCAATGGCGGTGACTGGCGCGAAACCAAGGCCACCGCAACGGGAGAGTGGGTGAGGCCGGCGGGACAATCCCGCCGGCCGGCCATGATCAGGCGTGGCCGGAGCCTTCCTTCGGCGGGTACTTCAGGCTCAGTACCACGGTGGCGGCGATGATCACCGCGACCACGCCCAGCGACACCGGGGTCGGGATCTTGAACAGGTCGATGATCATCATCTTGATGCCGATGAAGCCCAGCACCAGCGCCAGGCCATACGGCAGCAGGTGGAAGCGGTCGGCCATGCCGGCCAGCAGGAAGAACATCGCGCGCAGGCCCAGCACCGCGAATACGTTGGAGGTGAGCACGATGAACGGGTCGGTGGTGATCGCGAAAATCGCCGGGATGCTGTCCACGGCGAAGATAACGTCGGTGACCGCGATCAGGATCAGCACCGCGAACAGCGGGGTGAACCAGCGCACGCCGTCGCGCTTCACGCTCAGTGCGTTGCCGGCATAGTCCGGCAGCAGGCGCAGGTGCTTGCGCATCCAGCGCAGGGCGGGATTGGTTTCCAGGTCCGGCTCCTGGCCGGCGGCGAACCACATCTTCCAGCCGGTGAACAGCAGGAAGGCGCCGAACACGTAGAGCAGCCAATGGAACTGGCTGATCAGCACGCTGCCGGCGAAGATCATGATCGTACGCAGCACGATCGCGCCCAGGATGCCGATGATCAGCACCTTCTGGCGCTGCTCCTCCGGCACCGCGAAGTAGCTCATGATCATCAGGAACACAAAGATGTTGTCGACCGCCAGCGCCTTCTCGACCAGGTAGCCGGTCAGGAATTCGAGGCCGACCTTGTTGGCCACCACCTGGCCGGCGGTTTCATTCAGGTAGTACCAGAGGCCCGCATTGAACAGCAGGGCCAGCGCTACCCAGCCGATGGACCACCACAGGGCCTCCTTGAAGGTGACCTTGTGCGGTCCACCATGGCGCATCAACACGAGGTCGACCAGCAGGGCGATGACCACCACCGCTGCGAAGCCGCCCCACAACCACACGTTACCGATCGTCTGCATTGGGAATGTCCGTTGGAAAGATGAATGCCAGGCCGGACGGCGAGGATCTGCAACGGAGGATCGGGAGGGGGATCCAGGGACAGAGCTTCGCCAGTACGGCGAAGGTCTCGCTCGCAGTTCCAGTCGGCTGGAACTGCCGTTGCACCGGAGCCTGCGGGCTCGAAATGACGGCGACAACGTCTGGGAGCTACTCCCCTTCTGGCGCCGATTCTGCCGTCTGGCCCCGCCGCCGTCAAATGGGGGAGGCCAGGGGTCGGATCCTCAAAGGGGCTCTGACCCCATTGTCGCCACACTGGGGTCAGAGCCCCTGCGGGGATCCGACCCCCGGCGCCCGGTTTACAATGGGTGGATGAATACCCCCCTTCCGATTGTCCGCCTCAAGAATGCGTGGCGTTCCAGCCACCCGTGGATCTTCCAGAAACTGGTCGAGAAACCGACCGTCCGGCCCAAGCCCGGTTCCATCGTCGACGTGGTCGGCATCGATGGCGAGTTCATTGGCCGCGGGTTCTACAACGGGCACTCGCGCATCGCCGTGCGCATCCTCGAAACCGACCAGAACGTGCCGGTCGATGCCGGCTGGTTCTCGCGCAAGATCGCCCAGGCGGTGTCGCTGCGCCGTGAGGTGCTGAAGCTCGACGCGGTCTCCGACGCCTGGCGCGTGGTGCACAGCGAAGGCGACGGCCTGTCCGGCCTGGTGGTGGATCGCTACGGCGACCTGGTGGTGGTCGAGTTCTTCGCCGCCGGCATGTTCCGCCACCGCGAATGGATCTACGACGCCCTGCGCGAGCAGTTCCCGGGCTGCCGTTTCCACAGCTTCGCCGACGAACACGTACAGAAGCAGGAGAGCTTCGACTTCCACGGCAACACCACCACCGAAGCGTCGGTGATCACCGAGTACGGCATCAAGTTCCGCGCCGACCCGGCCGGCGCGCACAAGACCGGTTTCTTCGCCGACCAGCGCGAGAACCGCGAGTGGCTGAGCCAGCAGGTGGAAGGCAAGAGCGTGCTGGACCTGTGCTGCAACACCGGCGGTTTCGCCGTGTATGCCGCTGCGCGTGGCGCTTCGGAAGTGGTCGGCATCGACATCGATGAGGACGTCATCCAGATCGCCAAGGGCAATTCGCGCCTGAACAACGTGCGCCCGAAGTTCATCCAGTCCGACATCTTCCCGTGGCTGCGCGACGCCGCCAACCGCGGCGAGCAGTACGACGTGGTGATCCTGGATCCGGCGAAGATGACCCGCGACCGCGACCAGGTCATCACTGCGCTGAAGAAGTACCTGGACATGAACAAGCTGGCGCTGGGCGTGGTCAAGCCGGGCGGCCTGTTCGCCACGTTCTCCTGCACCGGCCTGGTGGCCGAGGACCAGTTCCTCGACATGCTGCGCCGCGCGGCCTATTTCTCGGGCCGCACGATCCAGATCCTGAAGGTCGCTGGTGCGGGTCCGGACCATCCGTTCATGGCCCACGTGCAGGAATCGCGTTACCTGAAGGCCGTGTTCTGCCGCGTGGTCGACTGACCGCGGGACGATGTAGAGGCGAGCCGCGCCACCTGATCCTGGGGGCGCCATTGTTTCGAACGCATCGCAATGCGCGGGAAGCTGGCCGCCGGGCCGTGAATACGATTCATGCTCGACTCGCGGTGCCTGGCAGCCGAGCGTGAGCCCGACCCTACAAATCTGCCGGCTGCAGCGCTATGGTCGGGCTCTTCCCATTGCCGGTGAGAGCCCATGCCATCGTTGCGCCACCTGTCCGTCGTGCTTGCCCTGGCGCTGTGTGCGCCGCTGTCGGCTCATGCCATCGAGTTCAGCGCACAGGAACTGGCCCGCGCCAAGGCGCTGCAGCAGCGCCTGGTCACGCTCGACAGCCACCTGGATACGCCGGCCAATTTCGGCCGGACCGGCTTCGACATCGAGCAGCGCCACGACCGCAACGCACTCTCGCAAGTGGACTACCCGCGCATGGTCGAGGGCGCGCTGGACGGTGGCTTCTGGGCGATCTACACCGATCAGGGCGACCGCAGCCCAGCCGCGCACCTTGCCGAGCGTGACCATGGCCTGCAGCGGCTGCTGGAGATCCGCGAAATGCTGGCCGCCAATCCCGAGCGTTTCGCGCTGGCATTGAGCGCCGATGACGCGGCACGGATCAAGGCCGCCGGCAAGCGCGTGGTCTACATCAGCATGGAAAACGCCAGCCCGCTGGTGGAAGACCCCAGCCTGCTCTCGTTCTACCACCGTGCCGGCCTGCGCCTGCTCAGTACCGTGCACTTCGCCAACAACGAGTTCGCCGATTCGGCCACCGACCCCAAGGGAGCGGAATGGAAAGGCCTGAGCCCGGCCGGCAAGGGCCTGGTGCAGCAGGCGGTGAAGCTGGGCATCGTGATCGACCAGTCGCATGCGTCCGACGCGGTGTTCGATGACCTGCTGGCAATGATGCCGGTGCCGTTCGTGCTGTCGCACAGCTCAGCCAAGGCGGTCTACGACCACCCGCGCAATCTTGATGACGCGCGCCTGCGCAAGCTGGCCAAGGCCGGCGGCGTGATCCAGGTGAACGCCTATGGCGGCTACCTGATCGACACCGCAAAGACGCCCGAGCGCAAGCAGGCCGAGGAAGCGCTGAGCAAGCAGCTGGGTGGCTGGGAAGGCATGGGCATCGAGCAGGGTGTTGCCCTGCTGAAGGCCGAACAGGCGCTGGACCACGAGCACCCGGTGCGCCATGCCAGCCTCGACGACTTCTTCGCCCACTTCGAGCACATCCTCAAGGTGGTCGGCCCCGAGCACGTGGGCATCGGCCTGGACTGGGATGGCGGCGGCGGCCTGAGCGACCTGCCCGATGTCAGCCAGCTGCCGAAGATCACCGCGTGGCTGCTGCGCAAGGGTTACACCGAGCAGCAGATTGCCGGCATCTGGGGCGGCAACCTGCTGCGGGTGATGCGCCAGGCGCAGGACTACGCGGCAAAGCAGGGCGGTTGACCGCCCTGTGGTAGTGCCGGCCGCTGGCCGGCATTGCCCGTATCAACAGGATGAGAGGTGCCGGCCAGCGGCCGGCACTACCGGTGATCCGGTTATTTCGCGATCAGCGCGTGGCGACGGCTGTACAGGAAGTACAGCACCAGGCCGGCCACGTTCCACAGCAGGAAATACAACTGGGTGGTGTGCGGCAGGCTGAGGAACAGGTAGATGCAGCCCAGTGCGGCCAGCGGGCCGACCACGAAGGCCAGCGGCGTGCGGAACGTGCGCTCGCGGTTCGGCTCGCGCAGGCGCAGCACCACCAGGCAGATGCCGACGGCGGTGAACGCGGCCAGGGTACCGGCGTTGGCCAGCGCGGCAATCTCGTCCAGGCGCGCCACACCGGCCAGCGCCGACACCACCACTGCGGTGAACAGCGTGGTCGCCACCGGCGTGCCGGTGCGCGCGTTGACCTTGGACAGGCCACGCGGCAGCAGGCCATCACGGCTCATCACGAAGAAGATGCGGCTCTGGCCGTACAGGAAGGCCAGCAGCACGGTCGGCAGGGCGATGATCGCGATCACGCCGATCACCATCGCCGCGGTCGGATGGCCCAGCTGGCGCATGATCAGCGCCAGCGGCTCGGCGCTGTGGCCAAACACGGCGTAGCTCATCGCACCCACGGCGGCCAGCGCCACCAGCACGTAGACGATGGTGCAGCCGATCATCGAACCGATGATGCCGATCGACAGGTCGCGGCCCGGGTTCTTGGTTTCCTCGGCGGCGGTGGAGATCGCATCGAAGCCGTAGAAGGCGAAGAAGATGATCGCCGCCGCTGCCATTACGCCGTGCTCGACGCCATCGGGGCCCATCGACTTGGCGAAGCCATACGGCATGAACGGCTGCAGGTTGGCGCTGTCGAAGGCGGGCAGGGCCACGGCCACGAAGATAGCCAGCGCGATCAGCTTGAACACCACCAGGATGGCGTTGAGGGTGGCGCTTTCCTTGGTGCCGGCCATCAGCATGCCGGCCACCAGCCAGGTGATGATGATCGCCGGCAGGTTGATCATGCCGCCTTCCACGTGCGGGCCGGCCGCCAGCCAGGCCGGCAGGTGCACGTTCCAGCCGAACTGGGTGTGGACCCATTCGAGGAAGCCGACGAAGTAGCCGGACCAGCCCACCGCCACCGTACTCACCACCAGCGAGTACTCCAGGATCAGACCCCAGCCCACCACCCAGGCAAACACCTCGCCCAGCGCACTGTAGCTGTAGGTGTAGGCACTGCCGGCGGCCGGCATCATCGTCGACAGCTCGGCGTAGGACAGCGCCGCACAGGCGCAGACCGCACCGGCGATGGCGAAGGAGATCAGTACGGCCGGGCCGGCCAGGTTGGCACCGACGCCGATCAGTGTGTAGATGCCGGTACCGACGATGGCGCCAATACCCAGCGCGATCAGGTGCGGCCAGCTGAGCGTCGGGATCAGACGCCTGCCGGCTTCGTGGACGGTGACGGAATCTAGGGACTTGCGCCGGAACAGGGACATGCAGGCCTCGGAAGGGGTGACTAAGAACGACAAGTTCCCGAGTGTGACCGAACGCAGCGCAGCATTACCACTGACGGGGGTCATGCATGGCGGCGCGCGCGCTGCCCCCCGGCCAGGCTGCCGGAATCGGCACAAACGCTGGCAGGATTCGAAATGATTCGATCCCTCAAGGCGAGCCCGGAGGCGATTGAAGTACGAGAGCAGGGGCCAGATCGATGCTGACCCGCTGCGGATCGACCACCGGCGCCGCACCTTGGGTTCTCAACTGGGCCACCAGCACTTCGAAGCCATGCGCGCGGCCGAACGCATGCTCGTCCAGGGTCAACGGCAGCAGCTGCAGGAAGTCGAATCGTCCCGATGGCAGTTGCTGGGGTCCCGGAAAATGCAATGACGGCACGAAGACGGCCGCCTGCAGCATGCTCCCTGCGTGATCCACCGGCCCCCCCAGCTTCAGCCGGTCCCATGGCGCCAACGGATTGCCGGGCATGCGTGAGTGGCACAGCAGCAGGTGGTACGCGGTGAACCAGCGCAAGGTGGTCAGCGCCCACGTCGCTTCATCCTGCGTCTCAAGCATCAGTTCGATGCCCCACCCCGAATCTCCATCTTCGTGCCGCCCTTCCCAGGGGTTGGACAGGCCGGTGCTGACATAGATCCAGTGCCGTCGATCACCGTGCGGAGGGCACGCATTGACGCCGACATGCAGCCAGCGCGGGTCGATCTGCTCCTGCTTGAAGACGTTGCGCAGCAGATCCATGTCGAGGGGGTAGATCCCCGGTCCGGTATCGCCGAACAACCGCCGGTACAGCGTCTCCTCCCGATACTCCCAGCTGCGCTCCAGCAGGGTGTCGTCGTCGATGGTGCTCACTCAGCCACCCTGCCGGGCCAGCGGCAGCCGTCTTCCTGCCAGGCTTCGGGGTCGTCGTGGAAGGTGGTGCTGCGGCCATCGCGGGCGCGTTCGTAACGCAGATCCAGCACCAGGGCACCCTGCGTGCTCAGCAGGTAGCGGCCGTTGAGGCGTCCGTCGATGCGTTCTTCCCAGACGCTGTCGAACTGGTACGGGCGATCTTCGGCCAGCACCGTGGTCTCCATCGAGATCCGGTGCAGGGGCAGGCGCTCGCGCTGCCCGGCGTAGCGCACATCGGCCCGGCCGTCTTTCAGCCAGCGCCATTCCAGGTGGATGCTGTCATTGCGACCGCCGCTCAGGCAGCGATGGTCCTGCACGGTGGTGCCAGAGGCGGTGCCGGCGAGCAGTAGTGCGACCGCGGTTGCCAGCCAGGCCTTCATCCGTTCAACCCCAACCGGATGCCGAACCCGACAAGGAACAGGCCGGCCACCCGGCGCAGCGCATCGCTGATGCGCGGATGCTGGATCAACCGGCGGCGGGCCAGGTTGCCCACACCGATCAGCATCGAGCAGTAGGCGATGCTGACCACCAGGATGATGCCGGCCAGGGCCGCGAAGGTGGCGATGCCCTGGTGCGCCTTCGGATCGATGAACAGCGGCAGGAAGGCCATGTAGAACAGGATCGCCTTCGGGTTGAGCAGGCTGACCAGGATCGCCTGCTGGAAGTAGCGGCCCGGCTGCATGCGGATCGGGCCGGCGTCACCGCCCTCGTGCTTCGGCGTGCGCAGCAGGCTGATGCCCACCCATACCAGGTAGGCCGCACCCAGGTACTGCACAGCGTGGAAGACCAAGGGGTTGGCCTTCAGCAGTGCGGCGACACCGGCCAGCGCCAGCCACATCAGGATCTGGTCACCGACCAGCAGGCCGGCCAGTGCGGTGTAGCCGCCGCGCACGCCGCTACGGCCGGTGGCGGTCAGCAGGGTGAAGGTGCCGGGGCCGGGCAGGGCGAGAAACACCAGCACAGCGACCAGAAACGTCCACAGGTCCTGGATGCCCATCCACGGCATGGCGGTGTTCTCTCTTACGGGGGGCTGCCATTGTCGGCCAGCACCGGGGTGGGCGACAGGGGGTGGGGGAGTCCATCGGGCATGCCAGACAGCAGCGGTTGCAGGTGCTGGCGCAGCTGCGCATGCAGCTGCCGCACCGCCGGCGAGAACTGCTTGCGGTGCGGGCACACCAGCTGCAGCGGAATGTGGCTGCCGACGCCGTCGAGCAGCAGCTGCAGGCGTCCGGCCAGCACGTCTTCGCGCAGGTCCAGCCAGGATTTGTAGGTGATGCCTTCGCCGGCCACCGCCCAGCGCCGCACCACGTCGGCGTCGTCGCAGACCAGCGGGCCGCGCACCGGGATCACGGTGCGGCGCCCTTCGACCTCGAACGACCAGCGATCGTAGGCGCGGCCACTGAGCTGGTAGACCAGGCAATCGTGCTCGCGCAGTTCGTCCAGGCGCACCGGCGTGCCCCGTCGCTGCAGGTAATCGGGCGAAGCCGCGAGCACACGACGGTTGCCTTCGAGCAGGGGCAGGGCCACGTAGCTGGCGTCGTCGAAGTGGCCGATGCGGATCGCCACATCGACCGGATCGCGGAACACGTCGGCCACTTCATCGGACAGCCGCAGGTGCAGGCGCAGCCGTGGATGCGCGGCTCGGAACGCGGTCAGCCACGGCAGCAGCAGGTTGCGACCAAAGTCCGACGGCGCCGACAGCTGCAGCGTGCCATGCAGTTCGGCGTCCTCGCCCTGCACGCGGGCCCGCCCTTCGCGCAGGGTAGCCAGCACCTCCTGCGCATACGGCAGGTACAGCGCGCCCTCGCCGGTCAGGCGCAGGCTGCGGGTGGTACGCACGAACAGGCGCAGGTCCAGTTCGCGTTCCAGCCGCGCCACGGCTGCAGCGACCTGTCCGGGTAACAGATCGGCCTCGCGGGCCGCCTGGGAGAAGCTGCCCAGTGCGGCCGTGCGGACGAACAACTGCAGGTCGTCGAAGCGGATCATCTTCATTGCCGGAGTGAAAGTGCTGCCCGATTCTGCGCCTTTCTGAGCGACCGTGCGCGGCGCAACCTGTGCACTCCTTCCCCACTGGACCGCTGCCATGCGCGCCATTGCCTACACCCACGCCGGCCTGCCGATCGACGACACCCGGGCCCTGATCGATATCGAACTGGAACTGCCGCAGCCCGGCCCACGCGACCTGCGGGTGGCGGTGCGCGCGGTGGCGGTGAACCCGGTCGACACCAAGGTCCGCCGCGGCGTGGCCACCGACGGCCCGCGCGTGCTGGGCTGGGACGCGGTCGGCATCGTCGACGCGGTGGGCAGCGAGGTCACCCTGTTCCAGCCTGGCGACGCGGTCTACTACGCCGGCGTGATCGACCGCCCGGGCAGCAATGCCGAGTACCAGCTGGTGGACGAGCGCAGCGTCGGCCGCAAGCCGGCCAGTCTCGACGATGCGGCCGCCGCCGCGCTGCCACTGACCGCGATCACGGCCTGGGAGCTGCTGTTCGACCGCCTGCGCATTCCGGAGGGCGGCGGTGAAGGCCAGACCCTGCTGGTGATCGGTGCTGCTGGCGGTGTCGGTTCGATCCTGGTGCAGCTGGCGCGGAAGCTGACGAAACTGACGGTGATCGGCACCGCATCGCGCCCGGACACCCAGGACTGGGTGTATGCGATGGGCGCACACCACGTGATCGACCACCGCCTGCCGCTGGCCGAGGGACTGGCACGGCTGGGCATCAGCGAGGTGCAGCACGTGGCCAGCCTGACCCACTCCGACCAGCACTACGCGCAGATCGTGGAGCTGCTGGCGCCGCAGGGCCAGTTCGGCCTGATCGACGATCCGGGCCAGGTGGACGTGATGGCGCTCAAGCGCAAGGCACTGTCGCTGCACTGGGAGTCGATGTTCACCCGCCCGCTGTACAAGACCGCGGACATGCAGCGCCAGCACGACCTGCTGAACCGGGTGGCCGAGCTGATCGATGCCGGCGTGCTGCAGACAACGCTGGGCGAGCATTTCGGGCGCATCGACGCGGCCAACCTGCGGCGCGCGCATGCGCTGCTGGAGAGTCACCGCGCCAAGGGCAAGATCGTGCTGGAAGGCTGGTAACGCTGGTTGTTCCCGCGTCCTCGGGGTCAGATCCCTTTCCCGTTGGGAAAGGGATCTGACCCCTGCCTCAGGCCACGCCGTTGTCGACGTGTTCGGCGAAACCGGGCTGCTGGCGCAGGCGTTCGAACCACGCCGCGAGGTGTGGCAGTGCGGGCTTGTGGCCGGGTGTGCTGCGCCAGCGCTGGGTCGACAGCCCCAGCACGATATCGGCGAGGGTAAAGGTGTCGCCCGCCACGTAGGCATCGGTGGCGGCCAGCTGGGCTTCAAGCACACCCATCAGCCGGTTCCACTGCGCCAGGCTGGCCTCGGCACGGGCATCGTCCGGGTAGTCCGGATGCTGGCGCACGCGCGCCATGAACACATGGCGCCAGGCGCTGTTGAGGTCGCTGGCCTGCCAGTCCATCCACTGCTCCACCCGGGCCCGGGCCTGCGCTGCTGCGGGCAGCAGGTCGTCACGGCCGGCGCGGGCGGCCAGGTAGCGGCAGATGCTGTTGGACTCCCACAGCACGAAGTCGCCATCGCGCAGCACCGGTACCTGCCGGTTCGGATTCAGTGCGGCCAGCAGGTCCGCGGGTGGCGCAGGCTCGTGGCGCAGGGGCAGATCCAGCCCCGCGCACAGCCACAGCACCTTGCGCACGTTGATGGAGGTGGGCTTTCCGTACAGAGCGAGCATGGTTCTGGCGCAGCAGCTGAGACTCCGCCAGCCTACACTTGCCCCATGCAAACCGAATATCTGCTCATTGGCGGCCTTCTATTGGCCGTGCTCATCCTGCAGCTTGTCGCCCTGCTGCGCCGCCCGCCGCACGACCGCCTCGAACAGGCGGTGCGTGAGGAGGCGCGCGCCGGGCGCAGCGAGCTGCGCGAACAGCTCGATGGCTTTGCCCGCGCGCTGACCGATCTGTCCACCCGCACCGACCAGCGCCTGGACCTGCTGCGCGAGGCGCTGGGCGAGGACGCCCGCAAGGCGCGTGCCGAGGCGGCGGAGAGCCAGCAGCGTGGCGCCGCACTCATGGGGCAGCGCCTGCAGGAACTGCGCGGCCAGCTGGAAACCTTCGGGCAGCAGCAGGAAGCGCGCATCCACGCCTTCGGCCAGCAGCTGCAGGAACTCACCGGGCGGACCGATACCCAGCTGGGCGCGCTGCGCCAGACCCTGGTGGACGATGCGCGCAAGGGTCGTGAGGAAGGTGCGCAGTCGCAGCAGCGCCTGACCGAAAGCCTTGGCCTGCGCCTGCAGGAACTGACCCAGCGCAACGAACAGCGCATCGCCGAGATGCGCGCCACGCTGGAAGAGCAGCTGCGCGCGCTGCAGAACGACAATGCGCAGAAGCTGGAGCAGATGCGCCACACCGTGGACGAAAAGCTGCAGTCGACGCTGGAAACACGCCTGGGCAACTCCTTCAAGCTGGTTTCCGAGCGCCTGGAACAGGTGCAGCGCGGTCTTGGCGAGATGCAGCAGCTGGCCACCGGCGTTGGCGATCTCAAGCGTGTGCTGACCAACGTCAAGAACCGTGGCAGCTGGGGCGAAGTACAGCTGGAGAACATCCTCGAACAGACGCTCACCCAGGAACAGTACGCGCGGGCAGTGAAGGTACGCCCGGACAGTGGCGAGATGGTCGATATCGCGGTGCGCCTGCCGGGCCGCAGCAGTGACGACACGCCGGTGTGGCTGCCGATCGACTCCAAGTTCCCGCGCGAGGACTACGAGCGCCTGCTCGACGCGCAGGAACAGGGTGACGCCGAGGGCGTGCGCCTGCAGGGCATCCAGCTTGAACGCGCGGTGCGCGTGCAGGCCAAGTCGATCTGCGACAAGTACATCGCGCCGCCGCACACCACCGACTTCGCGGTGATGTTCCTGCCCACCGAAGGCCTGTATGCCGAAGTGATCCGGCGCCCGGGCCTGGTCGACCTGTTGCAGCGCGAGCACCGCGTGGTGGTGGCTGGACCGACCACGGTCACCGCGCTGCTCAACAGCCTGCAGATGGGCTTCCGCACGCTGGCCATCGAGCAGCGTTCCAGCGAGGTGTGGAGCCTGCTGGGTGCGGTGAAGAGCGAGTTCGGCAAGTTCGCCGGCATTCTCGAGAAGGCCGAGAAGCAGATCACCACGGTCGGCCGCAGCATCGGCGAAGCCAGCCGCAAGACGCGCACCATCGAACGGCGCCTGCGCGGCGTGGAGTCGCTGGCGTCAGAGCAGGCGCAATCCCTGCTGGGCGGCTTGGCCGATGCTGATGCCACGGCCGAGGACGAAGGCAACGAAGGCGACGACGGCGACGAAGCCTGAGCTACGTCGACACGCCGCCTGCATGGTCGATGCGTATGCTGGCGGCCTGTCCTACTGGATCAGGTAACGCCATGCGCCTGCGCCTCTGCACCAGTCTCATCCTGACCGCGCTGCTTGTCGCCTGCAGCAGCGCACCGCCGGCTGCCAATCCGGCGGCGGCACCCGCCGCAGCCACCAGTCCCGAAGCGGCCGAGGCCTACCGCGAAGCGCGCGATGTGGACTGCCAGGCCGCTGGCGGCACCCTGCAGCGGCTGGGCCGGCTGCAGCGCGAACAGTGCGTGATTCCCTACGCCGATGCCGGCAAGGCCTGCAGCCGCAAGAGCGACTGCACGGGCCAGTGCCTTGCCGGCGGCGAAGTGGCGGTTGGCAGCCCCGCCACCGGCACCTGCCAGCGCGATGCCCGCCAGAACTTCGGCTGCCGCCAGCGCATTGATGAGGGCAAGGCGCAGGGCATGATCTGCGTGGACTGATCGTAGTGCCGGCCGCTGGCCGGCAGCCTCATGAACCCTTGCGAACGATCGCACGATTGCCGGCCAGCGGCCGGCACGACCGACATCGCGCGGCGCTATGCTGGTGGGCCATTCCCCGCTGTTGCCGGAGCCCCCGCGTGAGCACTTCGATCCAGGACATTTCCCTCACCACCATCGACGGCCAGCCGTCCTCGCTTGCCGACTACCAGGGCAAGGTACTGCTGCTGGTCAACGTCGCCTCCAAGTGCGGCTTGACCCCGCAGTACGAAGGCCTGCAGGCGCTGTATGCGGAAAAGCACGCACAGGGCCTGGAAGTGCTGGGCTTCCCGGCCAACAACTTCCTCGGCCAGGAGCCGGGCAGCGAAGCGGAGATCCAGCAGTTCTGCCAGCTCACCTACGATGTCAGTTTCCCGATGTTCTCCAAGATCAGCGTGGCCGGTGACGACACCCACCCGCTGTACCAGCAGCTGACCGCTGCGCAGCCGCAGTCGATCGGCGAAGGCCCGCTGCGCGAGCGCCTGGCCAGCAAGGAGATTCCGATCCACGCCGCGCCGGCGGTGCTGTGGAACTTCGAGAAGTTCCTGGTCGGCCGCGACGGCAAGGTCATCGCCCGCTTCGCCCCGGACGTGGCGGCTGACGACGCGCGCCTGCGCGAAGCCATCGAAGCCGCGCTGGCTGCCTGATCGGCCGGGGTCGGATCCCTTTCCACGGGAAAGGGCTCCGACCCCACCCACGGCGCCAAAGAAAAACCCCGCCGAGGCGGGGTTTTTCATGCGTCGCTGAAAGGACTCAGTGCGTCCACTGCGGCATCGGCATCGCATCGACCGGGATCGGCGAATTGGCGTCGTCGTGGCCACGCTCGCGCTTGCTGCGCAGATCGTTCTCGATCTGGTAGTTGCGACGCTGCATCCATGCATCGCGCACCAGCGAGTACTCGTCCACGGCAGTGTCACGCAGGTCGTCGATCGCCAGCAGCTGCGCGCGGGTATCGACCAGCTGCAGGCCCTGCAGGCCGATGCGGACCTTGTCCTCTTCGATACGGCGGATCGGCGACAACGGAATGTCGCCGGCCAGGCCGAACACGTCGCGCACGGTACGCGGGCCGAAGAACGGCAGTTCCACGTAGCGCGAACGACGCCAGCCCCAGGCACCCAGGGTCTGGCCGAAGTCCTCATTGCGGCGCGGCACCATCGCCTTGCTGGCCGGATCGAACAGGCCACCGATGCCCAGCGTGCTGTTCATCAGGAAGCGGCCGAGGCTGTCCCATGCATCGGCACCGCGGCCCTGCAGCAGCTGGTTGGTGATGGTCACCGGCGCGCGCAGGTTGCTGAAGAAGTTGCTGACGCCGGTGCGGGCGAAGCGCGGCACCACGTGGGTATAGGCGGTGGCCAGCGGACGCGCGACGCCGCGGTCGACCGCGTTGTTGAACTTGTGCACCTTGCGGTTGAACGGTTCCCACGGATCGTAGGCCGCTGCGTTGGTGGTGTTGCCGGCACCGCCATAGAGGGCATCGAAGTCGTCATCGCCACCGGGCGCGGTGGCGGCTGAGGTCTTCGCCGCGCTGCCGTCGCCGCTGTCGGTGGGCGCAGCCGGCGACGATGCGGCAGCCGCCGGCGGATTGGCCACCGGCGCGACCGAAGCAGCGTCAGCCATGCCGGCATCGGTGGCCGCGGCGGCGGGCGAGGTGGAAGAACTGGCCGGGACCACGGTGCTGGCTGCCGGTGCATCGATGCGCGCGGGCTTGCCGGCACAGGCGGTGAGGGCGGTGGCCAGGACGATCAGGGGGAGAGTGCGCACGACGTTCATGTCAGCTCGCAGCAGAAGTAGCGTTGAAATCCAGGTTGGGCGACAGCCGGTAGGCCGCGCTCAGTTCGTTGTAGCCAGCCGGCGCGCCGGTGATCACCAGCGGATGGCCGGCCTTGCGCGCACGTGCCGCCAGCTCGGCCAGCAGGGCCAGGCCGGCGCTGTCCACGCGTTCGACCTCAGCCAGATCCAGCCGTGCCAGCTTTGCCGGCAGGGCCTGCAGCTGCGGCCATAGCGCGATCACCGCAGCGCGGTCGAGCACCCCGCGCAGGCGCAGGGTGTCGCCTTCCAGCAGCGCCAGTGCGTTACTTGCCATTGCCCGCGGGCCCGGCCTGCATGCTGCCGCTGTGCAGCTCGCTGGCCACCTGCTTGATGCCCTTCTGGCGCAGCGGGGTGTCGAACTGGTTGCGGAACGTCTGCACGTAGGAGATGCCTTCGATGTTGACGTCGAAGATCTTCCACTGGCCGTTCACGTTGCGCATCCAGTACTCGACAGGGGTCGGCTCGCTGCCGGCACGCACCAGCTCGGTGCTCACGCGCACGCCGCGGTTGCCCGGCAGCGGGCTTTCACCCTTCAGGCGGAAGCTCGGCTTGCCCTGGATGTTGAGCAGGGTCGAACCGTAGCGCTGCATGAGGCTGTCGGCCATGGCATCGGCGAACAGCTTGATGTCGGCATCCGAGGCACCACGGGCGTGCGGGCCCAGCACCAGGCGCGCGGCATAGTCGCGGTCGAAGGTGCGGTTCAGTTCGCTGTCGATGTAGTTGCGCAGGCTGGCCGGGTTGCTGCCGAATTCGCTCCTGCGCTGCTGCAGGGTGGTGAGGATGCGCGTGCTGGCATCGATCACCACCTTGCCGGCCTGGCCCTGCGCCGCGGCAGCGGCGGGGGCGGCGGCCTGGGCCTGGGCGAGGAACGGAGTGGCCGCCAGCAGCGCCGAGGCGAGCAGGGCCGGGATCAGTTTCATCTTCATGGTTGCGGTTCCGTTGCAGGCGCCTGCGCGCCATCGTTGGGCTTCTGAGCAGCGCCGCCACCGGCGCCGCCACTGAACATGTACTTGCCGACCAGCTGGATCAGGTCAACCGCCGGCTGGGTGAAGACAATTTCGTCGCCGGCCTTCAGCACGTCCGGATCACCGCCCGGCTGCAGTCCGATATAGCTCTCGCCGAGCAAACCACTGGTGAAGATGCCGGCCGAGGTGTCCGCCGGCAGGTCCTTGACCTTGCTGTCCATGCGCAGGGTCACGATCGATTCGAACTTCACCGGGTCCAGGTCGATGGAGGCGACCTGGCCGACGGTGACGCCGCCGATCTTCACCGGCGCCTGCTTGCGCAGCTGGCCGACCTGGGAGAAGCGCGCCTTCAGCTCGTAGCCCTGGCTGCCCCAGCTCCAGCGCTGGTTGGTCGAGGCCACCGCCAGCACCATCAGCGAGGCCAGGGCCAGCAGCAGGAAAGCGCCGACGGAGAATTCGAGTCTGGGACCGCGGATGGCCATGTGGATTACCTGATCGAGTCGTGGTGGCCGCGCGCGCCTGCGCACCGCCGGTGGAGGGGTTAGGTGAACAACATTGCCGACAGAACGAAGTTGAACATCAGCACCAGCAGCGAAGCGTTGACCACTGCACGGGTGGTCGCCACCGACGTGCCTTCAATGGTCGGCTCGGCATGGAAACCAACATAGGCGGCGACCAGCGCGGCGGTGCCGCCGAAGATCGCCGACTTCAGCATCGCCACCCCGAAGTCATCCCAGAAATCGACGCTGTTGCGCAGCGCCGACCAGAACACGCCATTGTCCAGGCCCAGCACGTGCACGGCCTCGAAGTAGCTGGCACTGATCGCCAGCGAGCAGAAGATGCCGGTCAGCAGCGGCACGGTCAGCACCGCCGCCCAGAAGCGTGGCGCCACGGACTTGGCCACCGGGTCGATCGCCATCAGCTCCAGCGCCTTGATCTGGTCGGTGGCGCGCATCAGGCCCAGCTCGGCGGCGATCGAACTGCCGGCGCGGCCGATGAACAGCAGCGCGGTCAGCACCGGTGCCAGTTCGCGGTACAGCGACAGGCCAAGCAGGGTCGACAACGCGTCGGCCGCGCCGAAGGTGGTCAGCGTGCGGTAGCCCTGCAGGGTCAGCACCAGGCCGACGAAGGCGCCACCGACGGCGATGATCGGCAGCGAGCGCGCGCCGATCTTGTAGATCTCGCGGGTCAGCTCGGACAGGAAATCACGGGTCGGCAGGGAACCGCGCAGCACGGTCAGCGAGAACAGCCCGGCGCGGCCCAGCGAGCGGGTGGCTTGGACGAACGGCATCAGGCAACCCTCGCGCGTGGCGCGGCATCGAACGGAATCGGGCCATCCGGCTGGCCATGCAGGAACTGCCGCAGCAGCGGATCCTGGCTGGACTGCAGTGCCTCGGGCGTCCCCTGGAACACGACGCCGCCATTGGCGATGGCGATCACCTGGTCGCAGATCGGCAGGGTCTCGTGCACGTGGTGGCTGACGATGATGCTGGTCAGGCCCAGGCTGTGGTTGAGGCGCTGTATCAGGCTCATGATCACCCCGGAGGCGATCGGGTCCAGCCCGGTCAGCGGCTCGTCGTAGATCATCAGTGGTGGGTCCAGCGCCAGCGCACGGGCCAGCGCCACGCGGCGCGCCATGCCGCCGGACAGTTCGCGCGGCCAGGCGTCGGCGGCGGCCAGCAGGCCCACCGCATGCAGCTTCATCTCCACCAGCCGGCGCAGCACGGCGGCCGGCAAGCGGGTATGCGTACGCAGCGGCAGTGCGACGTTTTCGGCCACGGTGAGATCGGTCAGCAGGCCATTGCCCTGCAGCAGCACGCCCACGCTCTTGCGCATCTCCAGCAGCGCGCTGCTGTCATGCGGGATCGGCTTGCCGAACAGGGTGACGTCGCCGGCCACCGGTCGCAGTTCGCCGGTCAGCGCCGCCAGCAGGGTCGACTTGCCGCTGCCGGAGGGTCCGAGCACGGCGGTGATGCTGCCCTGCGGCACCTGCAGCGACACGTCACGCAGGATCGTGCGTCCGCTCCGGTCGATGCGGACGTTGGACAACTGCACCAGACTGGAGGTGGAAGCCGACATGGGCACCATTAACGTTTTTTAGACATCGAAGGATCGGGCCAGCCGGCTGAACATAAGCAGACTGGACGGTGCAGTATTGTTGCACGGCAGGGCGTGGCGCAGGCCGGGACAATCGGCCGGCAGCCCGGAACAATCCGTACCGTCGATGGGCCGACCATTGAATACTGCCTGCCGTCCTGCACACTGTGCATGATGAGTGACCCAGGCAGCGATTTCCGCCTCTACCATTCCAACTCGCTGGACGTGCTGGCCGCGCTGCTGGCGCGCAACGTGCGTGCGCCGGTGCCAGGCCAGCCGTTGCTGGCGCCGGAAGTGGTGTTGATCCCGCAGGTGGCGATGCGCCGCTGGCTGCAAGCGACACTGGCCGCCGAATTCGGTGTCGCCGCCAACCTCGAATTCCTCACCCCGGGCGAGTTCGTGGCCCGCGCGCTGAAGGCCAACGTCAGCGGCGAGCAGGACGATCTGGACGCGGCCGGCCTGCACTGGAAGCTGTACCAGGCCCTGCGCGACCCGACATTGCTGGCGCAGCCACCGATGCGTGCGCTGCAGTCCTATCTTGCCGGCGGTGACGCATTGAAACCCTGGGCGCTGGCCGGCGAGCTGGCCTCGGTATTTGAAAAGTACCAGGCGTGGCGCCGTGACTGGCTGCTGCGCTGGGCAGCCGGTGCCGATCCTGCCGACCCGCAGGCGATCCTGTGGCGCACCATCACCCAGGGCCACGACTACCGCGCGCGCCGCATCCAGGAGTACCTTGACCGTTTCGAAGGTGCCGGCCAACCGCTGCCGAAGGGCTTGCCACCGCGCATGTCTGCGTTCGCAACGCTCAACATCTCGCCCGACGTGCTGCGGGTGATGGCCACCCAGGCGCGGGTGGGCGAGCTGCATTTCTATATGCCTACCCCGGTGCAGTCGTACTGGGGTGACCTGCACACGCTGGCCGAGCGCCTGCGCAGCGGCGCACCGGACCCCTTCGGCGAAGCGGCCGGCGAGAACCGCCTGCTGGAAGCCTGGGGTGCGGCCGGGCGCGACTTCATGGCGGTGCTGGGCAGTTACGAGGTGGTGCATCCGGCCGGCGAAATCGCTGCCTATTCCGATCCGGAGGAGGACACCCGCCCGACCCTGGACGAAGGCGGCCTGTCCGACAGCCTGCTGCATCGCCTGCAGCGTGACCTGTTCCACCGCCGCGCGCTGCCCTCGGGCGAGCTGCGCGACGGCCTGCGCAGCGACGACCCCAGCCTGCAGGTGCATGCCTGCCATACCCGCCTGCGCGAGCTGCAGGTGCTGCACGACCAGCTGCGCAGCCTGCTGCAGGACCCGCGCTTCGACCCGCCGCTGCAGGCGCGCGAGATCGCGGTGCTGGCGCCGGACATCGATCCCTATGTGCCGTACCTGGAAGCGGTGTTCGGCGGTCGCGGCGGCGAGGAGGAACACATTCCGTATGCGCTGGCCGACAGCAGTCCGCTGGCCGGCGAGCCGTTGGCCGATGTGTTCGTGCACCTGCTGGGCCTGCCGGTCTCGCGCTTTGGCTTGAACGAAGTGCTGGACCTGCTGGCCAGCGCGCCGCTGGCCGAGGCGGCCGGGCTGGAGGCGGTGGACTTCGACCGCCTGCATGGCTGGCTGCAACAGGCCGGTGCACGCTGGGGCCTGGATGCGAAACACCGCAACCAGCACCAGGCACCGGCCGACGACGCCTACACCTGGCAGTTCGCGCTGGATCGCCTGGTACTCGGCCACGCCACCGGCAGCGAGGCCGACCTGGCCGGCGTGGCGCCGTGGATCGAACTGGAAGGCGGTGCGCTGGACGCGCTGGACCGGCTGCTGCGCCTGCTGCGCGTGCTGGCCATCTACCAGCGCCGACTGGGCGAGCTGCTGACCCCGGCGCAGTGGCGGCAACGCCTGCTGTCGCTGCTGGATGCACTGCTGCCCACCGCGCCCAGTTCCCCCAACAGCCAGCGCGCGCTGGAGCGCCTGCGCAAGCTGCTCAACCAGTTCGCCGAAGATGCCGCCAAGGCCGGCTTCGAGGAAGGCGTGCCGCCGGAGGTGGTGCGCGCGCACTTCGCCGGCGCGCTGGGCGAGGCCGATACGCGCGCACCGCTGCTGACCGGTGGCATCAGTTTCGGCCGCATGGTGCCGATGCGCCTGCTGCCGTTCCGGGTGATCTGCGTGCTCGGCCTCAATGATGGCGATTTCCCGCGCCGTGACCCCGCTGCCGGTCTCAACCAACTCACTGCCGAGCTGGATACGCCGCGCCGCCGTCCGGGCGACCGCTCCACCCGCGAGGATGACCGCTTCCTGTTCCTGCAGCTGTTCGCCGCGGCGCAGGAGGTGTTCTATCTCAGCTATCTCGGCGCCGATCCGCGCGATGGCAGCGTGCGCGAGCCGTCGGTGCTGGTCAGCGAACTGATCGATGCCGCCGCCGCGTATCACCTTGATCCGCCTGCGGCGGTCCGCGACTTCACCGTGCGCCACGCACTGCAGCCGTTCTCACCGGCGGCGTTCGGCGATGGCGATCCGCGTCGCTTCAGCTATCGCCGCCAGTGGCATCCGGCCGCCGGTCGCCTCACCGGCCAGCGCGGTGGCCTGCAGCCGTGGTTCGATGCACCGTTGCCGCCGCCGGCCGACGATGCGGTGGAAAACGAGGTCGCGCTCGATACCCTGCGCCGCTTCCTGTGCGACCCGGCCGGGCAGTTCCTCGCACAGTCGCTGGGCCTGCGCCTGGCCGACGAGGTCGAGGAGGTGGATGACCTGGAACCGCTGGTGCTGTCCTCGCGCGGGCCGGAAAAGCGCAGCGTGCAGGCGGCGGTAGTGCGCGCCACGCTCAGCGGCGATACCGAGCCGTTGTACCCACGCCTGCGCGCGCGTGGCCTGCTGCCGTCGGGTCCATTGGGCGAGCGTCAGTTCGAGGTGGAGCAGTTGAAGACACGCCCATATGCCAGTGCGCTGCTGGGCTGGATGCAGGGCGAACCACTGGAAAGCCGTCGCTACGAAGTGGACATCGATGGCGTGCGCCTGCATGGCCGCGTGGCCGATCGGCATCCCGAAGGGCTGGTGCGCCTGCGTGCCGGCACACTCAATGGCAATGCAGTGATCCGCCACGGCCTGGACTGGCTGCTGGCGAACGCTGCGGGCGATGCGCTGCCGCTTGTGCAGTTCCATGATGGTGGCGACGCCGGTCCCGGCCCGCATGTACTGCCGGCACTGAGCGTTCCCGCTGCACGTGCGGCGCTGCGTGCGCTGCTGCAGCTGCGCACGCGTGGCCTGCGCGAGCCGCTGCGCTTTGCCCCGTACACCGGCTGGGTGCTGTACAACGCGCCGGCAGAAAAGCAGCGCAGCGAAGGCTGGAAGCAGTGGCACGGCAGCGACCGCACCTGGGGTGAATCCAGCAGCGACGCCTGGCAGCTGCTGCTGCGGGGTGCCGACCCGTTCGCTACCGAGGCCAGCTACGCCGACCTGCTGCGCAACAGCCAGGTGGTCTTCAGCGCGGTGCGCGAAGGCCGCGCTCTCGGCACCGAAGCACGCCAGGAGGGCAGCGCATGAACACCGCCATCACCGAAGACGGCAGCGAATCCTTCAGCCGCGATCCCTACCTGGCGCTGTCGCTGGAGGGCATCCGGCTGATCGAAGCCAGCGCCGGCACCGGCAAGACCTTCACCCTGGCCACGTTGTTCACCCGCCTGGTGGTGGAGCAGGGCCTGCGCATCGGCCAGATCCTGGCGGTGACCTTCACCGATGCCGCCACCCAGGAACTGCGCAAGCGCATCCGCGAGCGCCTGGCGCTGGCCGCGCGCCTGGTCGACCTGGAAGCGGCCGACGATGAAGCACCGGAGGTACGATTGACGCGCGACGTGCTGCAGCGCCATCTGCAGGGCGGCACCGAGAGCGCCGCCGCACTGAAACGCCGCCTGCAGGTGGCCGCAGACGAGATCGACCTGGCGTCCATCTTCACCATTCATGGTTTCTGTACCCGCGTGCTGCGCGAGCATGCGCTGGAAAGCGGCCACACCTTTGATCCGCAGGAACTGCTGGCCAGCGACCGTGAACTGCTGGAGGAGCTCGCGGCCGATCTGTGGCGCGTGCATGCCAACGACCCGGCCACGCTGGAGCCGCTGACCTGGCTGTGGTCGAGCCCCGACGCGCTGGCCGCCGATCTGCGCGCGCTGCTGGGCACACCGCCGCTGCATCCGCTGCCACGGCCGGCGGCGCTGGCCGATCCACGCCCGGCATTGCAGAGCGCGGCGGAAGCACTGTCCGCAAGCGTGCGCGAGCATGGCGAGCAGTTCTTCATCGACCTCTGCGATGCCGTCGACAACAAGTGGCTCAACGGCGTGTCATACAAGCTGGGCTGGCTGCACCCGCTGGGCCGGCAGCTGCTGGCCTGGGCCGAGCGCGCCGACCCGCGCGAGCTGCTGGCCAGCGATCGCCTGCCGGCACTGCTGCCGGAGGTGCTGGCCGACAAGACCAACAAGAAATTCCCTGATCGCACGCCGTCGTCGCCATTGCAGGCGCCGTTGGCGCGCTATGTTGCGCTGCTGGCCGAACGCGATGCCTGGCTGCGTGGTACCGCGCTGGATTTCCTGCACACGCTTCGCGCCGAAGCCACGCAGCGCCTGCAGGCGCTGAAGCGTACGCGCCGGGTACAGACCTACGACGATCTGATTGATGGCGTAGCGCTCGCCCTGGAAGGTCCGCAGCGGCTGACGCTGGTCAGGCAACTGCGTGCGCAGTACCGCATCGCGCTGGTCGATGAGTTCCAGGACACCGACGATCGCCAGTGGGGCATCTTTCACACCGTGTTCGGCGATTCGCCGGAGGTGCGCGAACTCGGCCTGGCGCCGGCGCTGTTCCTGATCGGCGACCCCAAGCAGGCGATCTACGGTTTCCGCGGTGGCGACATCCACACCTACCTGAAGGCCAAGCAGGTGGCGCAGCAGGCGCCGGTGCTGGACCAGAACTTCCGCTCGCGACCGTCTGTGTTGCGCGCGTTGCAGGCGCTGTACGACAACGGTGGCGAAGACGCCTTCCTCGAACGCGACATCCGGTTCGAGCCGGTGCGGCCCGGTGGCGTGCGCAGCGATGCGGACTACCTGCGCGCCGGCCAGGCCGCCAAGGCACTCACCCTGCGTGTGCTGCGCAGTGGCGGCGACAAAGCGTTGAGTGCCGACGCCTCGCGTGATGCGGCGACCCAGGCCTGCGTCGCCGCGATTCACCAGATCCTGGTCGATGCGCGCGCGGGCAATGCCGTGTTGCGTGGGCGACCGGTGCAGCCCGGTGATATCGCGGTGCTGGTGCGCTCGCATCGCGAGGCCACCCTGGTACAGCGTGCGCTGGCCGCGGTCGGCATTCCCGCGGTGGCGGCCGGCAAGCAGAGCCTGTTCGCCACTGCTGAAGCCCGCGATCTTCGTGCGCTGCTGCTGGCACTGCTGCAACCGGCCGACGAAGGCCGCCTGCGTGCAGCGCTGGCCACCGTGCTGCTTGGCCAGCGGGCCAGCGCGATCGCGGCAATGGAACGCGAAGGTGACCTGCAACGCGGGTTCCAGGCACAGCTGCTGCATTGGCGCGAGCGCTGGCAACGCGGCGGACCGTTCGCAGTGATTGCCGATGTCTGTGCCGCACAGGGTGAACGCCTGCTGGCGCTGATCGATGGCGAGCGCCGCCTGACCAATTACCTGCAGCTGGGTGAACTGCTGCAGGAGGCTTCGGCGCAGGCGCTGGGCATGCATGGCCTGCTGGACTGGCTGCAGGGGCAGATGGCCAGTGCCGACCAGGATGACGAGCAGCAGCTCCTGCGCCTGGAGTCGGATGCGCGCCGCGTGCAGATCATCACCCTGCACAAGAGCAAGGGCCTGGAGTATCCGCTGGTGTTCCTGCCCTTCGTCGGCATCGACGGCGGCGCGCCGAACACCGCCTCGCACTGCACCGTGCACTTTGGCGGCCAGCGCCAGCTGCACTGGAAGCTGGACAAGGACGAGGCCTGGGAAGCGGCCAACGCGCAGCGTGAGCGCGAGCAGCGGGCCGAGGATGCGCGCCTGCTCTATGTGGGACTGACCCGCGCCGAGCATGCGCTGTGGATCGCCGTGGGTGATCTGGCCGGGTTCGGCAGGACGCGTCTGGCGCCACTGCTGGGTGACCTGCAGGCGCTGCGCGCGCATGCCGATGTGCATATTGATGACAGCGAGGCACCGGCCGCGCTGCCGCAGCTGGCGGCCGAAGTGGAAGGTGACCTGCCGGCGGTACGTGCACTGACCCGGCGCGTGCCGCATGACTGGTGGGTGTACAGCTTCACCCAGCTGGCGCATGCCGATGCGGGCGCTGGCAGTGATATTGAAGCCGCCGCCACCGAGCTGCCGGCACCGGCCGCCGATGAACCGGCCGGCCCGGAACTGCCGCTGGAACCGGCGCTGCCCGAACCCACCGCCGTCGTCGAAGACAGCGCGCCGATCGACCCGCGCTTCATGGGCAGCCGCTTCGGCAACGTGCTGCACGAGGCGATGGAGAACGTCGACTTCGCTGCCTGGGGTGACTGGCAGCCGGGCCGGGAAGCGCCCGAGGGACAGGCCGAGGTGCTACGCAAGGCGCTGCATGACGAAGGCTATGCCGACGTCGACCTGGACGATGGCGTGGCCGTGCTGGTGCCGCTGGTCGGCCACACGCTCACCGTGCCGCTGCCCGAAGGCGGCGCCCTTTACAGCCTGGGCGAAGGCGAGCGGCGCGCGGAAATCGACTTCCATTTCGCCATCGAGCCGACCACGGTGCCGGCGCTGCTGCAGGTGCTGCATGCCCACGGTGTTTCCAGTGGTCGTCGAGGCTTCGGCCAGCGCCGCCGCCTGGAAGGGCTGATGACCGGCATGATCGACCTGACCTACGTGCGCGACGGTCGCTGGTACGTGCTCGACTACAAATCCAATCGTCTGCCCGGCTACAGCCCGGACCTGCTGGCCATTGCCATGCGCCATAGCGAGTACGACCTGCAGGCGCTGATCTATACCGTGGCCCTGCATCGCTGGCTGCGCTTCCGCCTGGGCGCGGCCTACGACTACGAGCGTGACATGGGCGGCATCCGCTACCTGTTCTGCCGCGGCCTCGATGGCACCGGCAACGGTGTGCATGTGGACCGCTTCCCGCTGGCGCTGGTGGATGCACTGGATGCGTTGTTCGCCGGTGGCGAACAGGCCCAGGCCGAACTGGCCGCACGTGCCCGTGGGGCCAGCGCATGAGCCTGCTGAAGGAACTGCACCAGAAGGGCCTGCTGCGCACCCTCGACCACGCGTTGGCGACCAGCCTGATGCGGCTGCGCGGCGACACGCCGGAGAGCGTGGCGCTGGCGGCGGCGCTGGCCTCGCTGGCGGTGGCGCAGGGCCACGCCGGCTTCGATCCGGCGCAGCCGCAGCGCCTGCTGGAAGGGGTGCCCGAGTGGCCCGCCGCGCAGGACTGGCTGGCACAACTGCGCGCATCGCCTTGGGTGGCTATACCCGAGCAGGCCGACGCCATCGCCGAGGATGCGCCGCTGGTGCTGGAGAACGGCCTGCTCTACCTGCGCCGCTACCGCGAGTACGAACGGCAGCTGGCCGCCGGGCTGCAGCGCATCGGCCGGCATCCGCTGCCGGCACCGGACATGGCAGCGCTGGCACCGTTGTTCGCGCAGCTGTTCCCGCAGGCATCGGGCAGCGAGGATCACCAGGCCCGTGCCGCCGGCGTGACCCTGCGCCATCCGCTGGCGCTGGTGACTGGCGGCCCCGGCACCGGCAAGACCACCACCATCGCGCGCCTGTTGCTGCTGCTGGCGGCGCAGGCCCGGCACGCCGGCCAGCCGCTGCCCGAAGTGGCGCTGGCCGCGCCTACCGGACGCGCCGCCGAGCGCATGGCCGAGAGCCTGCGTCTGGCCGTGCAGCGCCTGCAGGAGAACGGCGTGGACCCGGCGCTGTGCGCGGCATTGCCCAGTACCGGCACCACCCTGCATCGCCTGCTCGGCGTGATCCCGGATTCGCCGCGCTTCCGCCACCACGCCGACAACCCGCTGCCGGTGGACGTGGTGGTGGTCGACGAAGCCTCGATGATCGATCTGCCGATGATGGCCAAGCTGGTCGACGCGATCGCCAGCGGCACCCGCCTGATCCTGCTTGGCGACCCCGATCAGTTGCCCTCGGTCGAAGCCGGTGATGTGCTCAGCGCGATCCTGCGCGCCAGCGGTGATGGCATCGGCACCCGCGCCGATGATGCGCAGGCACTGCAGGGTCTGTTGGCACCGGCCACGTTGCAGCCGCAGGCCACGCCGCGCGCCTTCGCCGGCCGCCGCGTGCAGCTGCAACGTGGTTACCGGCAGAGCGATGCGCTGGACCTGGCACCGCTGGCGCATGCCGTGCGCGAGGGCGACAGCGGTACCGCGCTGCAGCTGCTGCGCAGTGGTGAACTGGCCGGCGTGCATTTCCACGAAGGCGAAGCCGATCCACTGCGCGGCCAGCGCGAGCACCTGCTGGGCCATTGGCGTGCGTTGGCCGACGCCGCCGATCCGGTGCTTGCCCTGCAGCAGGCCGGGCGACTGCGCCTGCTGACCGCGCTGCGCGAAGGCCCGCAGGGTGCGCGCGGGCTCAACAGCCGCATCGAACAGCTGCTGGCTGGCAACACCCCGGGATACTTCCAGGGCCGCCTGCTGCTGGTCACCGAGAACAGCTACCGGCACCGCCTGTTCAACGGCGATATCGGCATCTGCCTGCGCGATGGCAGTGGCGCGATGGTGGCCTGGTTCCCCGGCGACACGGTCGAGCAGCCGCGCGCCTTCCACCCGGCCGCACTGCCCGCGCACGAAAGCGCCTTCGCGATGACCGTGCACAAGGCGCAGGGCTCGGAGTTCGATGAAGTGTGGCTGCAGCTGCCGCGCCAGGACAGCCGCGTGCTGTCGCGCGAACTGGTCTACACCGGCCTGACCCGCGCCCGCCAAGTGCTGCATGTGGCGGGCAGCGCAGAGGTGCTGCAGGCCGCATTGAAACGCCACGCCAGCCGATTGGGTGGCCTGGCCTGGCGGCTGGGTACGGAAGCGGTGGCCGAAGCACCGGTGCGCATCGAACAGCCCACGATGCAGGGCCAGTTGTTCTGAATCGGGGTCGGATCCCGTTCCCATCGGGAACGGGCTCTGACCCCTTCACCTGATCGCCAGGCAGAAGCAGTCGAGCATGGCTCGACTTTACAACAGCGTACTTCGATCATTCCGACGTTCATCCACGCATGCCGGGATCTACCGTGTCGACCAAGGTCGACACCCACCAGAGCAGAACGCCGTGCCGGCAGATCGCAGGAAACTGTCGAAGGCGGGGTGGGTCCGGGTGCGGGGGCGTGAGCCGCATTGGCCCGAGGCATGCCTCGGGCGGGTTGGGCAGGACGCCCAACCCCGGTCTTGCCGTGTGCGCAGGACAGCGCACACGAGCAAGCGGCGACCAAGCCCCCATGGATGGGTTGACGGCGTCCCCCTCAACCGGACCTACCCCGCCATCCCAAGGAATACCCGCTTTTGACGTTGACGTTGCCTCGGCAGGTGCAGGGCGCAGCCCTGCCGCCACACCTATTCCGCGATCAGTACCAGCCCATCCGGGAACACGATCGCCGCTTCATCAGCACTCACGTCGAAGAAGCCCACGCCGTGCTTCTCGGCCAGGTCCTGCACGCGGCCGTGCGCGCGCTCGGCCACCGAGTACGCGAAGGCGCCATAGATCACCTGCCGGCCGATGCTGTACTCGGTCACTTCGGCACGATCGTCATCGTCGTTGCTCAATGGGCCGTCCATCGGCGGGAATTCCTGCGCCATCTCCGCGAACCACGCTCGCAGCGCGGGGCTGCTGACTACCGGGTCGTCGTACTCGTGGCGTTCGTTCCACTGCGTCTGCTTTTCGAACCAGGCGATGAATGCCGTTGCCTCACGTGGGGCGGCACTGGCCTCGAACACCATCATGTCGTAACTCATTGAACCATCCTGTTGCAGCGCCAGGGTCGGATCCCTCTCCGCAGGCGAGGGCTCTGACCCCTGCGCGGGGTCTGTGGCTGCACAGGGTATCGCGCTACGGCTGTCCGGCTGCACTCATCGCCAGGCCCGGCGCCAGCGCCTTCGCCTCCGGGAACAGCGCGAAGCGCAGGCCGATCAGGCCCATCAGGGCTTCATCGCGGGCCTTGCAGGCGGCCACGCTACCGACCCGTCCCAGCGAGGTATCCAGCCGCTCGCGCAACGCGTCGGCCGCCACAATCGGCTTGCGCGCGGCGATCTGCCGCCGGTAGTGCACGGCGACCTCTTCCAGAATGTGCTCGACCGCCTCGCGACTGCGCTCGGGCAGTTCCAGCCGGGCGCGGCGCAGCTGCAGGATGTTCAGGCCGATGCGTGCTTCATTGAGCATGTCCACCGAGGCGATGTCGCTGCCCTCCGGCGTTGCCGCCAGGCGCGGCGCGAGCAGGCCGAGCAGGTCAAGCATGCGCGCGGCGAAGCGCTGGCGGTCCTGCTGGCCACGACCTTCGGCGGCTTCGGCCAGCGTGGTCCAGCCCTGCCGCACCAGCCGGCGCGCGGTCCACTCGGCGCCCACCGAACGGAACAGGCGGGTCATCACCACTGCAAAGCCAATGCCGATGAACATCGCGATGGACGAGTTGAGGAAGGTCTGGATGTTGGCGCTGTAGGTGTTCTGCAGGCTCAGCAGCGCGGCCAGGTTGACCGTCAGCGGCAGCGCGAACAGCGCGCTCTTGGGGTGGTGCAGCATCAGCCCCAGCGGCAGGAACGCCACCGCCAGCACCAGCGCCAGCAGGCCGAAGTCGTGCACAGCCGGGAACACGCCGAACAGGTACACGCCGGCCACCACCGAGGCGACCATCGCCCACACCAGGAACGACACCATGCTCGGTGCCGGATCGTCCTGCGCGGCGAAAAATGCGGCGGTCACCGCGGCCATCATCGCGCCGTTGCCGCCGCCTTCCCACCCCAGCGCGATCCACAGCACGCAGTAGCTCATCAGCGCCACGCCGGCACTGAGCGCTGAGAACAGCGCCATGCCGTAGTCGACGTGCTTGTCGGCGGCTACGCGCTCAGTGCGGATGCGGTAGTGCGCACGGTCCAGCGGCGCGGTGCCCTGGTCGATCGCGTGCTGCAGGGTGCGGCAGTCCTGCCACAGGTCCACCAGTTCCTCCAGGCGCAGCAGCAGGCTGGCCAGCTGCAGGTGCTGCAGGTCGCGGTCCACCTGCGGCTTCAATGCACTGATGCGCGCGCGCAGGCGCGCGTATTCGCTGGCGTTGGTCGGGCCATCCAGCCAGTCGTGGATGTCATCGACCAGTGCCGGCAGCCCCTCGGGCAGGTCCTGGCCGTCGCTGCGCAGCGCACTCAGGCGGTCGGCAATCGAGGACAGCACCGGCAACAGCAGCAGCATGCGCTCGCGCAGCCGCTCCATCGACACGGCCGAACCGGCATGGCGCGGGTCGTCGCGGCGCAGGAACTCGATCAGCGCCTCGAACTGCACCAGGTCGGCGGCGAGCCGGTTGCGCGGCGCGTGCGCGCGGCCGCGTTCAAGGATCTGCCGGCACCACTGCGCCGCGTCCTCCATCCAGTTGCCGATGCGGGCGCGCAGCATCGGGCGTACCGAGGCCGGGAACAGCAGCGAAGCAAACAGCACTGCCACCACGGTGCCGAGGATGATCTCCTCGCTGCGGGCCACCACGGTGTCGAAGATGGTCTCCGGCGAGGTCACGGCCGGGAAGCCGATGAAGGCGGTGGTGTAGCCGGCTAGCAGGAACGCGTAACCGCGCGGGCCGCGGTTGAGCAGGGCCATGAACAGGCACCCGGCCAGCCAGATCGACATCGCCGCGCTCAGCACCAGCGGCGTTTCCACCAGCGCCGGCAGCACCAGCAGGGTAGCCAGGCCGGCCACCAGGGTGCCAACGATGCGGTACACGCCCTTGGCGCGGGTTGGGCCCAGCAGCGGCTGGCTGACGATGTACACCGTGCCCATCGCCCAGTACGGGCGCGACAGGTTGCCGGCCATGGCGATGTACAGCGCGGCCACCGCGGCCAGGTAGGTCTTGATCGAGAACAGCCAGGCCTGGCGATCGGTCAGCGCGTTCATGGCTTACTTCGCCGAGGCCTGTGCGGTGGACGGCGCGGGCGGGGCAACCGATGCCTGCCAGCCGCCACCCAGCACCAGGAACAGATGGATCTGGTCGCGCGAGACCTGCGCTTCGGCGGCGGCCAGGGTGGCGTCGCTGGTGGCCAGGCTGCGGTCGGCATCCAGGCTGGACAGGTACGGCGTACGGCCACCCTGGTACAGCCGGCGGTTCTGCTCGGCGGCCAGTGCGGCCTGCTCCTGCGCGATGCGCAGCGACTGCAGCCGGCGCAGGTCCTGCGCATAGCGGTCCAGCGCGGTCTGGGTCTCGCGCAGCGCCTGCAGCACGGTGTGGTCGAACTCGGCCAGCGCGGCATCGGCACCCGCCTCGGCGGCGTGGATGCGTGCGTGCGTGCCGGACGACGGCAGCGTCCACGAGATCAGCGGGCCGATCGACCACTGCTGGGTCATCGGCGTGCCGAAGTCTTCCAGCAGGCCGGCGGCACCCACCGAGGCACCCAGGCGGATGTCCGGGTACAGCTCGGCGGTGGCGACCCCAATCCGCGCCGTGGCCGAGGCCAGCTTGCGCTCGGCCTGGCGCACGTCCGGGCGGCGCTGCAGCAGCGCCCGGCCATCACCGACCGGCAGCGGCTGCGCCAGGCCGGGGGCGTGCGCACAGTCGATCACGCCGGCTGGCAGCTGGCCCGGGGTTTTCCCAAGCAGCGCGGCCAGCGAATAGGCGGCCGCCGAACGCTGCGCGCGTAGCGGCGGCAGTGCCGCCTCCAGCAACGCTACCTGCGCATTGGCGCGGGCCAGTTCCGGCGGCGTGCCGCGGCCGGCCGCGATCAGGCGCTCGGTGACCGTGCGGCTGCGCTGCTGCAGCTGCAGCGAATGCTCGGCCACGTGCAGTTCGTGGTTGGCGTGGCAGATTTCCAGGTAGCTGTCGGCGACCTGCGCGACCACGCTGACCTGGGCCAGGTCGCGCGCCGCAGCGACCGACTGCTCGTCGGCACGCGCTGCCTCGGCGCCGCGCTTGAGCTTGCCGAACAGGTCGAACTGGTAGCTGACCGCGAACTTGCCATCGGCCAGGTTGATCACCGGCAGCTCGTGCTCCTGCAGGAACGATTCGGCCGACAGCTGCGCGCGGCTGACACCGGCCTCGGCCTCGTACTCGAAGCCACCGGCGTCCAGCGCCTGTTCGTACATCGCCGCGGCACGACGCAGGTGTGCATCGGCGGCCTTCAGTTCCACGTTGTCACGCAGCGCCTGGGTGATCAGGCCGTCCAGCACCGGGTCGTTGTACAGCGACCACCAGCGGTCGGGCAGCGCCTGGTTGGCGGCCACCTGCGGGTTCTGCGTATCGATGAAGGCTGCATTGGCCTCCGGACGCTTGAAGGCCGACCCTTCCGGCAGGGCGTAATCCGGGCCGACGGTCCTGCAGGCCGCCAGGCTGGCCAGCGCAACGATCAGACCGAGACGGGGCAGGGCGGCGTTCACAGGCCCGCCTGTGTCGGCGCAGTGCCGGCCTTGTCGTTGTGCGGATGGCGGCCGGTGTCCACGGTCACCGTGGCGGTGCGGCCGGCGATCAGTTCCACGCCCTGGGGTACTTCGTCGATGGTGATGCGCACCGGAATGCGCTGTGCCAGCCGCACCCAGTCGAAGGCCGGGGTCACGTTCGGCAGCAGGGTGCTGCCGTTGCTGCGGTAGCGGTCCTCGATGCCGGCGGCGATGCTTTCCACGTGGCCACGCAGCGGGGCCGACTCGCCCATCAGGCGGATGTCCACGCTCTGCCCCGGAGCTACGCCGCGCAGGCGGGTTTCCTCGAAGTAGCCATCGACGCGGAACGAGCCGGTATCCAGCAGCGCCAGCACCGGCTTGCCGGCCACCACGTAGTCGCCCACGCGCAGGGTGCGGTCGTTGACCCGGCCATCGGCCGGCGCGCGCACCTCGGTGCGGTCCAGGTTGAGCTCGGCCAGGTCGACCGCCGCCTGTGCGGTGGCCAGCGCAGCCTGTGCGGCCTGCAGCTTGGCGCGGCGCACTTCGGCGTCCTCGGCGGCGACCAGGTCCTGCAGGCTGCGGTCACGGCCGATCTCGCGGCGCAGCTGCGCCACCGATGCCTGGCGCTCGGCCAGGTTGGCGCGGGCCTGCTCCAGCGCGATGCGGTAGCGGGCGCGATCGACCACGAACAGCAGGTCACCCTTCTTCACCGCCTGGTTGTCGGCTACCTGCACCGTTTCCACCAGCCCGGACACGTCCGGCGCCACCTGCACCACGTCGGCACCGACATGGGCATCGCGGGTCCATGGCTCATCCATGTAGTAGACCCACAGCTGGCGCAGCACCAGCAGGGCGATGATCACGGCTGCGCTGGTGAGCAGCACCGGCAGGGTCTTCTTCACGATCTTGTTCACGATTGCATCCAACGCAGGAGGTGGAACAGCAGGCCAAGCACGATCCCGTACAGGGCCAGGTTGAACAGCGCCGGGTGCCATACGTGGCGATAGGCGCCGGCACGCTGCAGCAGCGCGTGCAGGCCGCTGTTGACCAGGTAGGCCAACAACATCAACCCGAGCAGGGTCGGGACGAACACTCCGTGGAGACTGAATTCACCGGGCATCGGTAGGGGCGGGGGCGAGGTGGGGGGAGGGGAGGAACAACGAAACAACGGCAACGGGCAAAAGCCGCTGGCGTGTGCACGGCAGCGGCGGTGTTCAGGGGCAGCGGTCTTACGTGATGCGGTCGGCGGCCTCGGCCAGCAGGCGCCATGCCTTCAGCACGGCGTGCAGTTCATCCATGGAAAGCTCGCCGAACACGTCCTGGCGCAGGCCGATCAACTGGTCTTCCAGCTCGCTGACCAGCGCGTGGCCCGCGTCGGTCAGCCACAGCAGGTTGGCGCGGCGGTCGCTGGCGTCGCTCTCGCGGCGGACCAGGTCGCTGGCGCACAACTTGTCCAGCAGGCGCACCAGGGAGGGTCCTTCCATGCCCAGCTGCTGCGCCAGCGCCACCTGACGGATGCCACCGCCGGAGCGGCCGATCATCAGCAGCGGCATGGTGCAGGCGGTGGAGATGCCGTAGCTGCCGAGCCGGCTGTCGGCCAGGCGCTGCCACTGCCGCCCTGCGTACAGCAGGCCGGAGCTGAGCTGCATCTGCAGCACGGTGCGCTCGTCGAGGGGTCGGTCCATAAGAGATAGATAGGATACTACTAATTTCATTCCTATCAATAGGTTTTTCTGAATGGGTGGGTGTAGTGAGGAAAGCGTTGCGCCTGCCTGGTGTCGGGTGGGGCAGCGGGCGCCGGACGGTGCAGGACACGCCGTGAACCCCCCTCCGGGGTCCGGCCCAGCCGCTGGCGGCTGTGCGTTCGGGCGCTTGCGAGGCATGCCTCGCAAGCAAGCGCCCTCACCCTTGGGGGCTCGGCCGCGGCATCCATGCCGCGGACGGTCCTGCCCCGCCCGGCCCCCGCTGCCTTCCCATCCCCCCGCGAGCGCGGTGGGTTGGCTCTTGGAAGCAAGAGCAGAAGCAGTGCGGACCAACGGTCCGCACCCACCAAAGCACAAGACACCACAGCAGCGGCGCGCCGATTCCGAAGCCATGAACCCCCGCTTTTGCCCCCGCTTTCGGGCGGTCCGGCCGCGCCCGCGGGAAACTGTCAGGGATGGGGAAGGGCGGCAGGGCAGGACCGTGAGGCGCATGGATGCGCCGACCGAGCCCCCATGGATGGGTTTACGGCGTGTCCTGCCCTGCGCCCTTCCCCATCCAGACCCGTAACAGGCAGGCGCCGCCAGACCCCCGATGAACCCGACCAACAGGACGACCCACCCCCCGGTCGGGTACGATGCTCGCCCCCCGTTCGGGACGCTGTACGCAATGAGCAAGAACAACGAAAAGGCCGCCCCGCAGGGCGACGTGACCCAGGACCAGGCCGAGGATGCCGTGCGCACCCTGCTGCGCTGGGCCGGTGAGGACCCGTCCCGTGAAGGCCTGCTGGATACCCCCCGCCGTGTCGCCGAAGCCTATGGCGACTGGTTCAGCGGTTACCGCGACGACCCGCGCGCCTACATGGAGCGGACCTTCGAGGAAGTGGCCGGCTACGACGAGCTGATCGTCCTGCGCGACATCGAGTACGAAAGCCACTGCGAGCACCACATGGCCCCGATCATCGGCCGCGTGCACGTCGGCTACCTGCCGGCCGGCAAGGTGGTGGGCATCAGCAAGCTGGCCCGTGTCGTCGAAGCCTACGCCCGCCGTTTCCAGGTGCAGGAGAAGATGACCGCGCAGATCGCCCAGTGCATCCAGGATGTGCTGCAGCCGATCGGCGTCGGCGTGGTCGTCGAAGGCGCCCACGAGTGCATGACCACCCGCGGCATCCACAAGCGCGGCGTCAGCATGGTCACCTCCAAGATGCTGGGCAGCTTCCGCGACGACGCGCGCACCCGCGCCGAGTTCCTGCGCTTCATCGAAGTGGGCGGCAAGCGCTGAGCCGCTTGCCCGCACCACGCCGGCTCCTGCAGGCCGGCATGCCCACGGCTGTCCACGCGGCAGCTGTGCATGGCGGTTTGTCCCTGTCAGCCCTACAGACTTCTTTCGCTGCATGAAGCATCGCGAACGCATTGCCCGTTACCGCCACCTGCGCGAACAGCCCCAGTGGAAGCTGCTTGCCGCCGACCACGCTCCGGAAATCATCGGCCTGCTGCAGGGCCTGCTGATGGACGGCGAGCGCACGTTGCCGTCCTCGGTACTGAACGAGCGACTGCAGCGCGCGCTGGACCAGCTGGCCGGCGATGAACTCTCGCGCGAGCTGCCGCGCACCGCGCAGGCCTACATCGCGCACTGGCTGGCCCAGGGCTGGCTGGAACGCCGTCTGCCCGAAGGCGCCGACCAGGAGCAGTACGAGCTGGCGACCGCGGCACTGCAGGCGATCCGCTTCGCCGACGGCCTCGAGCAGGCCCGCGTGGCCGCCACCGAAAGCCGCCTGGCGCTGGTCATTGAGCAGCTCTCGGCGCTGGCTGCGCAGACCGAAGCCGATCCCGATGCGCGCCTGTCCGCGCTGCACGACGAGCGCGACCGCATCGATGCCGAAATCGCCCGGGTCGGCACCGGCCGCGTGGTTGCGCTGGACGGCAAGCGCGCGCTGGAACGCACCCGCCAGATCATCGGCCTGGCCGACGAGCTGACCGAGGACTTCCGCCGCGTGCGCGATGACTTCGAGCAGCTCAACCGCGATTTCCGCGAACGCATCATCGACGACGAGGGCGAGCGCGGCGATGTGCTGTCGCAGCTGTTCGAAGGTGTGGATGTCATTGGCGAAAGTGACGCCGGGCGCAGTTTCCAGGCCTTCTGGCGGCTGCTCAACGACGCCGAACAGAGTGCCCAGCTCGATGCCGCGCTGGAAGCAGTGCTGGCGCGCGGCTTCGCGCGCCGCCTGGACCGCAACGAACGCAACTTCCTGCGCAGCTTCACCAGCACCATGCTCGAGCGCGGTGGCCAGGTACACGACGTGCTGCAGAACTTCGCGCGCAGCCTGCGCGGCTTCGTGCAGAGCCGTGGCTACCTGGAACAGCGCCGCCTCAACCAGTTGTTGAAGCAGGCGCAGTCCGAAGCCCTGGCCCTGCGCGACGAATTCCCCGCACAACGCGGCATCGGCCGCGACCTGCAGCTGACCACCAGCCGACTGCGCTCGTGGTCGCAGTGGAAGCTGCATGATCCGCGCAGCGCCCAGGTCGACGGCAATGTCGAGTACAACGACGCGGCCGCGATCAGCCTGGAGAGCGTCGGCGACCTGGTCGCTTCGTCCGAAATCGACTTCCGCACCCTGCGCCGCGACCTGCACGACCTGCTCGATGCACAGCCGCGGCTCAGCATCGCCCAGGCCCTGTCGCAGCGCGAGGCGCCGCAGGGTCTTGGCAGCGTCATCGGCTATCTGTCGCTGGGCACGCGCTTCGGCAACGTGGTCGCCGGCGAGCAGGAGCTTGCGCAATGGCGTGGTGGCGACGGCCAGGTCCGTCGCGCCCGCATCCCGCTGGTTTGGTTCACCCAGGAGAGACGCCATGAGCTGGCATGAAGATCCCATCGACGCAGCGCAGGCCGACGTGGCGGAAGACGCCTACGAGGCCGAACCGGTGGCGGCCGTGGCGCAGCCCCGCCGTGGCAACGACGTCTATTACCTCGGCGACACCGGGCGCCTGCCGCTGGATGCGCGCCGCGCGCTGTGCCAGCTGCTGATCGGCCCCAGCATCGACCAGCTGCGCCACGCCAAGCTGTGGCCGGCACTGATCCGCAGCGAAGCGGCCATCCGCTCGTCGCTGGCGGACCTGTTCCTGGAACTGGTGCTCGACCGTGACAGCGGCGTGGCGTTCACCCGCCAGGCCGATACCGAAGACGTCGATGCGCCGGTGCTGCTGCGCACCTCGCCGCTGACCTTCATCGACTCGGTGCTGCTGCTGTACCTGCGCCAGCAGCTGGCCGAAGCCGATGCGCGCGGCAACCGCGCGGTGGTCGCCGATGCCGAAATGGCCGAAGCACTGGCCATCTACGAAAAGAACCTGTCCACCGACCGCGCCGGCTTCAACCGCCGCGTCGCCTCGGCGGTGCAGAAGATGAAGGACAACCACATCCTGACCCGCCTCAGCGGCCAGGAAGACCGTCACGAAGTCTCGCCGGCGCTGAAGCTGCTGTTCTCCGCCGAAGACGTGTCCCAGCTCTCGGCGGTCTACCGCCAGCTGCGCGAAACCCCGGCCGCCGAGGCCTGAGAGACCCGACCATCGCATGGCTATCTCCAAGCACACTCCCGCCCTGTTCAACGAAGGCCTGCCGGACCCGCGCCTGCAGCAGTTCCGCATGCGCCGCCTGCAGGTGCACAACTGGGGCACCTTTAACGGCCTGACCGAAGTACCGATCGCCGAGCGCGGCTTCCTGTTCGTCGGACGTTCCGGCTCGGGCAAGTCGACACTGCTCGATGCCATGTCCGCGCTGCTGACGCCGCCGGCCATCGTCGACTTCAACGCTGCTGCGCGTGAAGCCGAGCGCAGTGGCCGCGACCGCAACCTGGTGTCCTACGTGCGTGGCGCGTGGGCTGACCAGCAGGACAGCGGCACCGGCGAAATCGCCACCCAGTACCTGCGCAAGGGCGCCACCTGGACCGCACTGGTGCTGGAATACCGCGCCGGCGATGGCCGCGTGGTCAGCCTGGTGCGCCTGCTGTGGATCTCCGGCAACGGCACCTCGGCCGGTGACGTGCGCAAGCACTACATGATTGCCGAGCGCCCGTTCGACATCGCCAAGGATCTTGGTGGGTTCGACCTGGACCTGCGCAAGCTCAAGCAGAAGCTGTCCGACCTGCACCACTTCGACACCTTCTCCGGCTACGCCGAGCGCTTCCGCGACCTGCTCGGCATCGACAACGAGATGGCGCTGCGCCTGCTGCACAAGACGCAGTCGGCGAAGAACCTGGGCGACCTCAACGTCTTCCTGCGCGACTTCATGCTCGACACGCCGAAGACCTTCGACGCCGCCGAGCGCCTGGTCAGCGACTTCGCCGAGCTCGATGGCGCGCACCAGGCGGTGGTCACCGCCCGTCGCCAGGTGGAGACTCTGCTGCCGGCACGCGCCTACTACAACGACCTGAAGGAAATGCACCGCCGGCGCGGCGACGACGAAGCCCTCAAGCTCGGCGTCGACAGCTTCCGTGAAAGCCGCCGCCAGGCGCTGATCGAAGCGCGCCTGCGCGAGATGGACGTGCGTGACCGTGGCCTGCTCGGCGAAGAAGCCCAGCGCCGTGCCGCACTGGACAATCACACCGAGCGCCTGGCCGAACTGGAACTGCAGCGCCGCCAGCAGGGCGGTGAGCGCATCGAAGAACTGGAACGCGAGCAGGGCCGCGCCGAAGCCGAGCGCGACCGCCGCCAGGCCAAGCGCGAGCAGGCAAGCCTGGCCGCGCAGCAGCTGGGGGCCGAACTGCCGGACGACGCACACGGCTTCGCCGAACTGGTCGAGCGCGCACAGAACGAGCTGCAGGACCGCCAGCGCGCCTCTTCGGCGCTGGACGATGCGATCAGCGATCGCCTGGGTGGCAAGCGCGATGACGAGCGCCGCTTCGGGGAAGTCCGTGCGGAACTCGAAGCGATGCAGCGCACGCCCTCCAACATCCCGGCGCCGATGCAGAAGCTGCGCGCGCGCCTGGCCGAGGAAACCGGCATCGCTGAAGCGGCGCTGCCGTTCGTCGGTGAACTGATCCAGGTCCGCTCGGAAGAGCAGGGCTGGCAGGGTGCCATCGAGCGCGTGCTGGGTGGCTTCGCGCTGTCGCTGCTGGTCGACGACAAGCATTACAACGACGTCGCCGAGTGGGTGAACCGTACCCACCTGGGCATGCGCTTCACCTACTACCGCGTGCGCCGCAACGATGATGCGTTCGCCCGTGAGCCGTCGGCGAAGTCGCTGCTGCACAAGCTGGAACTGCGCGAACACGTGTTCGAAAGCTGGCTGCGCCGCGAGCTCGGCAAGCGATTCGACTACGAGTGCGTGGATGCCAAGCAGCTGCGCAACGTCGACCGCGGCATCACCCGCGAAGGCCAGGTCAAGCATCCGGGCGACCGTTTCGAGAAGGATGACCGCAGTGCGGTGGGCGACCGCCGTCGCTGGATCCTCGGCTTCAACAACCACGACAAGGTGGGCGCCTTCGAGCGCGAAGCTCAGGAACTGGCGAAGCGCATCGCCAGCTGCGAGACCGACATCGCGCGCCTGCGTGGGCAGCGTGACCGCGACAACGAACGCCGCCTGGCCTGCCACGAGCTGGTCAGCATCAGCTGGAACGAGATCGACATCGCCGCCCCGCAGCAGCGCCTGAGCGACATCGAGGCCACGCTGCGCGACCTGCGCGAAGGCAATGCCGACCTCGCCAAGCTGGCCAAGCAGATTGACGCCGTGCGCGCCGACATCGAGCAGGCCCGCCGCACCTATGAAGACGTCCGCGTCGAGCGCGGGCAGCTGGTCAAGGAACGCGACCGCCTGGACCGCGCGCGCCAGCAGAGCCGTGCGCTGGTGCTGCCGAGCCTGGCCCAGGAGCAGGAAGCCGGCCTTGCCGAGCGCCTGCAGGAGCAGGGTCCGCTCAGCCTGGAAACGCTGGAAGCGCACATGCGCCAGGTCAGCAACGCGCTGAACGAGCAGCTGTCGTCCTCGCAGCAGGACCTCAACCGCATCGAGAACCAGCTGATCGGCTGCTTCCGTCGCTTCATCCAGCAATGGCCGGAGGAATCGGGCGACTTCACCGTGTCGGTGGCCTCGGCCGAGGACTTCCTCGCACGCCTCGAACGACTGGAGCGCGATGGCCTGCCGCAGCACGAAGAGCGCTTCTTCGATCTGCTGCAGAACCAGAGCAAGAACAACCTGCTGGCCCTGCAGCGCCACAGCGCCGAGGCCCGCAAGTCGATCGGCCAGCGCCTGGACGAAGTGAACGCCAGCCTGGAACAGGTGCCGTTCAACCGCGGTACGTTGCTGACCATCGAACTGAGCGACCGTCGTCTGCCGGAAGTGGGCGAGTTCCAGCTGCAGCTGCGCGAAGTGCTGTCGCAGCAGCAGACCGAGCAGCGCGAGCTGGCCGAATCGCAGTTCACCGTGCTGCGCCAGCTGGTCAACCGCCTGGGCTCGCAGGAAGGCGAGGACAAGCGTTGGCGGGAGCTGGTGCTGGACGTGCGCATGCACGTGGAGTTCATCGGCGTCGAGCTGGATGCGGAAACGCGCCAGCAGGTCGAGATCTATCGCAGCGGCGCCGGCAAGTCCGGTGGTCAGCGCCAGAAACTGGCTACCACCTGCCTGGCGGCCGCGCTGCGCTACCAGCTCGGCGGTGCTGACAGCCAGCTGCCCAGCTACGCCGCAGTGGTGCTCGACGAAGCCTTCGACAAGGCCGACAACGAGTTCACCGCCCTGGCGATGAACATCTTCGACAACTTCGGCTTCCAGATGGTGGTTGCCACCCCGCTGAAGTCGGTGATGACACTGGAACCGTTCATCGGCGGCGCCTGCTTCGTCGAAATCAGCGGCCGCCACGACTCCGGCGTGCTGCTGATCGAGTATGACGAGGAAGGCAAGCGCCTGAAGCTGCCCGAGCGCAGCCGCCAGCAGGCCAACGAACCGGAAGAAGCCGACGCCTGACCTGGCCGATTGAAGGGGAATGCCGGCCAGCGGCCGGCACTACCCATGGGCGGGGTTCATGACCTGATCGGATGGGGATGCCGGCCAGCGGCCGGCACTACCCATGGGCGGGGTTCATGACCCGATCGGATGGGAATGCCGGCCAGCGGCCGGCACTGCCCATGGGCGGGGTTCATGACCTGATCGGATGGGGATGCCGGCCAGCGGCCGGCACTGCCCATGGGCGGGGTTCATGGCCCGATCGGATGGGAATGCCGGCCAGCGGCCGGCACTGCCCATGGGCGGGGTTCATGACCTGATCGGATGGGGATGCCGGCCAGCGGCCGGCACTACCCATGGGCGGGGTTCATGGCCCGGTAGTGCCGGCCGCTGGCCGGCAACCGCGTTCACGCAGCGCGGAACGTATCCCACGCCATCCGCGCGATCAGCACCACCACCAGCCCCACGAACAGCTTGCGGATGAACGGCGTGCCGCCCTTCAGCGCCAGGCGCGTGCCCACCACCGAGCCGATGATGTTGGCCGCCGCCATCGGCAGCGCGAACAGCCACAGGATGTTGCCGGTCGGCACGAAGAACGAGATCGCCGCCACATTCGTCGCCAGGTTCACCACCTTTGATGCCGCCGAGGCGCGCAGGAAATCCAGCCCGAAGAAGCGCACGAACAGGAAGATCAGGAAGCTGCCGGTGCCCGGCCCGAAGAAGCCGTCGTAGAAGCCGATCGCCGCACCGATCGCCAGCGCGATCACCAGTTCGCGGCGACCGATCTCCTGCGGACGGTGCAGCGCGCCGAAGTCCTTCTTCCACAGTGTGTAGGCCAGCATCGCGACCAGCAGCACCAGCACCAGTGGGCGCACCGCGTCCTTGGGCAGCAGGCTTACCGCGGTGGCGCCGGCGAAGGAGAAGATGAAGGCCGTGCCGGCCGCGAACAACACCGGCTTCCACGGGAAGCGCACGTTGCGCGCATAGCGCCAGGCGGCCGCACCGGTACCGAACATCGAACTGAACTTGTTGGTACCAAACAGCATCGCCGGCGTCTGCTGCGGCAGCACCGTGAACAGGCCAGGCAGCTGCACCAGCCCACCACCACCGACGGCGGCATCGACCAGCCCGGCGATGAAGGCGATGACCACCAGCCACCACAACTCAGGGGGAACCAGTTCCAGCACGGCGATCAATCGATATGGGGGCGCGACAGCATACGCCTGTCCTGCACTGGTTGACCGGTGCCCCGCGTGGATCCATCCGCACAACCCGGCGACAATGTCCGCATGAGCCGAAAACCCACCGATCCCTGCCCCTGCGGCCTTCCCGCCGAGTACGCCGCCTGCTGTGGCCGTTTCCATGCCGGTGAGGCCGCCCCCGATGCCGAGCGCCTGATGCGATCGCGTTACAGCGCCTATGTGCGGGGGCTGGCGGACTATCTGCGCCAGAGCTGGCATCCGGATACCCGTCCGGCCGAGTTGTCGCTGGATGATGCGCCCGGCCAGCGTACGCATTGGCTGGGCCTGACCGTGCACGAGCACACTGTCACCGGCGCCGACAGCGCCGAAGTGCGCTTCACCGCCCGCTACCGCGTGGGCGGCGGCAGCGCGGTGAAGATGGCCGAGCACAGCCGCTTCCTGCGCGTCGACGGCCGCTGGTACTACCTCGACGCGGTGTGAGCCTCAGCCGCCGCGTGCCGCCAGCACGCGCTGGCCGGCATGCGCGCGGACCTGGTTGCGGCCACCGTCCTTGGCTGCGTACAGCGCCTGGTCGGCGGCCTTGATCACTGCCGCTGGCCGCTCATCCACGCGGCTGTCTGCCAGCCCGATGCTCACCGTCACCTGCACCGTCTGCCCGCTTCCGCCGCGTCCGCGCTGCCGGCGCCCGGTTTCATCGTCGCGGCTGCGCGTGCTCCGGTCGCGCAGCTGCATGCGGGTGTCCTCGATGGTCTGCCGCAGCGCCTCGACTGCATCCACGCAGGCCGCTGCGGGACGATCCAGGAACACCACCGCGAACTCCTCGCCGCCATAGCGGAATGCCCGGCCACCATCGCCCACCCGGTCCAGGCGCGAGGCCACCAGGCGCAGCACATCGTCGCCGGTGTCGTGGCCGTGGGTGTCGTTGAACGACTTGAAGTGGTCCACGTCCACCATCGCGATGCTGTAGGTGCCGCGCGCCCGCTGCAGGGTCTCATTGAAGGCGCGGCGCCCCGGCAGGCCGGTCAGCTCATCGCGGAAGGCCATATGGAAGGACTCCTGCAGCATCGCGCCCAGCATCAGCAGCAGGGCCGCGCTGGCCAGTGCCGGCAGCAGCACCGGCTGCAGGAACACCCGTGGCAGCATCCACCACAGGCACAGCAGGGCCAGCAGCATCGCCGTGTGCAATGGGCGCGGATGCCGCCAGGCCTGCCAGCCCAGCGCGGCGGTTGCCAGAAGGAACAGCAGCGCTGGCAGCTGTGCCAGCGCGTTCCAGTCGGCCGGAATCCAGCTCCAGTGGCGGTTGGACAGCAGATCGTGCATGCCGCGCGGCTGCTGCGTGGCCAGCAGCAGGAAGATCAGCAGTGCCGTGCCGCTGGCGACGGAGCGCAACAGCAGGTCGTGGCGGCGCCGCCCGCGCTCGGGCCACAATGCCAGGCCCGCGAACAGCAAGGGCAACCAGGCCGAAATGGCATGGAAGCGCAGCGGTGTCAGCGACGTGACGTGGCCGCTGTGCAGGTAGCCGCCCACGTCCTGGTGCAGCAGCGCGAACATGACCGCCACCACCAGCAGCAGGCAGAGCGTACGCACCTGGTGGTAGAGCAGGGCAAGGCCGGCGCCGAGGCAGGCCAGCAGCCAGGGCAGGATGCGTTGGGCCGGGCTGGCAACGTCTTCGTTGCCCAGTGCTGCCCACAGCACCACGGCAACCAGCACGGCGGGCAGCACGAACAGGTAATGCGCAGGCTGGCGGAGCGGATGCAGGGGCAAGCAGGAATTCCAGCGCGGTGACGACGCGGCCGCAGCATTGCCGTTAGCGGCGTTCGCACCGGCTTCTTGAATGCGGGATGGTCACGCATGTGAACGCGTTGACGTCGAACGATGACATGGCACTCACCCTGTTGCGCAGATGCTGCCCGGATGGACAGCGTAGCCACCGCCGTCGCTGCCCCGCAGCGCGATCTCGCCCGCCAGTACGCATGTGTGCGGAACCGCAGCATGCAGCTGGCAGCCCCCCTCAGCGCCGAAGATGCCATGCTGCAGAGCATGGCCGATGCCAGCCCGAGCAAATGGCACCTGGCCCACACCACCTGGTTCTTCGAACGCTTCGTGCTGGCCGGCTTCCCACCTGCACCGGCGCATGACCCTGCCTGGGACTACCTGTTCAACAGCTACTACAAGAGCCTCGGCCCGGCGCATGCCCGGCCGCAGCGTGGGCTGCTGTCGCGGCCATCGCTGCAGCAGGTGCGCGACTACCGCCAGCAGGTCGATGCACAGGTGCAATCGCGGCTGGCGGCAGGCGACCTTGATGAGCAGGCACTGCAGCACCTGCAGTTGGGCCTGCAGCACGAACAGCAGCACCAGGAACTGCTGCTCACCGACATCAAGCACGCGTTCTGGTGCAATCCGTTGCAGCCGGCCTACCGCGAGGACCTGCAGCCTGCAACCAGCGCTGCCAGTGCGCAGGGCTGGATCGAGTCGCCCGAGCGCATCGTCACCATCGGCGCCGCAGCATGGCCGCAGCACACCGCCTTCGCCTACGACAACGAATCGCCGGCGCATCGCGTGCTGCTCCCCGCGCACGCACTGGCCGAGCGCCCCGTCAGCAATGCCGAGTACCGCGCCTTCATCGACGCCGGCGGCTACCGCGAACCGCGCTGGTGGCTCAGCGAAGGCTGGGCGCTGCGCGAAGCCGAGGGCTGGCAGCACCCGCTGTACTGGGATGACGCCCTGCAGCGCGAGTACACCCTGGGCGGTTGGCGCGAACTGGATCCGCATGCGCCGGTCTGCCACCTCAGCTACTACGAGGCCGATGCCTGCGCCCGCTGGGCCGGTGCGCGCCTGCCCAGCGAGTTCGAGTGGGAGGCTGCCGCCGCAACGCTGCCGCCTCGCGGTCATTTTGCCGATGACGATCGGCTGCACCCGCAGGCTGCAGGGGGCAGTGGACTGCGTCAGCTGTTCGGCGATGTATGGGAATGGACCCACAGCGCGTATGGCGCCTACCCGGGCTTCCGCCCTTTCGCCGGCAACCTCGGTGAATACAACGGCAAGTTCATGTGCGGGCAATGGGTGCTGCGCGGTGGCAGCTGCGCCACGCCGCCTGGCCACGTGCGTGCCAGCTACCGCAACTTCTTCATGCCCCCGGCGCGTTGGCAGTTCTCCGGGCTGCGCCTGGCCAGGGACCTCGCATGAGTACGGTGCACGACGCACTGCAGGCGCTGACCGATCTCACCCCCAGCCGCCAGCAGATCCTCACCGACGTGGTGGCCGGGTTGTCGCGCACGCCGCGCCAGCTGCCGTCCAAGTACTTCTACGATGCGCGCGGCTCGCGCCTGTTCGAGCAGATCACGCAGACCCCCGAGTACTACCCCACGCGCACCGAGCTGGCCCTGCTTTCACGGGTACTGCCGGACATCGCCCGAAGCGTCGGGCCGCACCTGCACGTGGTGGAACTGGGCAGCGGCAGTGGCCGCAAGACCGCGTTGCTGCTGGCCGCCCTGCACGACCCGGTGGCCTACACGCCGATTGAAATCTCGCGTGCCGCGCTGCTGTCCAGCATCGACCATCTGGCCCCGGCGCTGCCCGAGGTGGAGATGCTGCCGGTCTGTGCCGACTTTACCCGTCCCGTCGCCGTACCCATGCCCGAACGCGAACCCGCGCGACGGCTGCTGTTCTTCCCCGGTTCCACGCTGGGCAACTTTGAAGGCGAGGACGCGGTCGCGCTGCTGCGCGCGATGCGCCAGACCATGGGGCGTGATGGCCTGGCCCTGGTCGGCATCGACCTGCACAAGGACCCGGCGCTGATCAAGGCGGCCTACAACGATGCGCAGGGCGTCACCGCCGCATTCACCCTCAACCTGCTGGCCCGCCTCAACCGCGAGGTCGGCAGCGACTTCGATCTGCAGGGCTTCCGTCATCGTGCCCGCTACAGCGTCGCGCGGCTGCGCATCGAGACCGATCTGGTCAGCCAGCGGGCACAGGACGTCCATCTAGATGGCCGGACCTTCCATTTCGAGGCCGACGAACCGATCCGCGTCGAATACAGCCACAAGTACACCGACGAGAGCTTCGAAGCGCTGCTGCAGCCGGCTGGCCTGCAGGTCATGCAGCGCTGGGATGCTGAAGGCCCGGCCTATGGCCTGCGCCTGTTGCGTGCCATCTAGGGCGGACGGCCAGCCGGTACCGCTTCAGGTTCAGCAGCACCGCTACCCCTAAGATGGCCGTGCAACGGCAACACGGAGGACGCCATGCCCATTCTGACCACGCTCGGCCTGGCGGCCGCTCTTGCCTCGGCGCCGACAGCGCCCGCCGCTCCTGCCGGCGACATCGATCCGGCGTTCAGCCGCTGCCTGTCGGGCCTGCAGGCCACCGCTGCGACACAAGGCATCAGTGCCGACCGTTTCAACGCGATCACCGCCGGCCTCACCCCGGACCCCACCGTGCTCGGCCTGCTCGATGCACAGCCCGAATTCACCACGCCGATCTGGGACTACCTGGCCGCGCTGGTCGATCGCCAGCGCGTGGCTGATGGCCGCGCCCTGCTGCAGCAGCACCGCGACCTGCTCGATCGCGTGTCGGCGCAGTACGGCGTCGATCCGGCTACCATCGTCGCGGTCTGGGGCGTGGAGAGCGACTACGGCCGCGTGTTCGGCAAGCGCCCGCTGCTGCAGTCATTGGCCACGCTGTCCTGCGCCGGCCGTCGCCAACCCTTCTTCCGCGGTGAACTGCTGGCGCTGCTCAAGCTGATCGATCGCGGCGACCTGCAGGCCCAGGGGCTCACCGGCTCCTGGGCCGGTGCCTTCGGGCATACGCAGTTCATGCCCAGCACCTATGCACGCATCGCCGTGGACGGTGATGGCGATGGCCGCCGCGATCTGGTCGGCAGCATTCCCGATGCACTGGCTTCCACCGCCAACTACCTCAAGCGCGCCGGCTGGCGCAGCGGCGAGCCGTGGGGCATGGAAGTCCGCGTTCCTGCGGGCTTCAACGCAAGCCAGGCCGGCCGCACCCAGCGTCGCGCCCTGGCCGACTGGCGTGCGCAGGGCGTGACCGCGCTGGATGGCAGCGTGTTGGCTCCGGCCAACCTGCCGGCGGATGCGCGCGCCGCGCTGCTGCTGCCGGCCGGCAACAGGGGCCCGGCATTGCTGGTGTTCCGCAACTACGACGCGATCTACAGCTACAACGCCGCCGAAAGCTATGCGCTGGCGATCGCGACGCTGGCTGACCAATTGCGTGGCGGCAACGGGTTGGCCACCGCCTGGCCGACCGATGACCCGGGCCTGGGCCGCGATGAGCGCCGCCAGCTGCAGACCCTGCTGCTGGCCCGCGGCCACGATATCGGTGCCGCCGACGGCATGATCGGTACCGCCACGCGCCGCGCGATCCAGGCCGAGCAGCAGCGCCTGGGCTGGAGCGAGGTGGACGGCCGCGCAGGCCAGCGCATCCTGCGCACGCTGCAGGAAGAGGCGACCGCCATCGCACCCGCTGGGCAGAAAGCCTTGCCGGCGGCACGTTGACCGCGACATCATCGCCGCGGTCTTCAAGGAGCGTCATCGCATGCAGTCGAATCCGGACATCAGCACCGGCCTGTATCACGGCCTGGAGGCCTGGCAGGTGCGAACCGCCAACGCCACGGCGGTCGTCAGCGTGTTCGGCGGCCAGCTGCTGTCGTTCATTCCTGATGGGCAGCCCGATCTGCTGTGGCTTTCGCCCACGCGCGCCGAGCTGCCCACGCCCATCCGCGGTGGCGTCCCGGTGTGCTGGCCGTGGTTCGGTCGCCAGGGCCAGAGCGCCGATGTACCGGCGCATGGCCTGGTACGTACCGCGCGCTGGGAGCTTCTGCAGGCCAGCCAGCGCGATGATGGCGAGGTCGAGCTGCAGTTGGCGCCTGCGCCCAGCGCCGATCGCGGCCTGCGCCTGCAGATGCAGTTGCGCATTGGCCGCCAGCTGCGCCAGCAGCTGGTCACCGAGAACACCGGAACCTCGCCGGTGACATTCACCCAGGCCCTGCACAGCTATTTCCGGGTGGGCGATGCCAAGCGGGTCGAGGTCGAGGGCCTTGACGGCCTGCAGTACCTGGACAAGTACGAGGACTATGCACAGCTGCGCCTGCAACAGGGACCGTGGTCATTGCGCGATCCGCGTGATCCCGGTCGCAGCGATCGCATCTATACCCGTGCCGGGGGCCATTACGTGCTGCATGATCCCGTACTGCAGCGGCGGATCGAGATCCGCAGCGAAGGCAGCCAGACGCTGGTGGTCTGGAATCCGGGCGCCGAGGCGGCAGCCAGGATGGCCGATGTCGGCGAGGGCTGGCGCGATTACGTATGCCTGGAAGTGGCCAACGCAGGCCCGGAGCAGATTACGCTTGCGGCGGGTGCGCGCCATCAACTGGTGCAGACCCTGGGCAGTACCGCGCTGTAGGCGCGGGCAGCGATTTCAGTTTGTCGATGCAGGTAGCAAGGACGGAAAAACATGCAGGAAGCACAATGGTGGTACGCCAATGGCAGGCAGAGCAGTGGGCCGGTGGATCTGGCCGGTCTTCGCCAGCTGCAGCAGGAAGGGACGGTTACGGCGCGCACCCTGCTCTGGTGCGAAGGCATGCCCTCATGGCGGCCGTTGGCGGAACTGGAGCAGGCTTCCACCCCCGTCGAGGTGGCTCCGGCCCTGGATATCGACGCAGCCCCTGCGGTTGAGGGCATCGCGCCGGATGTCGGCGATCCGTCCGATCCCTATCGTGCGCCGGCCGCCGCACCGGACAGGGCTGCGGCTGCCGGGCTGGAGGGCGAGATGGCCTTGTACGCCAGCGTGGTCGGCGGCAACTTCCCGATCTATCGCCAGCGCTGGCGGCTGGATCAGGGCGTTGCCACGGGCAGTGGCACCTGGCATTGGCCGGCCTTCCTGCTCGGGCTGATCTGGATGATGTACCGCAGGATGTACCGCCTGGCGGCGATGTGGGCTGGCCTGCTGCTGCTGATCAGCGTGGTGGAGACCTGGCTGGATGTGCCGGATGGCCTGTCGCTGGTCATCACCTTCGCGCTGAGCATCACCACCGGCATCTTTGGCAACAGCTGGTACCTGGCACACTGCCAGCGCCTGATCGCCCAGGCCCGTGCCGTCACCGGCGACGATGATGCACGGCTGCGCAGCGAGCTGACCGCGCGTGGCGGCACCAGCGTGGTCGCCACACTGATCGCCATCGTCATCGCGGTGGCGCTGAGCATCGTCGGCGCAGCATTGGCCGGGTAGGGTGGGTCAGCGGTCCTGACGGGGCCGCAGCACCAGCAGGCACAGCGCACCGGCCACCAGGCCCCAGAACGCCGAGCCGATGCCGGCCAGTGAGACGCCCGAGGCGGTGACCAGGAAGGTGACCAGTGCCGCCTCGCGGTCCCGCTCTACCGCCAGCGCACTGGCCAGGCTGTTGGCGATGGTGCCGAACAGCGCGATACCGGCCACGCAGGCCACCAGCTCCTTGGGGAAGGCAGCGAACAGTGCGGCTACGGTGGCACCGAACAGCCCGATGACGATGTAGAAGGCACCTGCCGCCATGGCGGCGGTATAGCGTCGTGCCGGGTCCTCATGGGCATCACGGCCCATGCAGATCGCGGCGGTGATTGCCGCCAGGTTCAGCGCGTACGCACCGAACGGCGCCAGTAGTGTATTGACCACACCGATCCAGCCGATCAGCGGCGACACCGGGGCGTCGTAGCCGGATGCCCGCATCACCGCCACGCCCGGAATGTTCTGCGAGGCCATGGTGACCACGAACAGGGGCAGGGCGATGCCGGCCACCGCGGTCCAGGACAGGGATGGGGTCACCCATTGCGGTACCGCCAGTTGCAGCTGCACCTGCTGTGCGTGCAGCAGGCCACGGCTGGCCGCAATCGCGATGCCGACCAGCAGGGTGGCGATGACCGCATAGCGCGGGAACAGGCGGCGTCCGGCCAGCCACGTGGCGAACATGGCCAGCGCCAGTACCAGCTGGGTGTTCATGGCCACGAACACGTCCAGACCGAAGCGCAGCAGCACCCCGGCCAGCATGCCGGCGGCCAGCGCCATCGGTACCCGTTGCATCAACCGGGCGAAGATGCCGGAGAAGCCAGCCAGCATGCCCAGAACCGCAGCGAGCAGGAATGCGCCGGTGGCCTCGGAAAGAGATGCGCCGCCGGCACCGACCACCAGCATCGCCGCGCCCGGTGTCGACCATGCGGTCACCACCGGTACCCGATAGCGTAGTGACAGCCCGATGCAGGTGACACCCATGCCCAGTCCCAGTGCCCACATCCATGAGGCGATCTGCGCCTGATTGGCACCGACAGCTTGTGCAGCCTGGAACACGATGACGGCCGAACTGGCGAAGCCGACCAGCACAGTAATGAAGCCGGCAACGAGGGCCGGTACTGAAAGGTCGCGCCACCACGCTTGCCGCACCTGCATGTTCATTGCCGTCTCTCCACTGTGCATCCGTGCATTGATAGCCCTTGTGGCGTTGACCGCGCAACGCGCGGTCAACGCCACAGTGATCTTCGAGCGTATGCCATGCGTGACGTTGCCTTGGTTCTGTCATCACCCTGCAAAAAAATGCTTGACGAAATCTGCAGGATCTCTAGAATTCGCTCCCTTGCTGCAGGGCACCGCTTCTTCGGAAACGGCACGCAAACAGCAACGCCACCACCGACGAACGAGATGATCGAACGAAGGTGTTGACGGACTCGAAAAGTCCGGCATAATAGGCGGCTCGCAACGACGAAAGGCCTTCGGGTCCAACGCCGAAGCAGCATCGGCAACAACGTCCACCCCGGTGAGACGGCCTTGAAAAAAGGTGTTGACGAAGCGGAAAAGCCGGCTATAATGGGCGGCTCGCTACGAAGGAAACTTCGTAGCACACGGGAACGGCGCTGAGGCCACTTCCCTCGATCTTTGAAAGTATGCGCAGGTATCTTGTGAAGGCGCCTGCAGGAAGGATGATTGTCCATCTTGCAGACGTTTGATCAAGCAACTATTAATTGTTTTAAAGCAAGCGATACGTTGCCAGAATCAATCATCTGCAGCTTTA
>NZ_JCAFSU010000016.1:0-100546 GCF_059369555.1 Stenotrophomonas sp. YJH_SMC_21
ACGCTGGCCTGAAGGCCAAGGGCAAAGCGAGCAAGGTGGCGCTCGTGGCGGTCATGCGCAAAATGCTGGTGATCCTCAACGCCCGTAAGCGAGACGCCGAGGTGGCCCTCGGCTGCCCCTGACAAGACAGTTGCTACTCCATGTTCATCCACGCATTGCATGGATGTGTCGACCAAGGTCGACACCCACCAACAGCCGCGGAAATCTGTCGAAGGCGGGGTGGATCCGGTTGCGGGGGCGTGAGCCGCATGGATGCGGCGACCGAGCTTACATGGACGTACTTGCAGCGTCCCCCGCAACCGGATCCACCCCGCCATCCCCAGGAAACCAGCTTTTGCCGTTGCTCTGGCGTTTGCCGTGGATCCGGCGGGTGCAGGCCGCAGCCCTGCCGGCCCCCCCCCCCCGTACTTGCAACGGTCATCATCCCGGTCCACACTTCGTTGCCGATCTGAAGACGGCAACGATGACCCACAAGATCCCCCTGTTGATCGACACCGACCCCGGTGTGGACGACGCCCTGGCCCTGCTGATGGCCTTTGCCGACGAACGGCATGACGTGGTCGCCCTGACCATCGCCGCCGGCAACGTCGGCCTGCAGTACACCGTCCGCAACGCCCTCAAGCTCTGCGACATCGTCGGCCGCACCGACGTACCGGTGTTTGCCGGCAGCCCGGATCCGCTGCTGCATCCCTCCGTTGACGCTGCCCACGTGCATGGCCGTGACGGCTACGGCGACGTGGACCTGCCGCCGCCGAGCCGCCAGGCTGAAGCCGAACACGCCGCACTGGCCATCCTGCGCCTGTCGCACGAGCACGCCGGCGAACTGATGCTGGTGATGCTGGGCCCGCTGACCAACCTTGCCCTGGCACTGAAGCTGGACCCGACCCTGCCCGAGCGCATCAAGCGCATCGTGGTGATGGGCGGCGCGGTCACCTGCCACGGCAACATCACCCCGGCGGCCGAATTCAACATTGCGTTCGACCCGGAAGCGGCGCACGTGGTGTTCACCTCGTTCAAGCACCTGCTGGTGTCGGACTGGGAGGCCACCGTCGCCCATGGCCTGCCGCTGCAGGACGCCGAGAAGTGGCTGCAGGCCGATTCCGATCGCGCCCGCTTCTACGAACTGATCTCGCGCAAGACCCGTGGTCTGTCCGAAGACAGCAAGGGCGGGCGCTGGTACACCGCCGATGCGGTGGCCATGGCCTGGGCGCTGAACCCCGAAGGGCAGCTGCGGGTCGAGTCGCGCCCGCTGAACGTGGAGCTGAACGGCACGTTCAGCCGCGGCGCCACCATCGTCGATTGGAACCGCCAGACCGGCCAGCCGGACAACTGCGATCTGCTGATGGCCTACGACCAGCAGCGTTTCGAGGCCCTGGTGCGCCAGGCCCTGGGTGCGGACTGACGTCGATTGACCGGCACCGGTTGCCCCGGGCGGCAACCGGTGCTTATAATGCCGCTCTTGACCACCAGCCCATTTACGGTGTGAGCCCATGAAGGCCGATATCCATCCGAACTACCGCGACGTCGTCTTCCATGACGTCACCTCCGATTTCAAGATCCTGACCCGCTCGACCATGGCGACGAAGGAAACCATCCAGTGGGAAGACGGCAACGAATACCCGCTGGTCAAGGTTGAAATTTCCTCGGCTTCGCACCCGTTCTACACGGGCAAGCACAAGGTCATCGACACCTCGGGCCGTATCGACAAGTTCCAGAAGCGCTACGCGCGCTGATCTGTCGATCCAGCTTCGAACCAACGGCCGCGCTCTGCGCGGCCGTTTGTTTTTCCCCAACGCCAACCCAACGGGCGTTTGGATGGGCGGAACACTGCGTTCGTGTGACAACGCTTTTGCCGATCCGGGCCGCTCAACGGCCGGTGTCTGGCTGCCTGTCGTATACGACTTCTGTCTAGCGCCGGGCAAATGCTGCTGTGCGATAATGACCTGATCCCCGGCACAGGCCGAGGACGTCATTCACGTGCCTGACCAATGCGCTTGGGCAGGCGCCTTCCCATGAAGGAGCGCACACAGTGTCCGATCTTGATCAGGTCACGCTCAACGCCGGCGACAAGTCGGTCGTTCTGCCCGTCATCAAACCCACCCTTGGCAACGACTGCGTCGACATCGCGAAGCTGACCAAGGAAACGGGGTTCTTCACCTACGATTCCGGCTTCACCGCGACGGCCAGCTGCAAGTCCGCCATCACCTACATCGACGGCGACAAGGGCGTGCTGCTGTACCGTGGCTACCCGATCGAACAGCTGTCGGAAAAGTCGAGCTACGTCGAAGTGGCCTACCTGCTGATCAACGGCGAGCGCCCGAGCGCCGAGCAGCTGAAGGCCTTCACCGATGAGCTGACCGCCGAAGCCAACGTCGATGAGTCGATCAACACCCTGATCGGCAGCTTCGCCAAGGATGCCCATCCGATGGCCATCCTGGCCGCTGCGATCGCGCAGCTGTCGGCCATCTACCACGACTCGCTGGACCTGTCCGACGCCGAACAGCGCCGCCAGGCCGCCGTGCGCCTGATCGCCAAGGTGCCGACCCTGTCGGCGCTGATCTACCGCCACGGCAAGGGCCTGCCGGCCAACAAGCCGGACACCTCGCTGGACTACGTCAGCCGCTTCCTGAAGCAGACCTTCGAGTCGGCTGACGGCCAGTACGACCTGAACCCGGACGTGGTGAAGGCGCTGGACCTGCTGTTCATCCTGCACGCCGACCACGAGCAGAACGCCTCGACCTCGACGGTACGTTTAGTCGGTTCGACCGGTGCCAACCCGTACGCGTCGGTCGCTGCGGGTGTCACCGCGCTGTGGGGTCCGGCCCACGGTGGTGCCAACGAAGCCGTGCTGAAGATGCTGGAAGAAATCGGCAGCGCCGACAACGTCGAGTCCGCCGTGGTCAAGGCCAAGGACAAGACCTCCGGCTTCCGCCTGATGGGCTTCGGCCACCGCGTCTACAAGAACTTCGACCCGCGCGCCAAGGTCATCGGTGAGATGACCAGCAAGGTGCTCAAGCAGCTGGGCGTGCAGGATCCGCTGCTGGACGTGGCCGTGAAGCTGGAACAGGCCGCCCTGCAGGACGAGTACTTCGTCGCCCGCAAGCTGTACCCGAACGTCGATTTCTACAGCGGCATCATCTACAAGGCGCTGCAGATCCCGACCGAAATGTTCACCGTCATGTTCGCCCTGGGCCGTACCTCCGGCTGGGTCTCGCATTGGCTGGAACAGCAGGTTGATCCGGAAATGAAGATCGGCCGTCCGCGCCAGGTCTACACCGGCAGCGACGTGCGCGACTACCAGGGCTGATCGCCCCGCGTGAGTCGTGAGAAGAACGCCCCGCATCCGCGGGGCGTTTTTTTTGGAGCGGACCTGGTGGGTGCGGACCGTTGGTCCGCACGATTTCGGCGCCCGCGAAAAATCATCCACGCACGGCGCGGATCTACCACCGCAACCGCCTTCGGTAGGTGCCAACCTTGGTTGGCACGCTTTCCCATCCACGCACGGCGCGGATCTACCGCCGCACCCGCCTTCGGTAGGTGCCAACCTTGGTTGGCACGCGCTTTACCGCGCCAAGACCGCGTGATTCAAGGGTCTCGCCAGCTTCACAAGCGCTCGCGCAGCCTCAGGACGCCAGCTGCATCCGCAGCACCTGAAATGGAGCGTCCATCCCGATGAGTACCCGATTCGACCCACCCGAGCGCGGACCGCTCGGCCCTGACGTCGCCGCCGTCGTCACCGCCCCGATCGTCGCCCCTCCCAGCGAAAGCGCCGTTTCCTGGGGCGCGATCTTCGCTGGCGCCACCGCTGCCGCTGCACTCTCCCTCATCCTGCTGATCCTCGGTGTTGGCCTCGGCCTGTCGTCGGTGTCGCCATGGTCGTTCGAAGGCGTCAGCAAAGAGACCTTCGGTTGGTCCAGCATCATCTGGCTCACCTTCACCGCATTGGCCGCGTCCGGCCTGGGTGGCTATCTGGCGGGCCGCCTGCGTACCAAGTGGACGCAGAACCATGGCGATGAAACCTATTTCCGCGATACCGCGCATGGCTTCGTGTCGTGGGCCGTCGCCACGCTGCTGACCGCGGGCTTGCTCACATCGGCAATCGGTGGCGTGCTGGGCGCCGGCGCAAAGGTGGCCGGTGCCGCCGCGGGCGTTGCCGCATCCACGGCCGGCGTTGCTGCCGCGGGCGCGGGCAGCACTGCCGCGGCGGCCCCGGAAGGCGACCTCAACTACTGGGTGGATTCACTGTTCCGCAACGCTACCGATGCGGGTCCGGCAGCTGCAGGCGCGCCGCCGGCCCCGGGCGCGCCTGATGCAGCGTCCGGCGTAGCGGCGACAGATCCGGCCCCACCGCCGCCGGCTGCAAGCGTCGGGCCGCGCGATGTGCGCGTAGGCCTGCCGCCGCGCCCGATGCCGGGTAATGGCCCGATGGGTGACCGCCGCGAAGTGCGTGCCGAAGTGAACCGCATCATCGTCAACAGCCTGCAGGGCGATGGCCTGGATCCGGCCGACACCCAGTACCTGGCGCAGCTGATCGCGCGCGAAACCGGCATGAGCCCGGCCGAAGCGCAGGCGCGCGTGACCGATGTGCAGACGCGCATGCGTGCGGCGCTGGAGAAGGCCAGGAACACCGCCAAGCAGGCCGCCGACGATGCCCGAAAGGCGACCGCCTATGCCGCGTTGTGGCTGTTCATCACCCTGCTGATCGGTGCGTTCTTCGCCAGCCTCAGCGCCACCTGGGGCGGCCGCCGCCGCGATCTGTAAACCGCCTTCCACGCAAGGAGACCTGCAATGAAAATGATTCTGCTCTGGTTGTTGGGTGTACCGATTCCGCTGCTGATCCTGTACGCGATCTTCTTCTGATCGTGCGCCAACGCGATGTCTCATCAGGCCGCCGAAGGGCGGCCTGATGCCATCCAGCAGATCCACGCCATGCGTGGATGACCCGCTGTAGAGTCGAGCCGTACTCGACTCACGCGCGCAGCGTGTGTGCTTCGCGCAGTATCGGAAGAGCAGTCGACTAACAGCCGACTCTACAAACCCAAGGCAATGAGGTTTATTGCATTCAAGCAGTGAGGGAGTTTGCATAACCCTCAAACATTGAGCGCCTTCAAGAATCCTCCTTAACCTCCAACGTTTTAGGAATGCTTGAATGGCCTGCATGGCAATGGATTCCTAACATTCTCTCCGTCGCCCGCAACCACCTCTGCGGGCGGCGCCTCCCTCCCTTTCTCCTTAGGGGAGGGGGGGCTTTCATATTCCCCCTGTCCGAGAGAGACACCCATGCACGCCATTATCAAGAAGGCCGCGCTCGCTGCAGCGCTGGCCACTGCTTCGCTGTCCGCGCACGCCGTGGAAACCAAGATCTCCGTCTACGCCGACGTCGACCCGACCCTGGCGCTGCTGCGCGATGACGGCACGCCGCTGCCGGACATGGTCACCCTCACCCACGACCCGCTGCGCGGCCTGATTCCGAACACGCAGCGCGTGCGCATCCACTCCAACGATGAAACCGCGGATATCGAAGCCCGCATCGATGGCAGCTTCTTCCTGGCCAACGAGACCGGCGCCGTGACCGTGCCGATGACCATCAGCCTGAACAACCGCGCGCTGGGTGCAGCCGCCATCGAGTACAAGGCCGCTGACCTGTTCAACGGTGCGGGCTCGACCCCGGGCGCCTCGATCTCGATGCCGCTGACCATCGCACAGACCACGCCGGCGCCGATCCTCACCAAGGGCGCGTACAGCGGCCTGGTCAACGTCGTGCTGAACCAGAAGGCGGCTACGCCGTAATCCCCCGCGCCGGCCCGCATCCCGGGCCGGCCGCTTGCAGCGGTGCCCCCATGACCCTACACGCCCCCGCCGTCACCCGGCTGGCGGTCGCGCTCGCCCTGGCGTTGTCCACTCCGCTGGCGGCCGCGCGCGGCGTCCCGCCCGGTTTTGAAGATCTGGTCGAAGGCCAGACCGAACAACTCGACATCCAGCTGTTCGGCCGCTCGGCCGGGCTGTCGCCGGTGCGCGTGACCCTGGAGCACGTGCAGCTGGAAGATCCCGCGCGCGTGCTGCAGTCACTGGACCTGCCTGCCGAGGCGCAGGCCGCCCTGCTGCCTGCGCTGTCGCAGCCGCTGCCGCGCAACAGCCATCTGGCCTGCCGCTTCGGTGGTGCCAGCGCCGGCTGCGGCTACATCGATCCGCCGGAAGCTCCCGACGAGGTGCGCGCGCTGTATGACGAAGGCGAGGGCGCGGTGCGCTTGTTCGTTGCGCGCCAGTGGATTCCCGGCAAGCCTGCCGCCGAGCGTTTCCACACGGTCACCGCCAATGCCGAGAACGCGTTCCTGCATCAGCAGACGCTCAACCTCAGTGGCGGCCGTGACTACCAGTCGCTGTCGGCACGCGGCGTCGGCACGCTGGGCCTGTTCGATCGCGGCCACCTGTCGGCCGAGTGGTACTACAACCAGCAGCGCTATCGCAGCCACAGCGACGACGATTTCCAGTTCGACAACGTCTATTACCGCCACGACCTGGGGCCGGCGCACTACCTGCAGGCCGGGCGCATGGACCGCCGCAACCTGTCCAGTCCGCAGGGCGGCACCTTCAGCTTCAGCATGCTGCCGCTGGACCGCTTCCAGGGCGCACGCCTGGGTACCACCCAGGCCTATGTGGACACCGACGCGGCGGTGCAGGCCAGCCCGCTGACCGTGCTGCTGGCGCGCGATGCGCGGGTGGACGTGTTCGATGGCGAGCGCCTGCTGCAGACCTTCTACCTGCAGGCCGGCATCAACCAGATCGACACCCGCAATTTCCCGTTCGGCAACTACCTGGTCCGCATGCGCATCTACGAGGACGGTGTGCTGGTGCGCACCGAGGAGGCGCCCTTCGACAAGGGCGGCGACTGGACCAACAGCCAGTGGCAATGGTTCGTGCAGGGTGGCCACCGCAATGAGCGCCGCAGCGATGCGTTCGATGGCGAGCGCATCGCGATGGCCGGCGTGCGCGTGCCGCTGGGCCGCGACGCGGCCATCACCGCCGGTGCCGCCACATTCGGCGGGCACCGCTACGGCGAGCTGCGCCTGGACCTGCGCCGGGTGATGGCCACGCAGGAAGTCCGCGCCACCTTCAGCGGCATGCGCGGCAGCGACGGCAGCAACGGGCAGCAGCACCAGCTGTCGTACCGGCGCACGGCGTCGTGGAATCTCTACCAGCAGCGCATGCGTGGCAAGGCCTGCCAGTTCGAGGCCGAGGCGCGCGACCAGCTGGGCTGCACCAACGCGCTCAGTGGTTCGATGTCGCTGCCGCTGGCGGGCGGCAATGTTTACGTGGGCTACACCCGGCGCCAGACCTGGCGCACCGGCTGGCACCGGCCAGCGTTCGAGCAGGATCCGCTGTTCGGGCTTGAGCCGCTGTTGCCGCCGGGGCCGTTGGAACCGCGCCGCGAGCCGCTGCTCAGCCGCACCTGGCAGGCCAGCTTCAGCCGCAGCCATCGCTGGCAGGATTTCAGCGTCTCCACGCGCGTGGGCGTGTGGCGGCAGAACAGCACCGACAGCGTGCGTGGCAGCACCGAGCGCGACCGTGGCATCTACGTCAACCTCAGCCTGAGCCGTCGGCACCGCAGCGCTGCCGGTGATGGACAGCGCCGCTATGCCGTGGATGTGCGCCAGCCGCAGCATCAGCGCCCGGCGATCGACTACAGCGTCGGCCAGAGCCTGCGCCAGGAACTGGATACACAGTACCGCGAGCTGTCCGGCGAGCTGCGCGCCAACAACAACGAGCGCTACAGCGCTTCACTGGGTGGTCAGCTGCAGAATGGCATCGGCCACACCAGCGCCAGCGTGGCGCGCTACCAGCAGCGTGGCCGCAGCGAGACCGGCTACAGCGGCGCACACAATTCCGGCTTCGCGCTTGGTCGTCGCGGCTTCTACTGGAGCGGTGCCAACGGCGCCGACGCCGGCCTTGCCGTGCAGGTGGCCGATACCGATGACGCCGACCTGCGCGGCGTGGCCGCCGAACTGCAGGTGGGCGGGCTGCGCAGGCAACGCCTGCAGATCGGCGAACGCCGGTTGCTGCCACTACCGGCCTATCAATCGCAACGTGCCGAAGTGCAGGACGCCAGCACGCTGGACAGCATCGCCGCCATCCGCGTGACCGGCGTGGGCGGTGCACGGCCAATGTTCCTCACGCCCGGCAAGCTGATGCGCATGCCGGTGCCGATCGAAGTGACCTACACCTTCATCGGTCATGCCCGTGACCTGGCCGGTGCGCCGCTGGGCGGCGCCCGCATTCTCAACGCGCCGGTGCCCGGCACCAGCGCCAACGGCGGCTTCGTCGCCGATTTCCCGCGTCGCGAAACGACGCTGTACCTGTTGCAGGACGACCGCCTGCTGCATTGCCCGCTGCAGGTGCGCGAGCGCCGCCAGGTGGTGCTGCTGGTCGGTGCCGTGCACTGCGAGCCGCTGGCCGTGGCCCAGCTGCCGGCCGAGATCCGCCAGCAGGCCCGCGTGACCCGCCTGCTGCAGGAACGCGCGTTGATTGCCGCCACGCCCCGGACCGCTGCTGCAGGAGGTACGCCATGAGCCGGCGTTGGATGTTCGTGTTGATGCTGGTGTGTGCGCCGGTGCTGGTGATGCCGCGGGCGTGGGCGCAGTGGCCGCCGGAAACGCATCCGGCGGACCAGAGCCGGGACATCGTGATGAGCTGGGATCGCTCGGCGGTACCCGGTGATGTGGAGTTGTGGGCGCCGCGGACGGTGCTGGGATTCAGTCACGACCTGGCGCTGAAGTATGGGCAGATCCATGTGGTTTGTGAGTCTGCTTCTGACAGTGAATTCGGTCGGTGCCCTCTTGATGGTGAACCGGGAGTGTCACTTGGCAGTAGCAATGTCGATCTGCTGTTCGTGGAGCAGAGGACTGGCCTACGTAGCGAACTTCGGGCGCAGGGATATTTACAGAGAGTCATGTCGGATTGGGTTTGCGCTATCGACTACTGGGACACGCTCAGAAGGCAGTTGAATGCGTCGTTCTGGTACATATGCAGTTCCGGACAGCCAGTTGGTACAGGCGTATATCTGGAAATCCCAGCGACCGAGCTCTCCAGACTCGTCGCAGGCCACTGGAAGGCCACGATGCGCCTGAACATCAAGGCCGACCCCGCCGCAGCACCCGTCGCCACAGCCACCTTCAACTTCGATTTCACCGTCACCGACTACGACGCGATCTCGATCTACTTCCCGACCTTCGACACCGTCGCGCCGCTGGTCAATCTCGATCTGCGCTACGACCCCATCCAGAAGGTGGTGGGTGGCAGGAAACAGCTGGATATGTGCCTGTACGACGGCCTGGGTTCGCAGAGCGAGTACCTCGACGTCACGGTTCGCGACAGCGGTCCACGCCCACCTGCGGGATCGGACTTCTCGCTCTGGCACCGCGATGGCGGCAGCGATGCCAGCCAGCGCCTGGACTACCGGGTCCACCTGGACTACGGCGGCCATCGCCTGGCGATGAAGCACAACGTCAAGCAGCAGCTGCGCGGCATCGACAGCGCACAGCTGCGGCTGGTGATGCTGCCGGGCATCAGCCAGCCGGTGTACTGCGTGCCCACGCCGCTGACCCTGGAAACACCGCCCACCCCTATCGCCAGCCAGCGCCCCGGCCTTTACGAGGGCGAGCTGACCGTGGTGCTGGATGTCCCTACTGCCAAACCCTGATCCCGAGGAGCCTGCCATGAAGAAGCTGCTGTTCTGCCTGCTGCCGGTGAGCGCCCTGCTTGCACTGCCGGCACACGCCAACCTTTCCATTCACCCGATGCGCGCAGCGGTGGAAGCCAAGCGCGGCACCCAGATCCGGGTGTACTCGCAGTCGACCATTCCGCAGTACGTGCAGACCCGCCTGCGGCGCATCGTCAATCCCGCCACGCCTGCCGAAGAAGAACAGGAGATGGAGGCCTCGGATGCGGCGATTGCCATCACCCCCGGCAAGTTCGCACTTTCCGGCGGCGGCAACCGCCTGATCCGGGTAATTCCGCTGCAGCAGGTCCAGAAGGAAACAGCCTACCGCCTCTACTTCGAAGGTGTGCGCGGGCCGGATGACGCTCCCCTCGAAGACGGCGAGGGCGCACAGGCAAACATCGGCGTCAGCCTGGTCTGGGGGGCGCTGGTCAACGTCACCCCCGACGACGGTGTGGTGGATCTGCGCCTCCAGGACAACACGCTGCACAACACCGGCACGCTGCGCGTGGGAATCATCGGTGCCGAGGAGTGCACGGCCGCGGGCACCTGCACGCCACACCCCGTATCGCACAGCCTCTACCCCGATGCCGCACTGACGCTGCCGTTCCAGCTTCAGCCGGGCAACTCGCTGCAACTGCGTTACCGGCTCACCCGCGATGGCTATCGCGAACACGTGCGGACGATCGAACCGACGGCGACCTGAGCCCGCACTTTGCCCGCCCCGTGCCCGGCACGGGGCTCACTTTCCTTGTCCTGTTAAGGAGAAACACATGAATCGAATCTATCGTCGTATCTGGAATCACGCCAAAGGCTGCTGGGAGGTGGCCAGCGAGCTGACCAGGCCCTGTGGCAGGAAATCGAGCCGCGCAGCTGGCGCCGGTGGACTGCTGATGGTCGCGCTGATGTTGGCGGGCGGAGAGGTGCACGCCAAGACCCGTTACTACATTGGGTGCGATCCCTTCAATCTGGGAAATGGCGAGTTTGTCTCCTGTTCGCCCATTACTGGTTCCTATGAGGACTCCACATTTATCGGCTATGCGTTGAGCAGTGGCCGGAATTCGCTTGGCTACGGTGCAGGCGTGAACATGAAGGGCGACAACACCACCGCTTTTGGTATTGGTGCCCGGATCAACGGCCAGAACAGCGCTGCCTTCGGATTCAAGGCAAGCACCTATGCCGTGGATAGCGTGGCGGTAGGCTACAACGCCAGGACCTCCGCTGATGGCGGCCACAACGTGGCCGTTGGTGCCAATGCCTATGCCGCCTACATTGGTGCCACTGCCTTGGGGAACAAAGCAGAGGCCAGGGCACAAAATGCCATCGCACTCGGCAGCGGCTCGTCGTCGCGTGGCGTGGATGCCCTTGCGCTCGGTGCCAACTCCAGCACTTCGGCTGCGGGTTCGATGGCGGTTGGTGCAAATTCGTCTGCCACCCGCACAAATGCAATCGCCCTGGGATTGAGCTCGGTGGCGCAGCAGGAGAATGCGGTGGCCTTGGGTGCAAGTACGTTCTCAAATGGTGTTGACGGAGTGGCGCTTGGAAGCAGAGCGAGGGTAGACACCGGTGCAGGCACAGGTGGTGTTGCCATCGGGGGCGGTGCCCGTGCGGGAAGCCTGGGCTACACCGGTGCCATCGCCATCGGCGGTGAGAGCCGTGCCCTTACGGACGGCGTTGCCCTGGGCTATGCGGCGTCTGCGTCCGCACAGGGCGCCGTAGCCCTGGGCGTTCGCTCGGTGGCCACGGAAGCCAATACGGTGTCGGTAGGCAGCGCCTCGGTGCGCCGTCGCATCGTGAACGTGGCGGACGCCCGCATTACGGCCTCCAGCACCGATGCGGTCACCGGCAAGCAGCTGCATGCCATGAACGAGCGGGTTGACGGCATGATCAAGCAGGATTCCGCAGGTGGCGTCGTACGCATCGCCAACAGCAATACCGGTACGGAAGTCAGCATGCGCAATGCGGTGCTGGCCACGCGCAAGGTAAGTGGCGTGTCCGACGGCGCGCTGACGACGACCAGCACCGACGCTGTGAATGGACGCCAGCTCAACACGACCAATGGCAATGTCACCAAGGCGCAGACCGCTGCGGATGCGGCCAAGGCTGATGCCAGCAAGGCCCTGGCCCAGGTCACCACGGTGACCGGCCTGATCGGCCAGGCTTCGTCCACCAGCAGTGTCCGCTTGGGCGAGAAGAACAGCGGTACCTCGCTGGATATCCGCAACAGTGCCAATGCCAACCGCAAGGTGACCGGTGTGGCCGATGCCACGCTAAGCACCTCCAGCACGGAAGCAGTGACCGGCAGGCAGTTGAACACGACCAATGAGAATGTTGCCAAGGCACAGACCGCTGCGGGAGAGGCCAAAGCTGATGCGAGCAAGGCGCTGACTCAGGTGGTGACGCTGGGCGGCCTGGTGGGGCAGGTGTCGGCAACCGGCAATGTCCGCCTGGGTGAGAAGAACAGCGGAACGGTGCTGGATGTGCGCAATAGCGCCAATGCGAACCGGAAACTGACCGGCGTGGCCGAAGGCGTGGTCAGCGACAGCAGCTTTGAGGCCGTCAACGGCAGGCAGCTCAATGCCACCAATGACAAGGTGGCGGCGGTGGAGAGTGTTGCCAGAACTGCGGGCACAGAGGCGGCGGCGGCAAAGACGGATGCAGCCAAGGCGTTGGTCGAGACCGCAGCGCTTGGCGGGCTGGTGGCACAAGTGTCTACGACTGGCAATGTGCGTCTGGGTGAGAAGAACGGCGGTACGACGTTGGACGTGCGCAACAGCGCCAATGCCAACCGGAGGATCAGTGGTGTGGCGGATGGATTGTTGAACGCCAGCAGCGCTGAAGCAGTGTCTGGTAAACAGCTCTACTCAACCAATTCACGGGTATCAGCTCTAGAGGACGTAAGTCAGTTCGTGAGCATCGGTGCGGCTCCTACCAGCGAACCTGCTGAGGCAGGACCAGTGGGTGTCGCTATAGGTAATTCGGCTAAGACAGGCAACGAGGGTGGGACTGCAGTCGGAACACACTCGAAGTCACTGGGTAGAAATTCGGTGGCCGTTGGACGTGCTTCAACGGTACATGAAGGTTCCGACAATGGCTTTGCCCTTGGGGCGGGCGCTGAGGTCGGTATTTCGGAGGGTGGTGCAAGGGGGGGGGTTGCGATTGGCGCTGGAGCGAAGGTTGGGAAAGGGGCGGATGGATCACTGGCGATCGGTGAAGGCTCGCAAGCGAATGAGGCTGGCGTTGCATCATTTGGAAGCGCAACTGCTTATCGCCGCTTAGTAAACGTTGCTCGAGGTGCTGCCGACCACAATGCCACTACCGTCTCCCAGCTCAAAGACTCCCTCGCTACCCTTGGCGGCGGAGCAGGCATGGATGCCAACGGCAACATCATTGCCCCGACGTACTCGGTGCAGGGCGGAACGCAGAACACCGTGCAGGACGCACTGATGGCGCTCGATGGAGCTGTCACCACCGCAGGCCGCCGTGCGGACAAGGTGGAAGGCCAGCTCAACTCGATCTTCCAGGATTCACCCTCGGCCCGTGGCGATGGCATGGACCAGATCGCACTGAATGGCGCGAACGGCATGGTGTTGACCAATCTGGCTGACGGTCGGGTGGCCCCTGGAAGCCGTGACGCCGTAACGGGAAATCAGCTGTACGCCGCAGAGCAGAAGATCTCGCAGAATCGAGATGATCTGGAGGCGATGCGCAAGGAGCGGGAGATGCGCGAGCGGGCGATGCGTGGATTCGATGCGGGCGGTCCGATAGATTTCGGCGGTGCGCGTTTGACTGGTGTGGCCGACGGCTCGCTCTCCACGGATAGTCGAGATGTAGTTACCGGGCGCCAGTTGTTTAGTGTCAGCGATCGGGTATCGCAGATTGAGGACCAGCACCGCTTCTTCAAGATCGATACAGACCAGCTTAGTGAAGGCGCGTCGGCTGGCTTCCTCGGAGTGGCAATTGGCGACTCTGCCCGAACGGGAGTTGACGGTGGAACAGCCATTGGCTCCTATGCAGCTGCGCTGGGGGTGAATTCGGTGGCTCTTGGACGTGGGTCTTGGGTTTCCGAAGATTCGAGTGGTGGCTTTGCCGTAGGAGCTGGTGCGCAGGTGTGGGAACGCAACGGCATTGCCATTGGGGAGAGCGCTATGGTCCTTAAGGGTGCAGATAGCTCCCTCGCGTTGGGAGTTGGTGCAGTGGCAACTGAGAAAAGTACTGTTTCGTTTGGTAGCGGGAGCATTCAACGCCGCCTCGTAAACATCGCCAACGGCACCGCCAACCACAACGCCGCCACCGTCGGCCAGTTGCGCGGTGCGCTGTCCGCGCTCGGCGGTGAAGTCGATGCCAACGGCAACATCGTCGGCCCCAGCTTCACCGTGCAGGGCCAGTCCCAGTCCACGCTCAATGGTGCATTGGAAGCACTCGACGGCGCAGTGGTCAGCAACCGCTCGCGCGTGAACCAGGTCGAGTCGCAGCTGCGCAGCGTGTTCCAGGACACGCCCTCCGTCCGCGCGGACGGTCTCAACCAGCTCACTCTGGCCGGAACCCACGGCATGGTCATTTCCAACGTTGCCAATGGCCTGATCGCGGCCGGCAGCCGCGACGCGGTCAATGGCGGCCAGCTGCACTCGATGCAGCAGCAGCTCAACGGCCGCATGGACGGGCTGGAGCAGCGCATCGATGCGCCGCAGCCGCAGCCGCAGGCAATGGCGGTGGCTTCAGTGCCCGAACCGGAAGCGCCGGTGCCGCAGGCCGAAGGCGGCCAGCAGGTGGCGTCGGTCGGCGAGGGTGAGAAACCTGCACCGCAGCCGAAGACGAAGGAGGACACCCCGAAGCCCCAGGTCGATACCGCTGAACTGGAGAAGATGCTGGCACGCGCCAACGAGTACACCGATGGGGCGATCAGCAATTTCGAACGTCGCCTGGACAAGATGGACAAGCGTTTCAACCGCATGGCGGCGATGAGCAGCGCACAGACCGCGATGGCGATGAACACCGCCGGCCTGGCCACCTACAACCGCCTGGGTGCGGGCGTGGGCTACAGCGAGGGTGAGTCGGCGATGGCGGTGGGCTACCAGCGTGTGCTCAACGAGAAGGGCTCGGCCACCTTCAGCCTCAATGGCGCGTTCACCAACAGCGGTGAACGCAGCATGGGCGTCGGCGTGGGCATCGGCTGGTAAGCCATGCGGCCCCGGCGTGGTGCGCGTAATGAACCCCGCCGCGCCGGGGTCCTTGCCGAGGAGAAGGCAATGTACAGATGGGTAAGTGGAATCGTCAGCTATCGCACGTTCTATATCTGGCGGGCGCGCTTTCGCTACTACACCCGGAACCTGGACCTGTGGACGCTGATGAGCGGGCTATGCATCGCCGGTCTGCTGCTGGTGCTGTGGTACCTGTGGCAGATGCTGGGCGTGCCGCCGCCGCGCGTGCATCCTCAGGCAGCGGCGCTGCGGATCGAGGGCGTCACCAGCGAGGCGATCCATCGCATCGTGCTGGTGCGCCACGCGGGCCGCACGCCGGGTGCACCGTTCACCACGCCGGAGGAGGTAAGGGCGAGCACGTTGCGCACGATGCGGGTGCGGCAGGTGATGGACAGCGAAGTGGTGTGGCGGCTGAAAGCCGACATGCTGGCGGACATCGCCGACTACATCACCGCCACGGGTGGGTGCGTCCCGTACGACTGCCGACGGATTCGCGCTCGATTGGAGGATGTGCGCAGGGCGGGTGTTGAGAATGCGCAGATCAACACAGCACTGTTGACGATCCTGGAGGTGTCGCTGGACCAGATGCCGTCGTTGGAGGCGGTCGAGCATGAGCGGGTGAAGAGTGGGTGGTCGGATGGGTTCAACGACATCTATGACCAGATCTGGTTGCTGCGGGGCCTGCAGGTCATGCACGCACAGATGATGCGGGAGTATCCGCGGCGAGCTCCCGCCCCGTGGTTGCCGCGGTTGTTCAGCGATCCGCTGCGCGATACCCGTTTTGTCTGGTAGCGGGAGCATGATCGGCATCATCTGCCAGGGCAGGTAACACCGCTTTTGTAGGGTCGAGCTTGCTCGACTGCTCTCCGCTCAGCCATCGAAATGCCCGAAGCACAGTGCGGACCAACGGTCCGCACCCACCCAAGGCAGGCACCGCTGCGCTACCGTCACCCGCCGATATACGCGGTGATTTCCGCTTCGGCCAGCAGCTGCCGCAACTGCGCCACCGACGCACGTCGCATAGGCTTCTCATCCACCGGCGACAGCGGTGCCTGGCGCAGGGCATCGTAGGGCAGCACGGCCAGGTCGAAGGTCAGCTCCTCGGCACTGAACACCCACACCGGCACATCCAGGCTGCGCTCGCGATCCATGCGCAGGCGACGCGTCCGCGATTCGGCGGGAATGCCGTGTTCGTCCAGGAAGCGGTGCACGGCTTCCGGGTCGTCGCTGTGCAGGTGCAGCTGCACGGGGCTGTTGGCGTCGGCGGTGCCCTCCAGCACAGGGCCGGCCAGGCGCGGGGCGAAGCCGTGCAGGAACTCCAGCGCACGCATGGCGGCCTCTCGGCGGCGCTGCAGTTCGTTGCCGTGCTGGGGGCCGGAGAACAGCCGCTGGTACTCGCGCAGGGCGTCTTCGATCTCGGTGTTGCGGGGCAGGGAGGCATCGTCGTGGATGCCGAGCCGGCTGGCGGCCTTCAACTTGGCCTGGTGGTAGTCGCGGATGCCGCCTTCAGCCATCAGGCGGGCGGCTTCGTGGGCGAGGCGGTGGCGCCGCTCGCGGGTCTGGCTGGCAGCATGCTGACGAGCGCGATGCATGCGATGACTCCCTGTTGCGACCTGGCTACAGATTAGCGCACGGATGTGACATCTGCGTGGGTATGGCGCGGAGATGCCAACCAACGGTTGGCATCCACCGATGCTTTGGTAGGTGCCGACCTTGGTCGGCACAGGGAGCCAACCAAGGTTGGCAGCTACCAGAGCAGTGCGGGGCTGTGCCCGGCGGATGCATTGGTGCCAACCAACGGTTGGCACCCACCGACGCTTTGGTAGGTGCCGACCTTGGTCGGCACGAGGCGCCAACCAAGGTTGGCGGCTACCAGAGCAGCGCGGGACCGTGCCCGGCGGATGCATCGGTGCCAACCAAGGTTGGCACCCACCGACGCTTTGGTAGGTGCCGACCTTGGTCGGCACGGGGCGCCAACCAAGGTTGGCCTCTACCAGGGTCGCATCGGTGCCAACCAACGGTTGGCACCCACCCATACCTGCCTCTTAGAAGATATCGAACGCGGCGGCGTCGGCCTGCGGCGTATTGAGGTTCAGGTCGTAGTCGGTCAGGCGATCCATGTCTTCCACCTTCACCCACTCGGTCGCGCCGTTGAGCGTGGCCTGGACCATGCCGCTGGGCGGCTCGTTCTGCGCGATCGGGGTGTCCTTCAGCGCGGTGCGCATGTAGTCGATCCAGATCGGCAGGGCCGCCTTGCCACCGTACTCGCGGTAGCCCAGCGAGCGGAAGTCGTCGCGGCCCACCCACACGGTGGTCACGTACGGGCCACCGAAGCCGGAGAACCAGGCGTCGCGGTGGTCGTTGGTGGAGCCGGTCTTGCCGCCCACGTCCTCGCGTCCGAGCACCTTGGCCTGCACGCCGGTACCGCGCTGGACGACGTCGCGCATCATCGATACCAGCTGGTAGGCGGTGCGGGCGTCGATCGCACGCGGAGCGGTGCGGGCATCGGGGTTGACCGGCGCGGCCGGGGTCTCGGCCTTGGCTTCGGCCTTGGCCGCAGCAGCCGGGTCCACCTTCGGGGCCGGGGCGCCGAAGTTGAAGCCGTCCACCACCTGGCTGACCGGCTGGTCGCTGCTGCCGGCGCAGTCGCGGCAGGCCATCGCCGGGTTTTCCTTGAACACCAGGTTGCCGTCGCGGTCGTTCACCTGGTCGATCAGCCAGGTATCCACGCGCGAGCCGCCGTTGGCGAACACCGCGTAGCCACGGGCCACCGACAGCGGGGTGAGCGAGGCGGTACCCAGCGACATCGACAGGTTCGGCGGCAGTTCCGATTCGGCGAAACCAAATTCGCTGATGTACTTGCGCGCGTAGTCCACGCCCATGCCATCGAGCAGGCGCACCGAGACCAGGTTGCGCGACTGCACCAGCGCTTCGCGCAGGCGCATCGGGCCGCGGAAACCGCCGCCGTCGTTCTGCGGGGCCCAGGTCTTGCCGCGGCGGTCGCGGAACACGACCGGGGCGTCGAGCACGATCGAGGCCGGGTTGTAGCCCTTGTCGAAGGCCGCGGCGTAGATGAAGGGCTTGAAGCTCGAACCCGGCTGGCGGCGGGCCTGGGTGGCACGGTTGAACTTGTTGCCGGAGAAGCTGAAACCGCCAACCAGCGCCTTCAGCGCGCCGCTGTGGGCATCCAGCGAGACCAGCGCGGACTGGCCGCGCGGGATCTGGTCCAGCAGCCACTCACCTTCCTTGGCACCAGCGCGCACGCGCACGATGTCACCGCGCTGCACCAGCTTGCCCGGGGTCTTGTTGGTCCACTTGGCGGCACCGGCCGGCAGCACGATCTCGCTGCGGTTGGCCAGCACCACGGTGGCGCTGCCATCGGCGCCGGTGCTGGCGACGATGGCCGGCAGCAGGCCGGCCTGGCCGTACATGCCGCGCAGGTGCTCGGCCAGGGCAGCGGCGTCTTCGCCGGCACCCACCTGCACCTGCTTCTCCACGCCGTGCCAGCCGTGGCGGTGGTCGTACAGCAGCAGGCCGTCGCGCACCGACTGGTTGGCGGCGGTCTGCAGGGTGGAGTCGATGGTGGTGGTGACGTGGTAACCCTTGTTGACCACATCACCGCCGAAGCGGGCGATCATTTCCTGGCGTACCAGCTCCGCCACGTACGGGGCATCGACCTGCACCGGCGGCTCATGCGCGGTGGCATGCATCGGCACGGCCTTGGCCGCGTCGGCCTCGGCCTGGCTGACGAACTTCAGGTCGGCCATGCGCTGCAGCACATAGTTGTCACGGCGCTGGCGGGCGCGCTCCGGGTTGGAGATCGGGTTGCCCGAGGACGGGAACTTGGGGATGCCGGCCAGCGAGGCCATCTCGTCCAGGTCCAGCTCGTTCAGCTTCTTGCCGTAGTAGAACTCGGCCGCGGCGGCCACGCCGTAGGCGCGGTTGCCGAAGAAGCTCTTGTTCAGGTACAGCTCGAAGATCTCATCCTTGCTCAGCTCGGACTCGATCTTCCGCGCCAGCAGGATCTCGGCCAGCTTGCGGGTGTAGCTGTACTCGGAGCTGAGGAAGAACTGGCGGGCCACCTGCTGGGTGATGGTGGAACCACCCGGCACGCGCTTGTCGTTGGTGGTGGCCAGCAGCCACACCGCACGGCCGATGCCCATGTAGTCCACGCCGCCATGCTCGTAGAAGCGGGCGTCCTCGGTGGCCAGGAAGGCCTGCTTCAGGCGCTCGGGCACGTCCTTCATGGTGATCGGGGTGCGCCGGGTCTCGCCGAACACCGCCATCAGCTTGCCGTCGGCAGCATAGACGTACATCGGCTCCTGCATTTCCACGTCGCGCAGGGTCTGCACGTCGGGAAGCTTGGAGGACACAGCGTAGTACAGACCGCCCACGGCGGCCGCGCCGATCAGCGCCAGGACCAGGACAATCAGGAAGATCCAGCGCAGCCAGCGGCGGAGTCGAGTCATCGGGTTCAGATTCCGATTGCGAATTTCGTGGTCGCAGAGTATAGATTACGCAAGGTGGCGGCTGGGGTCGGCACCGGGGAGCGCAAGGGGAACAGTCAGGGGCTGCATCGTGAATCCGTGAGGAACTTCACAGCAGGGCCGTTGCCATTTGCTAAGAATACGTTATTAATGCTCGGGCGCAGGTCTTGCGTCCAAGTGCCCGTCGGCAGGGGAGAAACCGTGGGGCTCATCCCAAAAAGTCAGTCGCCGCTTGTAGGCGTCGACATCAGTTCGACTGCGGTAAAGCTTTTGCAGCTGTCCCGCAGCGGCAATCGTTTCCGTGTGGAACATTACGCTGTGGAACCTCTTCCGCCGAATGCGGTGGTAGAGAAGAACATCGTGGAAGTGGAGGCCGTGGGTGAGGCCATCCGCCGTGCGATGAACCGTTCAGGCAGCAAGGCCAAGCTGGCCGCTGCCGCCGTCGCCGGGTCGGCGGTGATCACCAAGGTGATCCCGATGCCGGCCGAGCTCGACGAGAACGACATGGAAGCCCAGATCGAGCTGGAAGCGGTCAACTACATTCCGTACCCGATCGAGGAAGTGAACCTGGACTTCGAGGTGATCGGGGCGATCCCGAACAACCCGGAGATGGTCCAGGTGCTGCTGGCCGCGTCGCGTTCGGAGAACGTGGAACTGCGCCAGTCGGCCCTGGAACTGGGTGGCCTGCAGGCCAAGGTGATGGACGTGGAGGCCTTCGCGGTCGAGAACGCCTACGCACTGGTCGCCAGCGAGCTGCCGGTGTCCATCGACGGCGTGGTCGCGCTGGTCGATATCGGCGCCACCATGACCACCCTCAACGTCCTGCGCGGCGGCCGCAGCCTGTACAGCCGCGAACAGGTGTTCGGTGGCAAGCAGCTGACCGACGAGATCATGCGCCGTTACGGCCTGAGCTACGAGGAGGCCGGCCTGGCCAAGCGTCAGGGCGGGCTGCCGGAAAGCTACGAGATGGAAGTGCTGGAGCCGTTCAAGGAAGCCACGGTCCAGCAGATCAGCCGCCTGCTGCAGTTCTTCTATGCAGGCAGTGAGTTCAACCGCGTTGATCACATCGTGCTGGCCGGCGGCTGCGCCGTGCTGGGCGGGCTGCCGGAAATGGTCGAGGAACAGCTGGGCGTGCCGACCGTGGTCGCCAACCCGCTGGCACAGATGACCCTGGGCCCGAAGGTGAACGCACATGCGCTGGCCCAGGATGCCCCCGCGCTGATGATCGCCACCGGTCTGGCGCTGAGGAGCTTCGACTGATGGCACGCATCAATCTATTGCCCTGGCGCGCCGAGCGGCGCAAGCAACGCCAGCGCGAGTTCTACGCAATGCTGGGCATGGCCGCAATCGGTGGCCTGCTGCTGTCGCTGCTGATCTGGTTCTATTACGACCGGCAGGTGAGCGGCCAGATGGACCGCAATGCCTATCTGGAAGCCGAGATCGAGAAGGTCAAGGAACAGAACAAGGAGATCGATCGCCTCGATGCGCAGAAGGACCGCCTGCTGGCCCGCAAGAAGGTGATCGAGGAACTGCAGGCCAAGCGCTCGCAGATGGTCCACCTGTTCGACGCGTTGGTGCGCACGATTCCCGACGGCGTGGTGCTGACCGCCCTGCAGCAGGAGGGGGACATGCTCACCCTCGAGGGACGCACCCAGTCCAATGCCCGCGTGTCGGCTTACATGCGCAACCTGGAAACCTCCGGCTGGATGACCAAGCCGGAGCTGTCGATCATCCAGGCCAGCGCCGGAGACAAGAGTGCAGCCGGCCCGGTATCGGACATCAAGGCGCTGCCGTACATGTTCAAGGTCACGGTGAAGCTGCCGGCGCAGAGTGAAGAGACAGGCACTGCCGGTTTGAACGCGGATGGCAGCGTGGCGGCCGCCCCGGCTGCGACGCCCGCCGTGGCGCCGCTTGCCGCCGGCCCCGATGCGGCGGCCCCGGCTGCTGCACCAGCACCGGCGCCGGCCCAACCGGCGGCGGCCCCGGCCGCAGCACCCGCCAGCGCACCGGCGCCTGCACCGGCCAAGCCGAACCAGCCCGCCGCACCGGCCCCGGCCGCCAGGCCTGAGGGCAGCCGCCTGGCGCAGCCGCCGCAGGCCTCTTACGCCCCGCTGCAGGGGGACCGCGCATGAGCCAGAAAATCGATCTGAAGAACCTGGATTTCAACGACATCGGCAACTGGCCGCAGAAGGCCAAGATCGTCTTCTGTTCGTTGCTGGCCCTGGTCATCATGTTCGTTGCATGGATGCTGCTGATCAGCGGCAAGCGCGATGAACTGGCCAGCCTGGAATCGAAGGAAAGCGATCTGCGTACCGAGTTCTCCAAGCAGCAGGAACGCGCGGTGAACCTGGGGCCGCTGAAGCAGCAGCTGGCGCAGATGGAGCAGGTGCTGCAGCAGATGCTGCGGCAGCTGCCCAGCAAGACCGAAATGCCGGACCTGATCATCGACATCTCGCAGACTGCGCTGTCCAGCGGCCTGACCAGCCAGCTGTTCGAACCGGAACAGGAGCAGGTCAAGGAGTTCTACGCCGAGAAGCCGATCAAGCTGAAGATGGTGGGCAGCTACCACCAGTTCGGTGCGTTCGTCAGTGGCGTGGCCTCGCTGCCGCGCGTGGTGATCCTGACCATGCACGACATCAATCTGAAGCCGGCGGACAAGGCTGGCGGTGGTTCGCGTGCCGGTGCGCTGGAATTGTCCGGCACGGTCAAGACCTACCGGTATCTCGACGAGACCGAGGTGCAGGAACAGCAGAAGGCTGAAGCCGGCAAGGAGGGCAACAAGTGATCCGTTCCTTCTTTGCACGCTGCGGGCTGGCCGCTGCCGTATTGCTGCTGGCTGCCTGCGGCCGTGGCGTGACCAGCACGCCGGGCGATGCGCCGAATCTCGAGAAGTGGGTGGAAGGCGAACGTGCCCGGCCGGCGCAGCCGCTGGAACCGTTGCCTGTGATGCAGCAGTTCGAGACCTTCGAATACTCCGCGCAGGGCCTGCGTGATCCGTTCACCGATGCCTGGACCAATCCGCAGGGGAATGGCGGATTGCGGCCAGATCCGAACCGGCGCAAGGAGCCCCTGGAGGGCTTCCCGCTGGACGCACTGGACATGGTCGGTACCATCGGCACCGGCGGCGGCACCGTCGCACTGGTGATGGGGCCGGACAAGGTGACCTACCGGGTGCGCCCGGGCGGTTACCTGGGGCAGAGCGACGGGCGGGTCACTGCGGTCTTCGAAGACCGTGTGGAGCTGATCGAACTGGTGCCGGATGGCGCGGGTGGCTGGCTGGAACGGCCGGCAACGCTCTCGCTTGAAGATCAATGATCGTTTACTGGGGATAGCACGATGACCTTTCACCAAGCCAAGGGGCTGCGTCCCAACCGGCGCTCTACCTTGAACCGTGTCAGCGCGTTGGGAGTCGCGCTGATGCTGGCCTGCGCTCCGGCGCTGGCCGCCGCACCGGCGGAGAAGCCGGTGGGCACCACCGTCGCACCGGCCGCGGCACCGGCCGGCCTGTCGGTGGCCAAGATCGATTTCAAGCGCGGCGATGATGGCGCGGGTCGCCTGATCGTGCAGTTTGACGGCCAGGGCGCGATCCCGGACCTGCGCACGCAGGGCAACAGCGTGGTGGTCGACGTGGGCAATGCCCGCCTGCCGGCCAACCTGCAGAAGCCGTTGAACGTCGTCGACTTCGCCACGCCGGTGCAGCGCATCGACGCCAAGCCGTCCGGCGCCGGCACCCAGCTGGTGCTGAGCACCGGCGGTGCGGTGGAGTCGCTGGCCTACCAGAGCGGCAACGAATACGTGGTGGAGATCAGCGCGCGGCAGGCTCCGGCCGCCGTCGGTGCAGTGACCGCCGGCAGCGTCACCCAGGCCGCAAAGGCCGTCGGCCAGCGTGGCTTCACCGGCAAGCCGGTGACCTTCAATTTCCAGGACGTGCCAGTGCGCACCGTGCTGCAGTTGATCGCCGAAGAGTCCAACCTCAACGTGGTGGCCTCCGACTCGGTGCAGGGCAATGTGACCCTGCGCCTGGTCAACGTGCCGTGGGACCAGGCACTGGACATCGTGCTGCGTGCCAAGGGCCTGGACAAGCGACGCGATGGCAGCGTGATCTGGGTCGGCCCGCAGGCCGAGCTGGCCAAGTTCGAGCAGGAGAAGGAAGACGCGCGCATCGCCATCGAGAACCGCGAAGACCTGGTGACCGATTACGTCCAGATCAACTACCACAGCGCCACCCAGATCTTCAAAGCCCTGACCGAAGCCAAGGGCATCGGCGGTGGTGGCGGTGGTGGAGCAGGCGGTGGCGGCGGTGGTGGCTCATCCCAGGAAGAAAGTGGCTTCCTGTCCGGCCGTGGCCGCATCGTTGCCGACGAGCGCACCAACACGCTGATGATCAGCGACATTCCGAAGAAGATCGCGCGCATGCGTGAGCTGATCAACGTGATCGACCGCCCGGTCGACCAAGTGCTGATCGAAAGCCGCATCGTCATCGCCACCGATACGTTCGCGCGTGAGCTGGGTGCGCGGTTCGGCATCAGTGGCAGCCGCGACAACGCCTACTTCAGCGGCAATCTGGAAGCCAACGAGGCAACCCGCAAGTCGCAGGTCGAAGCCAATGCGACCAACGCCAAGGCCTACCGCGACTGGCTGGCCGGTGGCAGTACGGGCCCGGCGCCGGTGCCGGTCGGCTCGGCAATCACCCGTGGCCTGAACTGGGCCATGCCGGCGGCGTCCACCAACCCGGCAGGCTCGCTTGCGCTGTCGATCCTCAATGCCGGCTACCTGCTGGACGTCGAGCTGTCGGCCATGCAGGAGGAGTCGCGTGGTGAAGTGATCTCCAACCCGCGCGTGGTCACCACCAACCAGCGCGAGGCCCTGATCAAGCAGGGTAAGGAAATCGGCTATGTGACCATCAGCGCCGGTGCGGGCGGTGTCGCTACGCCGAACGTGCAGTTCAAGGAAGTGGTGCTGGAACTGAAGGTCACCCCGACTATCACCAACGACAACCGCGTGTTCCTCAACATGCAGGTGAAGAAGGATGAAGTGGACCGGCTGATCCAGCTGGAAGGCTATGGCACCGTGCCGTCGATCAACCGCCGCGAAGTGAACACCGCAGTGCTGGTCGAGGACGGGCAGACCGTGGTCATCGGTGGTGTGTACGAGTTCACCGACCGCAACAGCATCAGCAAGGTTCCGTTCCTGGGCGATGTACCGTTCCTGGGCAACCTGTTCAAGAAGCGTGGCCGCAGCAAGGACAAGGCCGAGCTGCTGGTGTTCGTCACCCCGAAGGTGCTGCGCGTAGCCAGGCAGAACTGAGCCAGCGCACCCGCGACACGAAGAAGGGCCGCCATGTGCGGCCCTTCTTCGTTCATGCCGGACGTAATCCGCGGATGATCCGGTAGATCCACGCCATGCGTGGAGGAGAGGCCCGTTCAGCCGTTCTTGATGCCAATCGCAGGGCACCCTGCGATGATGTGGGGAACCCGTGCCGTCCCGCGCCGGTCAAAGGCCCCCATGAACCTGCCACCGCCGATGCCCGAAACCGTCTCGCCGCCGCCCGCGCCGGCCGCCTCCCGCCTGCATGGCGCCTTCAACCAGTTGCGCGACGCGCTGTCGGCCGAAATCGTCGGCCAGGCGGCTTTGGTCGAACGCCTGTTGATCGCATTGCTGGCCGACGGGCACCTGCTGGTGGAGGGCGCCCCGGGCCTGGCCAAGACCACGGCCATCCGCGCACTGGCCTCGCGCCTGGAGGCGGATTTCGCCCGCGTGCAGTTCACCCCCGACCTGCTGCCGGCCGACCTGACCGGCACCGAGATCTGGCGCCCGCAGGAAGGGCGCTTCGAATTCGTACCTGGCCCGATCTTCCACCCGATCCTGCTGGCCGATGAAATCAATCGCGCGCCAGCCAAGGTGCAGTCGGCACTGCTGGAAGCGATGGGCGAGCGCCAGGTCACCGTTGGCCGCCACACCTATGCGTTGCCGCCGCTGTTCCTGGTGATGGCCACGCAGAACCCGATCGAGCAGGAAGGTACCTTCCCGCTGCCGGAAGCGCAGCTGGACCGTTTCCTGATGCACGTACGCATCGGCTATCCGGACCAGGCGGCCGAATCGGAGATCCTGCGGCTCGACCGCGAGCGTGCCCGTGGCGCACTGGGCGAAGCGGCACCCGCACCGGAGAAGCTGCCGATGCAGGATGTGTTCGATGCCCGCCGCGAAGTGCTGGACCTGCACATGGCGCCGGCGCTGGAGCGCTACCTGGTCGAACTTGTGCTGGCCTCGCGTGATCCGTCGCGCTATGACGCCGGCCTCGGGCGCCGCATCGCCTGGGGCGCAAGCCCGCGTGGTTCCATTGCGTTGGAACGCTGCGCACGTGCACGCGCCTGGTTGGCCGGCCGTGACTTCGTCACCCCCGACGATGTGCGTGCGGTTGCCGCCGACGTGCTGCGCCATCGCGTGCTGCCCAGCTACGAAGCCACCGCCGAAGGCTGGGATGGCGAACGCCTGGTGCAGGAGCTGCTGGCCCGGGTGCCGGCACCCTGAGCCCGCGCATGACCGATCCATCCCTGGAAGCCGCATCCACCGTCAGTGATGGCGACGGACTGCGCCCGCACCTGTCCGAACTGGTGGCCCTGCGCCGGCTGGCACAGCGGCCGCCGCCGCCACGCCGTGGCCGTGCCGGCAACGCCGGGCAGGCGCCGTCGCCGCTGCGTGGGCGTGGGATGGAGTACGCCGAGTCACGCGAGTACGTGGCCGGTGATGATGCACGGCATATCGACTGGCGCGTGACCGCGCGGACCGGCCGTGCCCATACCAAGCTGTTCCAGGCCGAGCGCGAGCGGGTCAGCCTGATCGTGGCCGATACGTCGCCGGCGCTGTATTTCGGCACCCGCGTGCGATTCAAGTCGGTGCAGGCGGCACGCGCGGGCGCCGTCGCCGCGTGGTCGGCGCAGCGCCGCGGTGATCGCGTGGGTGCCCTGCGCGGCAGCGACCGCGAAGCGCCGATTGCACCTGCGGGTGGGCCGCGTGGTGTACTGCGCGTGCTCGACGCACTCACCCGCTGGTACACACAGCCGCCCGCCGACGATCTCGGCCTGGAACGCGCGCTGGACCATGCCGCCCGCGTGCTGCGCCCCGGGGCGCGCATGCTGGTGCTGGCCGATCCGCAGCAGGCCGCGCGGATTCCCGTCGTGCGCTGGAGCGCGCTGGCCCAGCACCATGACCTCAGCCTGGTGCTGCTGGTCGATCCCCTCGAGCTGCAACCGCCCTCGGCGGCCCTGCAGTTCCAGACCGCGCAGCAGCGCATTGGCCTCGACCTGCGTCGCAGCGAGGTGCAGGCGCACTGGCAGGCGCACTTCGTCGAACCACTGCAGGCGCTGCGCCGCCAGCTCGGCGCACGCCGCGTTGACGTGCAGGTGTTGTCCACCGATGCGCCCAGCGACGCCTGGTTGGCACCACCGGTAACCGAGGTGCCGGCATGAGCGCTAACCTTCCGCTGCGCGATGTGCAGTTGCCGCCGGCACCGTCGTGGTGGCCGCCGGCCCCCGGCTATCTGATGGTCGGTGGCGCGGTGTTGCTGGTGATCCTGGCGCTGGCCCTGCTGTGGTGGCAGCGCCGCCGTCGTCGCCAACGCTGGTTACAGGCGTTCGACCAGGAGCTGGCCACCACCGCCGATGCCACCGCGGAACTGGCGGCGATCGCCGGCCTGCTGCGTCGCGCCGCGCGACAGGCACAGCCCGGCAGTGAATCCCTGCGTGACGATGCCTGGTGGCAGCGCGTGGATCCGAAGGGCACGTTGCCGGATGCGCGCCGCAACCTCCTGGCCGAAGGTGCCTATCGTCCCCGCGTGGACGCCAGCGAAGTGGCGGCCGTGCGTAGCTGGGCGCGCGAGCGCTACCTGGCGATGCTGCTGGAGCGCCGCCGATGAACCTGCTGGCAAGTTACTGGCCATGGCCCGACCTGCAGCTGGCGTGGCCGCTGGCCCTGCTGGCGCTGCCGTTGCCGTTGCTGATGCGCTGGTGGAAGCGTCGTGCCGATCCCGGCGCTGCGCTGCGCGTGCCCTATGCGGCGACGGAACTGGAAGCGCTGGCCGGTGGCGGCCGCGTCGATGGGTCGTGGCTGCGTACGCTGCTGTTGTGGCTGGGCTGGTGCGCGCTGTGTGTCGCACTGGCTCGCCCGCAACAGCTGGGCGAAGCGATCACGCCACCGCAGCAGGGCCGGCAGATGATGCTGGCGATGGACGTGTCCGGCAGCATGGGCGAGGGCGACATGGTGCTGGGGGGGCAGGCGGTGGATCGCCTCACCGCAGCCAAGGCCGTGCTGGCCGATTTCCTGGATCGTCGTGCCGGCGATCGCATCGGCCTGCTGATCTTCGGGGACCGCGCTTATACGCTCACGCCACTCACTGCGGACCTGGCCAGTGTGCGCGACCAGCTGCGCGACAGCGTGGTCGGCCTGGCCGGGCGCGAGACGGCCATCGGTGATGCCATCGGCCTGGCGGTGAAGCGCCTGCGCAGCCAGCCGGAAGGGCAACGTGTACTGATCCTGCTGACCGACGGCGTCAGCAATGCCGGCGTGCTGGAACCGCTGCGTGCGGCCGAAGTCGCGCAAGCTGAAGGGGTGCGCATCCACACCGTCGCGTTCGGTGGCGATGGCAGCATGCGCTTCCTCGGTATTCCGATTTCCGCTGACCAGGACCCGGTCGACGAGGCCACGTTGAAGAAGATTGCCAGCCTGACCGGTGGCCAGTTCTTCCGCGCACGCGATACCGCGCAGCTGGCCGGCATCTACGCCGAACTGGATCGTCTGGAGCCGATCGCTGCGAAGGGGCCGAGCCTGCGCCCGCGCGAGGAGCGCTATGCGTGGCCATTGGGCCTGGCCTTGCTGCTGGGGGCATTGGCATGGGTGTGGCCGGAGCGCCGTCGATGATCGCGTTGGCATCCCATCTTCCCGACTGGAATGCACTGCACTTCCTGCGCCCGGAATGGCTGTGGGCCTTGCTGGCCTTGCCGGTGATTCTCGCCGTGGCGCTGTACCGGCAGCGGCGCAGCGATGCGTGGCGGCAGGCGGTGGATGCGCACCTGTTGCCGCATCTGCTGGCCGCCGGTGCTCGCCGTCGCGTGCGGCTGCCATTGGCAGTGCTGCTGGGTTGGACGCTGGCAGCACTGGCGATGGCGGGGCCGAGCTGGCGGCAGCAGGCACAGCCGATGTTCCAGCCCAGCGCGCCGCTGCTGATCGTGCTGGATCTGTCCAGCCGCATCACTGCCACCGACCTGCCACCGTCGCGCCTGCTGCAGGCAAGGGCCAAGGTCGGCGAGCTCCTGCGCGCACGCAAGGGTGGGCAGGTGGGGCTGGTGGTGTACGCCGAAGATGCCTACACCGTGGCGCCGCTGACCGATGACGGCAGCAACGTCGCGCTGTATCTGGATGCCTTGTCGCCGGATGTGATGCCGCGTGATGGCCAGCGTGCCGACCGTGGCATCGACTGGGCCACGCGGCTGATGCGGCAGATCGCTGCAGCGCAGGGACAGATCCTGCTGGTCACCGATCAAGCCGATGGTGAAGCTGCATTGGCGGCCTCGCAGGCACGTGGGCTCGGCCTGCAGGTGTCGGTGCTGGGGCTCGGTACACCGGCGGGTGCGGCGTATCGTGACGACAGCGGACAGATCCGCCAGGCTGCGCTGGACGAAGGTCGCCTGCGTGCGGTGGCCACGGCAGGTGGCGGTCGCTATGCGCGCATCACCGCCGATGGCAGTGACCTGCGCGCACTGGGTGTGCTTGATGCACGCGAAGGTACTGCGGCGCAGCGGCCCGGCGAGGGCAGGCAATGGCGCGATGAAGGATTCTGGCTGCTGCCACCGGTGATGCTGCTGGCGCTGCTCGCCTTCCGCCGCCGCGCGCTGCTGGCCGCAGTGCTGGCGGTGGGCCTGCTGCCATGGATGGGGGATGTGCGGGCGCAGGCAGCTCCAGCGCCCGCTTCGCCGCCATCGCAGGGCACGCTGTGGAAGCGGGCCGACCAGTTGCAGCACCAGCGCCTGGCCGACGGCGTGCAGGCCTATCGTGCGGGCGACTTCGCCACTGCGCGCAAGCAGTTCGAGGGCATCGACAGTGATGCGGGCTGGTACAACCTGGCCAACACGCTGGCGCGCCAGGGCAGCTACGACGAAGCCATCGCCGCCTACGACCGCGCGCTGGCGCTGCATCCCGGCATGGCCGATGCGGTCGCCAACCGTGCCGTGGTTGATGCCGCACGCAAGCGCAAGCAGTCGGGGGGGCAGGGCCAGGACCAGCAGAAACCGCAGCAGAACGGGCAGCAGAAGCAGCAGAACAATTCACAGGGCCAGCGGAACCCGCAGGGCCAGCAACCGCAGCAGGGCCAGAAGGATCCAGGACAGGGTCAGCCACCATCTCAGCAGGGCCAGCAGGGGCAGCCCCAGGCGGGTGACGACGACGCGCAGTCGGCGCCTCAGCCCGGCGAGCGTGGCCGCGATGGACAGCAGGCGCCACCACAGGTGGAGGATGCCAAGGCGCAGGCCCAGGCTGATGAGCAGCAGCGCCAGCGCATGCAGCAGGCGATGCAGCAGGCACGTGAGGGCAAGGGCGAACAGGATGGCAAACCCGTGCCAGGCAGTGACGGCACTACTCCGCGCCAACGCGAAGAGCAACAGGCGGTGGAGGCGTGGATGCGACGCGTGCCGGATGATCCGGGCGCATTGCTGCGGGCCAAGTTCCAGCTGGAAAATGAACGCAGGAAGAGGGAAGGGCGATGACGCGGGTGATCAACATGCACGGGCACTGGCCCCGACAGGTACTGGCGGCGCTGCTGCTGTGGCTGCCGCTGCTGGCCTGGGCGCAGCCGCGCGCGTGGCTGGACCGCGACCGCATCGCGATGGGCGACACGGTCACGCTCAATGTCGAGAGCGACCAGGGCGCCCCTGACTTCACACCGTTGCGCACCGACTTCGACCTCAGCGGGCAGACCAGCAGCCGCCAGGTGGAGTGGAGCAACGGCAGCATGCAGCAGCGCAACCTGTATGGCGTGGCGCTGACGCCACGGCGTAGTGGTGCACTGGTGGTGCCGGGCCTGCAGGTGGGCAGCGTCCGTACCGCGCCGCTGACCCTGCAGGTGGATGCCGCTGCCGTGGCCGGCCCCGACAGCAATGCGGTGGCATTCATCGAAACCGTTGTCGATGACGAAACGCCGTATGTGCAGCAGAGCGTAGGCGTGGTGGTGAGGCTGTTCTTCGCCTCTCAGCTGGCCTCTGGCGAACTGGTGCTGGATACCCCGGCGGGTGCGTCGCTGCAGCGGGTAGGCGATGACCGCACCGATGTGCGGCAGGTCAACGGCCGCCGCTACAACGTGGTCGAGCGCCGCTTCCTGCTGATCCCCGAGCGCAGCGGTGCACTTCGGCTGGCCGGTGCGCGCTTCAGTGGGCGCAGTGCCGGTGGCTTCTTCGACGACTTCTTCGGCGGCGGCGACGGCCGCATGAATGCCACCGGCGCCGACCGCACGTTGCAGGTGCAGGCGCAACCGGCACAGGCGCCGCAGCCATGGCTTCCGCTGCAGAGCCTTCAGCTGCGCTACACCGGTGCGCCGACCAGCGCCCGTACCGGTGAGGCCGCCACTGTGGTGGTCGAGGCGATTGCCGAAGGGGCAACCCGTGCACAGTTCACCGACCTGCCGGTGCCGGATCTGGGCACCCATGCGCAGGTATTCGCCGAACCTGCGCAGTACGAAGAATCGTTCAATGGCAGCACCCCGCGGCTGAAGATCACCCGCCGCTACTCGATCGTGCCGCGCCAGCCAGGCTCGCTGGTGGTGCCGGGGCCGCGCCTGCCGTGGTGGGATGTGCGCGCAGGCAAGGCGCAGGAAGCGAAGCTGCCGGACCTGACACTGGCTGTCGCAGCCGGCAGTGGCGGTGGCAGTGCTTCACCTGCGTCGCTACCGCCGATCGACACCGATGCTGCGCTGCCGGGTGGCGATGGCCAGGATAGCCGCATCGCCGCGACCGATCCGCGCGCCAGCGGCCTGGCCGAACGCCCGTGGCCGTGGATGGGCGCGGCCATCGGACTGGCGCTGCTGTGGCTGCTGACCCTGTTGTGGGGCTGGCAGCGAGGCCGCCGACCGCGTGCGGCGACGCCTGCAGCCGGCAAGCCCTCTGTGCCGACTGTGGCGCGCGGACGTGCCGGCCTGACCGAACTGCGCCGCACGCTGGATGGCGAAGGCTTCGATCAGGTGGAAGCGCAGCTGTGCGCGATGGCCGGGGTTGAGCGCATCGAGCAGGTCATCGCGCGGTTGGATGACCCTGGCCAGCGCCAGGTGCTGCAGGACCTGCAGCAGGCACGCTGGGGCGGGCAGGGCGACCTGGCATCGCTGCGCGCGCGTCTGCGCGAGGTCTTCCGTGACGGACCGCACTGGTCGGCGGCTACCGGCGCCGCTGACACTGGCCTGGCGCCGCTGTATCCAACGCGGCGAACCTGAACCGGCGCCGCTTGCGCGCTTTGTTAGAGTGCATTCATTTTTCGAGGAAACCCGCGCATGACAGCAGCTGCTGCCGACAAGAAGAAGTTGCCCCTGCATTGGAAGATGGGCATCGGCTTTGCGATCGGCCTGATCCTGGGACTGATCGTGCACGCCCTGGGCGGCAGCGTCGATGGTCTGCAGGCCGGTGCCAAGTGGGTAATGGACTACATCACCACCCCGGCGTCGGGCCTGTTCCTCAACCTGATCTTCATGCTGATCGTGCCGCTGATCTTCTCGGCGCTGATCATGGGCGTGTCGGAGATGGGCGACATCCGCGCCCTTGGCCGCATCGGCTGGAAGACCCTGGCGTATACCGTGCTGCTGTCCGGCATTGCCGTGGGCATCGGCCTGGTGCTGGTCAACCTGCTCAAGCCGGGTGCCGGCGTCGATCCGCAGGTCGCCGCGATGATGCTCTCGGAGAACGCCGAGCGCAGCAAGGAAATCGTTGCTGGCATCCATGGCACGCCGAAGGGCATGGACATGCTGCTGTCGATCGTGCCGAGCAACGTGCTGCAGGCCGCGTCCGACAACGGCGCAATCCTGTCGCTGATGTTCTTCGCGCTGATGTTCGGCATCGGCATGGTGCTGACCGACAACGAGAAGGTGGCCCCGCTGCGCCGCGCCATTGAAGGCGTGTTCGAAATCTCGATGACCCTGATCAACCTGGTCATCCGCCTGGCCCCGTATGCGGTGGCCTGCTTCATGTTCAACCTGGCCGCGCTGTTCGGCTTCGAGCTGATCATCCGCCTCGGTGCCTACGTGGGCGTGGTGGTGCTGGCACTCGGCCTGCACATGATCGTGACCTACGGTACCGCCGTGTGGCTGTCCGGCCGTTCGCCGCTGTCGTTCTTCCGCGATACCCAGGAAGCGACGGTGATGGCGTTCTCCACCGCCTCCAGCAACGCCACCCTGCCGACCGCGCTGCGCGTGGCCGACCAGATGGGCCTGCCGCAGCGCGTGTCGCGCTTCGTGCTGACCGTGGGCGCCACCGCCAACCAGAACGGCACCGCGCTGTTCGAGGGCGTGACGGTGATCTTCCTGGCCCAGTTCTTCGGCGTGGACCTGAGCATCGGCCAGCAGATCATGGTGATGGCGGTCTGCATCCTCGGTGGCATCGGCACCGCCGGCGTGCCGTCGGGCTCGCTGCCGGTGGTGGCGATGATCTGCGCGATGGTGGGCGTGAACCCGCTGGGCATTGGCCTGATCCTGGGCGTGAACCACTTCCTGGACATGTGCCGTACCGCGCTGAACGTGACCGGCGACCTGGCCCTGACCACCCTGGTGGCCAAGGGCGAATCGCACGACGGCCCGGCGCTGGGCCCGCAGCAGGACTGAGTCCAACGCCACTGCTGGCGACCTGATCGGGGTCGGATTCCTTTCCGCAAGGAAAGGGCTCCGACCCCGCTTCACATGCGGAATCCGGGGGAGATGACGACGTTGCCGGCCAGCGGCCGGCACGACCGGGCAAGGTGAACCGACCCCCCGCCCGGCGACTATGGGACAATAGGCCGCCCGCACGTCCGCGGCCGCCTCCCGATTCCGACAGAACCATGACGCAGCCTACCCGTCGCCAGTTGGCCAACGCCATCCGCTTCCTTGCCGCCGATGCGGTTGAAACCGCAAAGTCCGGCCACCCCGGCATGCCCATGGGCATGGCCGACATCGCCGAAGTCCTCTGGAACGACTACCTCCGCCATAACCCGAGCAACCCGCACTGGTTCAACCGCGACCGTTTCGTGCTGTCCAACGGCCACGGTTCGATGCTGCAGTACGCGCTGCTGCACCTGAGCGGTTACGACCTGCCGATCGAGCAGCTGAAGCTGTTCCGCCAGCTGGGCAGCCACACCGCCGGCCACCCGGAGCGCCACGAGACCCCGGGCGTGGAAACCACCACCGGCCCGCTGGGCCAGGGTTTCGCCAATGCCGTGGGCTTCGCCCTGGCCGAGAAGCTGCTGGCACAGCGCTTCAACCGCCCGGAGCTGGAAGTGGTCGACCACCGCACCTGGGTGTTCATGGGCGATGGCTGCCTGATGGAAGGCGTGTCGCATGAAGCCGCTTCGCTGGCCGGTACCTGGGGCCTGCACAAGCTGGTCTGCTTCTGGGACAACAACCACATCTCCATCGACGGCAACGTCGAGGGCTGGTTCACCGACAACACCCCGGAGCGTTTCGAGGCCTATGGCTGGAACGTGGTGCGCGATGTCGATGGTCATGACCCGGAGAGCATCAAGGCCGGCATCGAGGCCGCGCTGTCGCAGAGCGACAAGCCGACCCTGATCTGCTGCCGCACCACCATTGGCTTTGGTTCGCCGAACAAGGCGGGCAAGGAATCCAGCCACGGCGCACCGCTGGGCAAGGACGAACTGGAAGCCACCCGCAAGCAGCTGGGCTGGGAATACGGTCCGTTCGAGATCCCGCAGGCGATCTACGACGGCTGGCGCGCCAACGGCGCCGGCACGCTGCGCCAGGCCGAATGGGAACAGCTGTTCGACAAGTACGCCAGCCAGTACCCGGCTGAAGCGGCCGAACTGACCCGCCGCTCGCATGGCGAACTGCCGGCCGACTTCGTTGCCAAGGCCGATGCCTACATCGCCCAGGTGGCCGCCGAAGGCCCGACGATTGCCTCGCGCAAGGCGTCGCAGCTGGCCATCGAAGCCTATGCACCGCTGCTGCCGGAAATCGTCGGCGGCTCGGCTGACCTGGCGCACTCCAACCTGACCCTGTGGAAGGGCAGCAAATCGGTTGCCAGCGACGACGCCAACGCCAACTACGTGTACTACGGCGTGCGCGAGTTCGGCATGACCGCCATTGCCAACGGCCTGGCCCTGCACGGTGGCTTCATTCCGTTCGACGCCACCTTCCTGGTGTTCAGCGACTACGCCCGCAACGGCGTGCGCATGAGCGCGCTGATCCCGGCCCACGCCATCCACGTCTACACCCACGACTCGATCGGCCTGGGCGAAGACGGTCCGACCCACCAGCCGGTGGAGCACCTGGCCTCGCTGCGCTACATCCCGAACAACGACGTGTGGCGTCCGTGCGATGCGGTCGAGTCGGCGGTGAGCTGGAAGGCTGCGATCACCCGCCAGGATGGCCCGAGCTGCCTGGTGTTCAGCCGCCAGAACCTGCCGCACCAGCCGCGCAACGCCGAGCAGATCGCCCAGATCGAGCGCGGTGGCTACGTGCTGGCCGATGCTGCTGGTACCCCGGACGTGATCCTGATCGCCACCGGTTCGGAAGTCTCGCTGGCCACCGAAGCCAAGGCCCAGCTGGACGCGGCCGGCCTCAAGACCCGCGTGGTCTCGATGCCGTCCACCGACGTGTTCCTGCGCCAGGATGCGGCCTACCGTGAATCGGTGCTGCCGAACGCCGTGCGCAAGCGCGTGGCGGTGGAAGCCGGCGTCACCGGTTTCTGGCGCCAGTTCGTCGGCCTGGACGGTGCCGTGATTGGTATCGACACCTTCGGTGCCTCGGCCCCGGCCGACCAGCTGTACAAGCACTTCGGCATCACCACTGCCCACGTGGTGGAAGCGGCCAAGTCGCTGTAAGCAGCTTCGCGACGTAATGAGAAAAGGCCGGCGCACGCCGGCCTTTTCTTTGCCGCAGGAAAAAGGGGACGGAGGGGATTAAGTCGTTTGTGCACATGCGACTTAATCCCCTCCGTCCCCTTTTCTCAGGCGGTGCGCGCCAGTGCCAGCCGCAGGAGGCGCGCGTCCAGCCGTTCGGCGAAATCCTTCGGGGCGTGCAGGCCCATGCGCTGCAGGTACACCGCATCGCCATCGCCGGCCGGTTGGCGCAGCGCTGCCCAGACGGTACGCAGCTTGTCGCCGCGGGTCTGCGTGTTGGCCTTCAGCCAACCCAGCGCCTTCACCAGCACCTGCTCGATCTCGTTGAAGTCGCTGCCCAGCGGATAGTCCGGCAGGCTGCCGTCGGCGCGGAACGGTGCCAGTGCCGCGGCCAGTGCCTGCGGCGTATTGCGCTGCAGGCGCTGCGGGTCGGGCTGGGACGCCGCCAACAGCTTGCGCGAGGCGTGTGCCTGCTGCAGCAGGCCGCTCTGGAACGGGGCTTCGGTGATCGCGGTCATCGCATGCACGCAGTCCTCGTCGGTCAGGCCGCGCAGATCGGCGATGCCGTATTCGTTGAGGTAGATGTCGCGCAGGTGGCGCGGGATGGTGGTGTGCCCGTAGTTCCAGCGCACGTTGGATTCGCGCTGGCCTTTGTCATCGCGCGCCGCGCGGAACATCAAGACGCTGCGCGCTTCCGGCAGGGCATGTGCCATCGCCACGAAGTTGTACTGGCCACCCACGCCGGACACCACACGTCCGTCGTCCAGCGCATCCGACACGGCCGCACCCAGTGCAGTGGCCATCATGCAGGAGTTGAAGAAGCGCGCATGGCGGCGTTGCAGGCGCTCCAGCGTCTCGTTGCCGCCATACAGCTGGTTGATTTCGCTGATGCGGCGCATGCCGATCGCACGGCATTCGTCTTCCGGCAGCGTGCGCAGCCACTCGTAGAACTCCGGCGAGCCCAGGTAGAACGCGCCGTGCAGGTACTCGCCCTCGGCGGCCAGGGTGGCGTGGTCGATGGACAGCGTGCTGCCGTTCTCGATGCGCTGCATCAGCGCCAGGTCGTCGTGCACCTTGCGCTTGATCACCCCGGTCTGCACCAGCCGGCGGAAGCCTTCGTTGAGCATCTCGCTGCAGCCGTACAGGCCCACCTCGAACGGATCCAGTCCGCCGATCTCCTGCACCAGCGGGTGGCTGGCAAGCTGTGGATCCAGCGCATGCAGCACGCGGCGGTAGCGCGCGTTGTCGGTGTGGCGCAGCACCAGCGCATGGCTGAGCGCGTCGGCCAGCGTGCCGATGCCGATCTGCAGGGTGCCGCCGTCGCGCACCAGCGTGCTGGCGTACAGGCCGATGGCGTAGTCGGCATCGCTCACCGGCTGCCGCGGCAGCCCGAACAGCGCCGGGTACGGCGGCGGCGGGGTGATCACCAGATCGAAGAACGACACATCGACCGTGGCCGAGCCGCCCATGTAAGGCAGCTGCGGATCGATCTCGGCGATGAGCAACGGGCGCGGCAGCCCGCGCGCGGTCATCGCATCCAGCGTGTCCTGGGTGATGTCGTTGTTGCACGACAGCGAAAGCCGGCGATCGTTCGGCCGCATCGCCACCTTCTGCACGATCACCTGCGGCGCGCGCTGCGCGACCGCATCGGCGGCGTGGGTGTAGTTCAGGCTGGTATAGCTGGATTGCGCCTGGCGCGAACCGAGCAGGGCGCCGGACTGCATGTAGAACTCTTCCACCTGCACATGTGCCGGCAGCGCATCGCGCGCGATCGCATCGGCATAGGCCAGGCGCGGGAAATCGTCGCCGAAATGGCGCTGCGCGAACGGCGCCATGAAGCGCGCTTCCAGGCCGTTGCCGCGCGCCTTCGGCGGGTTCAGCGACAGCGCGGTATACAGCTGCAGCGGCCGCGATGGATCGTGCTCGACGCGTGCATAAAGGGCATTGAGCAGCCGATGCGGCTTGCCCAGTGCCAGCGGTGCCCCGATCCGCAGCGGCCCGTCCACGCGCGCAAACAACCAGTCGACGGCGGCGTCCAGGTCGGTGAGGTGTTCGGTCATGCGCGGCGGTCCTGCGTGTGGGGGAGTGCTGGCATTACAGCATGTCGGGCTTGAACCGCCGTCGACGCGAGACTTCGGCGCCGGACACCATGAACTGGCCATCGCCGCGGTAATGCACCGTGCGCGGCAGTTTCGGCCGGGGCGCGACGTGGGCGCGCACGATTTCCCAGATGAACAGGTTGCTCGATTGCACCTGGCTGTCGTCGTAGAGTCGGCATTCGAAGCACGAATGACATTGGCCGACCAGCGGCGCGCCGACCTCGCGCGCGGGCAGCGCATCGAGCTCGAAACGGGCGAATTTGTCGACCTCGCGGCCGCTGCAGTTGCCGATGTCCACCACGGTGTCGAGCAGCTCCACGCCGGGCACATTGATCACGCACTCGCCGCTGCCAAGGGCCAGCGCGTGGCTGTGGTTCGCGTCCCAGAGGTAGGTGGCGACCAGCGAGGGCGAGAAGCCCATCACCATGTGCCAGCCCATCGTCATCAGGTTGCGCTGGCCACGCCAAGCGGTACTGACCAGCACGATCGGGCCAGGTTCGAGGAAGCGGCGGGCCTGCTCGACCGGGAAATCCTTCTTGGGCAGCGCTTTCATCCGGGGCCTGGAGCGGGAGGCATCGATGCTGGCGCAGCCAGGATGAACCTGGAGTCGAGGGGCTTGACAGGCGATTCGATTACGCGCGTAATCGGTTCATCGATTACGGACGTAAACAATGACTCCGATCAGCGAAGCCGAAGCCGTTGTGATGGAGGTGCTGTGGCAGCAGGCACCGCGTAGCGCCGATGAAGTGGTCGCCGCACTGGCCCACCGCGACTGGGCCGAACCGACCATCAAGACCCTGCTCAATCGTCTGCTGACCAAGGGCGCGATCGCCGCCGAGCGTGATGGCCGGCGCTACCTGTACCGGCCGCTGCTGCAGCGCCAGGCGTGGGTGGAGGCGCAGAGCCAGGACTTCATCGGCCGTGTCTTTGAAGGGCGCGTTGCGCCGTTGGTCGCGCACTTCAGCGAACGCGGCCAGTTGAGTGCGCAGGACATCGCCGAACTGAAGAAACTGATCCAGGAGCTGGACCATGACTGAGCTGCTCGACGGACTGTTGCAGGCCAGCGTATGGCTGGCGGTGGGCGCGGTCCTGCTGGCGGTGATGCGGCCGCTGTTGGTGCGATTGGGGGGCGCTGGTCTGGCATACCGCAGCTGGTGGCTGCTGCCGATGCTGCTGCTGGCACTGATGCTGCCGTTGCCGCAGGTTGCGTTGTTGCAGCAGGTACCCACGCTGCCGCTGAAAGTGCTGCCCGGTGCCATTGATGGCGCGGCCGGCCAGTCCTTGCCATGGGCCGGGTTGTTGCTGGCATTCTGGGCCGTGGGCACGGGCCTCTGCCTGCTGCGCGACCTGCGCGCGCAGCGTCGATTCGAACGGCGCATGGGTCCACTGACGCCGCGCACCGATGGCAGCTGGCAGGCCAGCGCCGACCCGGGCCTGCCAGCGCTGGTTGGCCTGTGGCGGCCGCGCATCGTGGTCGGCCCTGACTTCGACCAGCACTTCAGTGCACAGGAACAGCACCTGATCCTGCGGCACGAGCGCAGCCACCGTCGCAATGGCGACCACTGGGCCAACGGCGCGCTGCTGCTGGTGCGCGCGCTGTTCTGGTTCCACCCGCTGCTGCCATGGGCCGCACGCCGCTTCCTGCGCGACCAGGAACTGGCCTGCGATGCCCGCACCATCGGCCCGCAGCCTGCGCTGCGCGGCCTCTACGCCAGCACGCTGCTGAAGGCGCAGCTGGTCCACCCGGTTGCGCCCGCGGTCTGCCATTGGCGCAGCCAACCCGTGTTGAAGGAGCGCATCGCCATGTTGAAGCAGTCCAAGCGGAAGGCATTGCCGTGGGTGTCGGGACAGGTACTGGTGGTCGGGTTGTGCCTGGGAATGGGAGCGGTGGCGTGGGCCAGCCAGGGCGGAGGCGCGGGAGGCCCGGCAGGGTCCGTCATGGATCGGGAGATCCAGGTCGACAAGATGCCGCCGCCGTCCTATCCGAAATCTGCGGTCGAGCAGCGCCAGGTGGGCGTGGTGAACCTGCGCGTGGAAGTGGATGCCCAAGGCCATCCCACCGACGTCCAGGTGCTCAGCGCCACCAATCCGGGGGTGTTCGATGCTGTCTCGATTGCTGCGGCGCGCAGCTGGACCTATCGGCCCGCAGTGAAGAACGGCAAGCCGGTGCCCGGTGCCGTGCGCGTCCCGATTACCTACGCCATGGATGACACCGAGGACACGAAGTGAAGCGAGCGCCGCTGCTGATGATGGCGGTGCTGCTGGCGGCATGTGCAACCCAGGATCGCCTGACCACGGCCGATACCCGCAGCGAGAATGTCGGTCACCAGCGCCTGCGACCCGATGCGGGGGGAGGGACCGGCCAGATCCAGCCCTACGCACTGGCCGCCAGCGAAGGCTACCGCATGCCACAACTGCATACGGCACCGGACCCGGTAGTGGGCGAGCGTGATCCACGCACCTCGCTGCCGCCGACTACGGTCTGCCTGCAGGTGGTGGTGGATGCGCAGGGCAGCGTTGAGCGCAGCATCCCGCTGACCGACCGCAGCGAATGCAGCGCGGGTGAGGCACCGGAGAATGCGCCCTTGCTGCAGGCAGCGCAGGAGGCGGTTGCCATGTGGAAGTACTCCTCCGCCGCAGTCTGTCACTTCGCGGCAGGCAAAGTGCCGGCTGATCGCGGCGACTGCCGCAGTGCCGAGCGGGTCGAACCGGTGGCCGTCACCCTGCAGTACGCCTTCACCTTCGAGGTCGTGAAGGGCCGGCAGACGGTCCGCACGCAGGGAAAATGATCGCGCGTGATGCCGGGTGGCGCCGGACCATGCCCGGCCAATACAGCGGCGTCGATCAGGCCCCGCCCTGGATGTTGGCCTTCACTGCGGGCTGCATCAGTTTCGGTTCTTCCAGCGTGGCATCGCGGGCCTGTCGCACGCTGACGAACTCCGCCTCGGCTACGCCGTCATGCACGTGGATGTTGTGCGCGCGCTGTTCGCCGATGGTGGTTTCGTTGGCAAAGCCGCGTCCACCCGGGCCGTAGTCGTGGCAGACGAACACGCGCGTTGCATCGGGCAAGGCCAGCAGGCGCTGGATCGAGCGGTACAGCTGCGCGGCATCACCACCGGGGAAATCACAGCGGGCAGTGCCGCCGTCGGGCATGAACAGCGAGTCGCCGGTGAACAGCGCATCGTCGATCAGGTAGGCGATGCTGTCGCTGGTATGGCCAGGCACGGCGATCACCTGGCAGCGCAGTTCGCCCAGAGCGAAGGTTTCGCCGTCGCTGAACAGGTGATCGAAGATCTCATCTGCGGCAGGAAGCTGCAGGCCATAGCGTGGTGCAAACGTTGCCTGTACCGCGCGGATGCCTTCGCCGATGGCCAGCGTGGCCTGCGGGAAACGATGCTTCAGGCGGCGCCCGGCCGACACATGGTCAGCGTGGGCATGGGTTTCCAGCAGCCAGCGCAGCTGCAGGCCTTGTTGCTCGATGGCCTGCAACGCGGCATGCAGCGGCGCTTCACTGCTGGCGTCGGTATCCGGGTCGTAGTCCAGGACCGGGTCGATCAGCGCTGCCTCGCCACTGGCCGGGTCGCTGACCAGGTAGCTGAAGGTATTGCTGTCACGGTGGAAGAACGACTGCACCTGGACCGACATTGGAACCCTCCTCAGCGCGCGCCGAGCACGCGGTTCAGCAACTGCGCCAGGTTTTCACCGGCCAGCCGCAGCTGCGCTTCGGCCAGCGGCCGGTAGCGCTCGGTGTATTCGTCACCGATTTTACGCGTGGCCGGATAAACGCCAGCTTGCATGGAAATGCGGCAGCTGGCCTCGGCCCACGTCTGCGGGTCGCGCTGCGGGTTGGACTGGCGCGCCAGCTTCGGCGCGCGCTGGCTCTGCAGCAGCGGCAGGTAGTCCGCGTCGTCCAGCTTGCGGGTGTTGAGCATGCCGCTGTCCCACAGCGAGTGCAGGTTGGTACCGCGGTTGCCGAACTGCAGCTGGAAATCGTTGCCGCCCTTGTCGTGCGCGTAACCGGCGTGCATCGGCTGATGGATGTCGCCGACCAGGTGCACGACGAACTTCAGCGCCTGCAGGCGCTCGCCATCGGTCAGGCTGCGGTCGCCGAGGATGGTGCTCTGCGCCTTCAGGGCTTCGACGATGCAGTTGCCGTTCCTGCAGTGCTTCGGTGCTTCGTAATGGCAGTTGTCTTCGGCGATGTTGACGTAGTGCCAGCCGGCCGAGCGACGACCCAGGCCCGGGTCCTTGGCGCGCAACTGGTCGGCCCAGGGCGCGATGCTGGCCAGCGTGGCGTCCGGTTCGGTGGCCAGCAGGCGATCCACTTCGGCACGGGCGGTGGGATTGAGGCGGGCGTCGGCGACTTCGGCGACAAGGCGGTGGCCTTGCGCGCCCCAGGCATGGGCCGGGGCGGAAGCGGACAGCAGGGCCGGCGCCAGGGCGGCGGCGAGGAACAGGGAATGCAGGGCTTTCATGTGCACATTCTAGCGGGGTAGGTGGATTGAAGAGCGGCGCGTTCCTGTTCCGAAGCGGGAGCGCAGCGGGAGGCGCGGCGTGTCCCGGCTCTGCTCCCCGCCTCGCCCCAGCTCCGGAACCGCTTCAGTCCCAGGCACAAAAAAGCCCCGGTAATCACCGGGGCAACATGCTGCGAGGGTTTTGCGTGTAGCGGGGGAGCGGGGGCGAAGCCCCCGCGCCCAACACACCGCTTAGAACTTGAAGACGTACGAAGCGCCGTAGACCAGCGGATCGATGTTGACCGTGCCGATCTTCTCGCCGTTCAACTTCACCTTGCTGTCGATGTCGATCCAGCGCATGTCCACACGCAGGGCGCCCTTCTCGCCGATCGCGAAGTCGATGCCCGCATGCGCGGCCAGACCCCACGAATCCTGCAGCTTCAGCTTGCTGCCGGCCAGCGCACCGGTGGTGTCTTCGCTGAAGAAGGTCGTGTAGTTCACGCCCGCGCCGACGAACGGCGAGACCTTGCCCTTGCTGTTGAAGTGGTACTGCAGGGTCACCACCGGCGGCAACTGCTTGGTGCTGCCGACGCGGCCGAGGCCATTGATGTTGATGTCGTGCTTGAACGGCAGCGCGGCCAGCACTTCGATGCCCAGGTTGTCGGCAATGAAGTACTCGCCGGTGATGGTCGGCTTGACGTCGTTGTCGACGTCGACCTTCAGCGTGTGGCCGGCCAGCCAGCCGTTGTTCGACTTCGGCGCCACCTGGTGGACGCCGGCCGAGACGGTCCAGTCGCCCTTGGACTGGGCCATGGCCGGGGCGGCGGCGAGGGACAGGGCGGCGGCCAGGCCGGCCAGGATCAGGGGGGAGGTCTTGCGCATGGGGGTGATCTCGTTGCTGGGTGGATGGCGACAGTCTCGGCCTCACGCCGTGCTAACGCTTTGATCCGGATCAAATCCTGTCCGCCGGCCCTCTGGCCCGGGCGCTGGCCCACGGTGGCCAGCCCCGGTTTGCTAGACTTGTGGGCCCTATCCATCCCGCCGCACCCGTAGCGGCCGCAGGAGCTTGAGAAATGGCAATCAAGGTTGGTATCAACGGTTTCGGTCGCATCGGGCGTAACGTCCTGCGCTCGGCGGTGCTGAACTTCGGCGACGACATCGAAATCGTGGCCATCAACGATCTGCTGGAGCCGGACTACCTGGCGTACATGCTCAAGTACGACTCCGTGCACGGCCGCTTCAAGGCCGACGTGGCAGTGCAGGGCAACGACCTGCTGGTCAACGGCAAGAAGATCCGCCTGACCCAGGAACGCGACCCGGCCAACCTGAAGTGGGATGAAGTCGGTGCCGACGTGGTGCTGGAAGCCACCGGCCTGTTCCTGACCAAGGAAACCGCGCAGAAGCACATCGATGCCGGCGCCAAGAAGGTCATCATGTCGGCGCCGTCGAAGGACGACACGCCGATGTTCGTCTACGGCGTGAACGACAAGACCTACGCCGGCCAGGCGATCATTTCCAACGCCTCGTGCACCACCAACTGCCTGGCCCCGCTGGCCAAGGTCATCAATGACAAGTGGGGCATCAAGCGCGGCCTGATGACCACCGTGCATGCGGCAACCGCCACCCAGAAGACCGTCGATGGCCCGTCCAACAAGGACTGGCGCGGTGGCCGTGGCATCCTGGAGAACATCATCCCGTCGTCCACCGGTGCGGCCAAGGCCGTCGGCGTGGTCATCCCGGAACTGAACAAGAAGCTGACCGGCATGAGCTTCCGCGTCCCGACCTCGGACGTGTCGGTGGTCGACCTGACCGTCGAACTGGAAAAGGAAGCCACCTACGCCGAGATCTGCGCGGAAGTGAAGGCACAGAGCGAAGGCCCGCTGAAGGGCATCCTGGGCTACACCGAAGACAAGGTGGTGGCCACCGATTTCCGCGGCGAAACCTGCACTTCGGTGTTCGACGCCGACGCTGGTATCGCCCTGGACGGCACCTTCGTCAAGCTGGTCACCTGGTACGACAACGAGTGGGGCTACTCGAACAAGTGCCTGGAAATGGCCAAGGTCATCGCCGCCAAGTAAGGCCGGCGAAGATCGCACACGGACCCCGGCCTGGCCGGGGTTCGTCGTTTATGGGGCCGGCCCTGTCGTAGCATGGGCCGGTCGACCGCTGCCGATGGGGCGCGGGAACGCTATGGAAGCACGCAATGGAAGCACTGATTGCCCTGGTCGTACTGGTCCTGCTGGCCATCCCGCTGCTGCTGGTGGTGGCGCTGGTGATGATTGCCGGCCTGCGCCGCCGCGTCGCCGCGCTGGAAAGCGCCATGGCTGCCGCGCCGGTCGCCGCCATGCACGCGCCTGAACGGCCTGCGGCCCCCCCTGTGGCCAGTGCCGATCCACGGTTCCTGCGGCCGGTGGCGGCTGCTGCACCGCCTCCGCCTCCGCCTCCGCCTCAGCCTCCGCCTCAGCCAACGCCGGTGCGCGAAGCGGTGCCTGCGGCAACGGAGGCGCCGCGCCCGATCGCACCACCGCCGGTGCCACCCGCGCCGATGCAGCCACCGTTGCCTTCCGGACCGGCGCTGCCGAACTTCATCGAGCGCGGCAGTGGCGCGGTCAAGCGCTGGTTCACCGAGGGCAACGTGCCGGTGAAGATCGGCATGCTGGTGCTGCTGGCCGGTGTCGCTGCGCTGCTGAAGTACGTCAGCGACCAGGGCTGGCTGGTGCTGCCGATCGAGCTGCGCCTGGCCGGTGTCACCGTCGGTGCACTGGGCCTGCTGGCGTTCGGCTGGCACCAGCGCGAGCGCCGGCGCCTGTTTGCGCTGGCCTTGCAGGGCGGTGCCATCGGCGTGCTGCTGTTGACCATCTTCGCGGCCTTCAAGCGTTTCGAGCTGATTCCGCCGGGCTTCGCCTTCGTCAGCTCCATTGCACTGGTGGCCGCGCTGTGCGTGCTGGCGGTGGTGCAGAACTCGCGTACGCTGGCGGTGCTGGGCATCCTCGCCGGCTTCATGGCACCGCTGTGGCTGTCCACCGGCAGCGGCAACCACGTGGGGTTGTTCAGCTACTACGCCGTGCTCAACGCCGGCATCTTCGCCATTGCCTGGTTCCGACCGTGGCGCGCGCTGAACCTGCTGGGCTTCGCCTTCACCTTCGGTATCGGCACGTTCTGGGGCGTGCTGCAGTACGCGCCTGACAAGTTCAGCAGCACCGAGCCGTTCCTGCTGCTGTTCTTCGCCTTCTACCTGCTGATCCCGTTGCTCTACGCACGCCGGCAGCCCGCCGGGCAGCGTGACCTGGTCGATGGCAGCCTGGTGTTCGGTACGCCGTTGGTCGCGTTCTCGTTGCAGGCGGGGATGCTGTACCAGCAGCCGATGACGCTGGCGCTGTGCGCACTTGGCCTGGCCGCGATCTACGCGGCGCTGGCGTGGGCGTTGATCAGGCGCGCGTCGTACACCGTGCTGGCGCAGTCGCACGCGGTGCTGGCGGTGGGCTTTGCCACGCTGGCGGTGCCGCTGGCCTTGTCGGCGCGGGCCACCGGCGCGGTGTTCGCGCTGGAAGGCGCCGGACTGGCCTGGTTGGGCCTGCGCCAGAAGCGCTGGCTGCCGCAGGTGTCCGGCGCGCTGCTGCAGATGGGCGCTGCGTTCGCCTTCGTGGCCGGTGGCGATCACTGGCATGAGGACCTGCGCTTCCTGATCAATCCGACTGCCATCGGGGCGCTGCTGCTGGCCCTGGCCGGCTTCGCGTCGGCCTGGAGCTACCAGCGCAGGTCACGCCACGAGATCGCCCTGGTCTACTACCTGTGGGGCCTGCTGTGGTGGCTGGGCGGCATGGTGCATGAGATCACCCGCTTCTTCCCGTACCGCACCGAAGTGGACGCGTTGCTGGTGCTGGCCGCCGTCACTGCCTGGCTGGCCGCCGAAATGCAGCGCCGTCAGCCGGCACGCGCACTGGGCGTGACCGCGCTGGCCATGCTGGCGCTGGGCTTCCCGCTGGCGCTGATGCAGAGCGACGCGCACCATCAGCCGTTCGCCGGCTACGGTGCGCTGGCCTGGGCGGTGTTCGCGGTGATGGGCGTGCGCACGCTGCTCTGCCTGCGCCAGGGGGGCGACAGCGTGGCGCGCATCGCGCAGTTCCTGTGGTGGCTGTTGTGGCCGTCTCTGCTTTCGCTGCTGGCCCTGTGGGGCGGTGGCGAGGCCGGTCTGGCACAGGGCTGGACCACGTTGCTGGTGACGGTGCCGTGGCTGTTGATGGCGGCGCTGTCGCTGTGGCGCTGGAATGCGCTGCGCTGGCCGCTGGGTGCAGCGTTCGATCGCGTGCGCCAGCCGCTGCAGTGCGTGCTGTTCGGCCTGTTGTCGATCGGCTGGCTGTTCGGACAGCTGCTGCCGGGCGATGCTGCGCCGCTGCTCTGGCTGCCGGTATTGAATCCGGCCGAGCTCGGACAGTGGCTGAGCCTGTTGCTGCTTGCACGCTGGCTGTACAGCGATCAGGCGCCGAAGACCCTGTCGGGAATCCGCATGCCGCTGCTGTCACTGGCAACGTTCGTCGCGCTGACCAGCGTGGTGCTGCATGGCGTGCATCAGTGGGGCGGCCTGTCGTGGAGTGCGTCGATGATGCGTTCCAGCCTGGCGCAGACCAGCCTGACCGTGCTGTGGAGCGTGCTCGGCGTGATTGCCTGGGTGTGGGGATCGCGCCGTGGCCAGCGCGTGTTGTGGATGGTCGGTGCCGTGCTGATGGGCGTGGTGCTGGCCAAGCTGGTCATCGTCGATCGCCAGCACCTGGGCAACCTGCTGGGCATCGCATCGTTCATCGCCTACGGCCTGCTGTGCACGGTCGTGGGTTATCTGGCACCGGCACCGCCCAGCGCGGCGCCGTCCGTGGAGGAAAAACAATGAGGAAGTGGAGCAGGGCGCTGCTGCCGGCGATGTTCGGCATGCTGGCCGCCGTCGCGGTGCAGGCCGCCGACTACCGCACGCAGTACGCCGAGCAGTGGCCGTTGACGCTGTCCAGCGCACAGTCCGGTGCGTACAGGGTGGTTCTGGAGCCGGCGATCTATCGCCGTGCAGGTGCCGCAGACCTGGGTGACCTGCAGGTGTTCAACGCCGCCGGCCAATCGTTGCCATCGGCATTGCTGGCGCCGGACCAGCCGCTGGCACAGCCGCCGGTGCAGCGTGAGCTGCCGTGGTTCGCGCTGCCGCCGCTGGCCGAAGCACAGCGCAACGATCTGCAGTTGCTGACCGAGCGCGATACCGATGGCCGTGTCCGTCGCGTCGAAGCACGCGTGAGCGGCGGTGCGGCAGCGAACGGGCAGGGTGGTTGGCTGATCGATGCCAGCGTGCTCGGCCAGCAACCGTTGGCGGCACTGGTGCTGGACTGGGCTGACAGCGGACAGCCGTTGCAGGCGCAGGTGCAGCTGGATGCCAGCGACGACCTGCAGCACTGGCGTCCGATCGGGCGTGACATCCCGCTGGTCGACCTGCAGCGTGCTGGCAAGCGCCTGCTGCAGCGCCGCCTGCAGGTGGACGGCGAGGCGCGCTATCTGCGCGTGCTGGCGCAGGGCGATGCGCGCCTGCCGACGCTGCGCAGCGTGCTGGCCGAGCTGCCGCCGGCGCCGGCCACGCTGCCGTGGGAGTGGCTGTCGCTGGAACCGACCTCGAAGGGCAAGGGTGAATACACCTTCGAACTCGACGGCCGTTTCCCGGTAGCGCGCGCGGATGTGGCCAGCGCCGACAACAGCCTGGTGCAGTGGACGTTGTTCAGCCGCGATGACGAGAGTGCGGAATGGCAGCGCCGCAGTGCGCCATGGATCGCGTACCAACTGCAGCAGGGCGCGCAGGGCCAGCGCCAGCAATCAGCGGCCCAGCCGCTGGGGGGCGTGCATCGTGACCGCTACTGGAAGCTGGTGGCGAACCCGGCGGAAACTGCGACCGCACCGACCCTGCGCTTGGGCTACCAGCCGGAAGTACTGGTGTTCCTGAGCCAGGGGGCAGCACCGTATGCACTGGCAGTGGGCAGCGCGACCGCGCGCCGCATGGAAGCGCCGATTGGTGTGTTGATCGAGGAACTGCGGCAGCGCAATGATCCGTCGTGGCAGCCGACGCTGGCGCGCCTGGAGGGCAGCCCGGAGCCGCTGGCCGGTGACGCGGCGCTGAAGCCGCAGCACGATTGGAAGGCGTGGTTGCTGTGGGCGTTGCTGGGGCTGGGTGTGTTGGTTGTTGGCGGCCTGGCGGTCAGCCTGCTTCGGCAGAAGCCGGCGCCTTCGGCGTAGGTTGCGGCGAACGGCGCAGCCCCTCGTGGGTGGCTGCAAAGCGCGATCCCGGGGATGGGCCGAGCGGGTGGGCTGGGCAGGGGACGCCGTGAATCCGTCCCTGGAGGCTTAGCCGCGCCATCCATGGCGCGGATACCCCTGCCCAGCCCACCCGCCCGGCCTCTGACAGTTTCCGTGTGCGTCCACCCACGGAAAGAAAAAAATGAAGAGCAAAAGCTGCTTGGCTGGGAGCTCTTTCTAGAGCCGAGCCCACGCTCGGCTGTTCTCCACGAGATCTCCAGCCGAGCATCAGCTCGGCTCAACCTTCCATCTCCTTCCGACACCAGAAACCACCTTTGCTTTCGCCGTCCGCTCCGCCTCATGAACCTGTCGAGGCCGGGGTGGTCTGGGCTCGCGGGGGCGTAAGCGCCATGGATGGCGCGCCCGAGCCTCCAGGGATGGATTCACGGCGTCCCCCGCGAGCCCACACCGCCCCGGCCCACTCACGGCACCACGAAGCGCCAGCGCTTTGGCTCTGGCTGTGCTGTTGCTGTTGCTGCTGCAGTTGCAGTTGTGCCTCTGTCTGCCACAGGCATGGACCCTCCCACCACCCGCACCCGATACAATGGCCGTCTGCCGTACCCCGGCATCCCGTCCCCGAGCCAAAGAGTTGCCCATGTCCATCGTCCGCATGACCGACCTCGACCTCTCCGGCAAGCGCGTGCTGATCCGCCAGGATCTGAACGTGCCGATCGAGAATGGCCGCATCACTTCCGAACAGCGCATCACCGCTTCGCTGCCGACGCTCAAGCGCGCGCTGGAGCAGGGCGCGGCGGTGATGGTCACCTCGCACCTGGGGCGCCCGAAGGAAGGTGTGTGGAGCGAAGCCGATTCGCTGGCGCCGGTGGCCCAGCGCCTGTCCGAGCTGCTCGGTCGCGAGGTTCCGCTGGTGCGCGACTGGGTCGACGGCGTCGAGGTCCAGCCGGGCCAGCTGGTGCTGCTGGAAAACTGCCGCATGAACGTCGGCGAGGGCAAGGACGATGAAGCCCTGTCGAAGAAGTACGCCGCCCTGTGCGATGTGTTCGTGATGGACGCCTTCGGCACCGCGCACCGTGCGCAGGCCTCCACACACGGTGTCATCCGCTTCGCCCCGGTTGCTGCCGGTGGCCCGCTGCTGATGGCCGAACTGGACGCGCTGGCGCAGGCGCTGGATGCACCGGCCAAGCCGCTGCTGGCCATCGTCGCCGGCAGCAAGGTCAGCACCAAGCTGGAACTGCTGGCCAACCTGGTCGGCAAGGTCGACCAGCTGATCGTCGGTGGTGGCATCGCCAACACCTTCATCGCTGCCGCCGGCTACAACGTCGGCAAGTCGCTGTACGAGCCGGACCTGCTGGACACCGCGAAGAAGATCGTGGCCGATGCCAAGGCGCGCGGCGCCGACATCCCGCTGCCGGTGGACGTGGTGACCGCCAAGCAGTTCATGCCCGACGCGGTCGCCGAGGTGAAGGCGGTCGACGCCGTTGCCGAAGATGATCTGATCCTGGACATCGGCCCGCAGACCGCGGCGCAGTACGCGCAGCTGATCGACAAGGCCGGTACCGTGGTCTGGAACGGCCCGGTCGGTGTGTTCGAGTTCGAGGCCTTCAGCAAGGGCACCGAAGCGCTGGCCCGCGCCATCGCCAGCTCCAAGGCGTTCTCCATCGCCGGTGGCGGCGACACCCTGGCGGCGGTCGACAAGTTCGATATCGCCCAGCAGGTCAGCTACATCTCCACCGGCGGCGGCGCGTTCCTGGAGTTCCTGGAAGGCAAGACCCTGCCGGCGGTCGCCGCACTCGACGCGCGCGGCGCATGAGTGCCGGGCACGGCAAGGATGTCCTGTTCTTCGACCTGGACGGCACGCTGATCGACTCGCAGGTGGGCATCACCGCCTGCATCGCCTATGCGCTGCAGAAGATGGACCATCCGGTGCCGCCGCAGGAAACGCTGCTGGGCTGGATCGGTCCTTCGCTGCGTACCACCTTCACGCCACTGTTCGTCGAACCAGCGCGGGTGGAGCAGGCGGTGGGCTATTACCGCGAGCGCTTCGACGCCGAAGGCTGGCGCGAACACACGGTGTACCCGCAGGTGGAAGACACCCTGCGCACGCTGCATGGCCGAGGCCACCGCCTGGCGGTGGTCACCGCCAAGAACGAGCCGCATGCGCGCCGCATCCTTGCGCACCTGCCGTTTGGCGGGCTGTTCGAGGAGATCGTCGGTTCGACCCTGGACGGCTCGCGCAGCCACAAGCCCGAGCTGGTCGGGGAGGCACTGCGCCGCCTGCAGCTGCAGCCCGCACAGTGCTGGATGATCGGCGACCGCCGCATGGACATCGAGGGCGCACGCCACCACGGCCTGCGCAGCGTGGGCGTGCTGTGGGGCTTTGGCGGTGAGGCCGAACTGACCGAAGCCGGTGCGGGCCAGCTGGCTCGCGAGCCGGCACAGCTGACGACGCTGTTGGCCTAGCCGCCCCGCCTGGAGAGCTGGCCCCATGCTCGGCTGATTGCGGCCCACGGTGCAGCCGGGCATGGCCCGGCTCTACAGAACACCCTGCGCCAGCGTATGTCCGGGTGATGTCCGTTCCATGACCCGCGAAGTCAGGCAGCACAAGGCTGTAACCGTATACATGCGGCGTGAAGGATGTGCTAATTTCCGTTCTTTATCGGGAGAGGCCCATTCACCATGTTCGAGCGTCAGCGTCGCACCAAGATCCTTGCCACCCTCGGTCCGGCCACTGATCCGCCGGGCGTGCTGGAGGATCTGTTCCGCGCCGGCGTCAACGTGGTGCGCCTCAACTTCAGCCATGGTGACCCGTCCGGCCAGGCCAAGCGTGCCGCCGAAGTGCGTGCCGCCGCCGCCCGCGTCGGCGTGGAAGTGGGCATCCTGGCCGACCTGCCGGGCCCGAAGATCCGCATCGAGCGCTTCGCAGAAGGCAAGGTGCAGCTGAAGGCGGGCAACCGCTTCGACCTGATCGCCAGCACCAGCGCCGGCCCGGGTGATGCCACCCAGGTGGGTGTGAGCTACCTCGGCCTGCCGCAGGACGTGGGTCCGGGCGATGTCCTGTTGCTCGACGACGGCCTGATGCAGCTGCAGGTGGTGGAGGTGCAGGGCGAACGCATCATCAATACCGTACTGAACGACGGTGTGCTGTCCGACCGCAAGGGCCTGAACAAGCAGGGCGGCGGCCTCTCGCTGGGCGCGCTGACCGAGCGCGACAAGGAACTGATCGGCATCGTCGCCAAGATCGGTGTCGACTTCATCGCTGTGTCGTTCTGCCGCAACGCGCAGGACATGAACGATGCGCGTGACATCGCCCGCTCGCATGGCTGTGATGCTGCACTGGTATCGAAGATCGAGCGCACCGAGGCCATCGAGAACCTGGAAGAAATCGTCGAGGCCAGCGACGTGGTGATGGTCGCCCGTGGCGACCTTGGCGTGGAGATCGGCGATGCCGAACTGCCGGGCCTGCAGAAGAAGATCATCAAGGCCTCGCTGGCACAGAACAAGGTGGTGATCACCGCCACGCAGATGCTGCAGTCGATGGTGGAAAGCCCGATTCCGACCCGTGCCGAAGTGCTGGACGTGGCCAACTCGGTCATCGACGGCACCGATGCGGTGATGCTGTCGGCCGAGACCGCTGCAGGTGCCTGGCCGGTCAAGGCGGTCGAAGCAATGGCGCGCATCTGCCTGGGGGCCGAGCGCCAGTTCCAGACCGAGACCGACTTCAACGCTTCGCCGCGCAACCTCGAGCGTGCCGACCAGGCCATTGCCATGGCCACCATGTTCCTGTCCCAGCACGTGGGCGTGCGCGCGATCGTGGCAATGACCGAGTCCGGTGGCACCGCGCGTTACCTGTCGCGTTTCCGCGCCAAGGCGCCGGTGTTCGCGGTGACCCGCCATGACGGCGCGCGCCGGCAGATGGCGCTGATGCGCGATGTGTTCCCGATCAACTTCGACAGCCGCGGCCTGACCCCGCGCGAAGCCGCGCGCGGCAGCATCCGCCTGCTGGTGGAAGCCGAACTGCTGCAGGCCGGCGACCGCGTCGTGTTCACCAGCGGCGAGCACATGGAAACCCACGGTGCCACCAATACCCTGCGCCTGCTGGAAGTGGGTGAAGACGGCCGCGCCATTGGGCTGGGCGATCTGTAAACCCAGTCGGCCTCGGGTCGGAGCCGCTGCGCGGATCCGACCCGGGGTCAGATCCCCAAAGAGGCTCTGACCCCATGCCGCAGGACATCCCTTGTCCTGCGCGGACATTGGAATCGTTTCCATCCTGGCCTCGACACCGGGGCAACGGGCAGCGGGGCTATACTTACGTTTTTCCCGCACCCGCCACAGGAAATACATGAGCATCGAACAGCTGGCCGAAACCGCCCAGGCCATGGTCGCCCCGGGCAAGGGCATCATCGCGATCGACGAATCCACCGCTACCATCGCCAAGCGTTTCGCCGGCGTCGGTATCGAGAACACCGAGGAGAACCGTCGTGCCTACCGCGAGCTGCTGCTGACCACGCCGAAGCTCAACGAGCACATTTCCGGCGCCATCCTGTACGACGAAACCATCCGCCAGTCGACCAGGGACGGCGTGCCGTTCGCCAAGTACATGGCCGACCACGGCATGATTCCGGGCATCAAGGTGGACAAGGGTGCGCACCCGCTGGCCGGCTGCCCGGGCGAGCTGGTCACCGAAGGCCTGGACGGCCTGCGCGAGCGCCTGCAGGAGTACTACAAGCTGGGTGCGCGCTTCGCCAAGTGGCGTGCGGTCATCAACATCGGCGAGAGCATTCCGTCGGGCACCTGCATCGAGTCCAACGCCCATGCGCTGGCCCGTTATGCGGCCCTGTGCCAGGAATGCGGCCTGGTGCCGATGGTCGAGCCGGAAGTGATCATGGACGGCGACCACGACATCGAGACCTGCTACGAAGTCACCGAAGCCACCCTGCGTTCGCTGTTCGACGCGCTGTACCAGCAGAACGTACTGCTGGAAGGCACCATCCTGAAGGCGTCCATGGTCATCTCCGGCAAGAACTGCGATGAGCAGGCCGACGTCGAGGAAGTGGCCGAGTCGACCGTGATGTGCCTGAAGAGCACCGTGCCGGCCATCCTGCCGGGCGTGGTGTTCCTGTCCGGTGGCCAGAGCGACGAGCAGTCCACCGAGCACCTGAACGCGATGAACCAGCTGGGCAACCTGCCGTGGCCGCTGAGCTTCTCCTACGGCCGCGCCATGCAGCAGGCCGCGCTGAAGCTGTGGGCCAAGGACATGAAGGGCAACTACGCAGCCGCCCAGAAGACCGTGTACGAGCGTGCCAAGGACAACGGCCTGGCTGCGCTGGGCAAGTGGAACGGTTGATCCGTCCCATCGCTGGATGAACAAGGCAGCGCCGGCATCACGCCGGCGTTTGCTTTTGCGGGTATCTTTTCCGCCCCCGCGTGCCCGGCCGGTACGCGGGAACCACATGGAAGGCCAAGGAGAAACAACATGCGTTTGGCAGCAATCACACTGGCCGTAGCCACGGTCCTGGTCGCCGGCGGGTGCAACCGCATCGGCGGCGGCGCAGAGGCAGGCAAGGCCGCGTCGCTCGATTTCGACAAGCCGGTGTCCGGCGAGATCACCTCGCGCAGCGGCATCAACTTCAATGATGGCAGCCATCACCAGCTCTACCAGATCAAGCTGGAAGACAAGGACCTGGTCGGCCTGAAGCTCACTGGTGCCCTCAGCGGCTCGATCGCCGTGTTCAACAACGGCAGTCTTGTTTCCACCAGCAACACCGGTTACGAACGCGAAGGCGACGTCTCGCTGGCGTTCCGTGCCAATGGCGGCGGCACCTACCAGGTGGCGGTCAATGCCGATGGCCCGACCGCCTTTGGTCCGTATCGCCTGCGAGCCGAGAAGCTGAAACCTTACGACGGCAAGCCGCTGGCGGGCAGTGGCGAAATCGTGGACATGCTGGCCAGTGATTCGCAGGACTACACCCTGCAGGTGGACAAGGCCGGCCTTTACGAAATCCGCCTGGTGTCGGATGTCTTCGATCCGGTGCTGAAGCTGTCGGGCCAGGGCGTTGAAGCCGAAAACGACGATGGCAACGACAGCACCAACTCGCGGCTGACCCTGTCGCTGAAGCCGGGCAAGTACACCCTGACCGCGCGCGGCCTCGGCAGCGGTGTCAATGGCATGTTCACCCTGTCTGCCTCCCGCATCGAACTGCCGGGGAATCTGGTCGAGCGCGATGGCACCGCCCTGCCGAAGTCGGGCAGCGTGTACACCATGCTGGACAACGAAGGCCGTCGCCGCTTCCTGCTGACCCTGGACCGGCCGGCCGACGTGCGCCTGGATGCGATTTCCAGCCAGGTCGATACCGTGCTGCGCGTGGTCGGTGGCGATGTCGAGCTGACCGACGACGACGGTGGCAACGGTACCAACTCGCGCCTGGAAGAGACTCTGCCGGCCGGTCATTACACCGTCGACGTGTCCAGCCTGAACAATGGCGCAGGCATGGTCGAGGTGCGCGTGCAGGTGGAAGGGGCCAGCGCCGATGGCGCTGCCGCCTCGGCTGCACGTGCCGCTGCCGACGCGGCAGCCGCCGTGGCCGATGACGCCGCTGCGGTGGAAGCTGCCAGTCGTTGAGCGTGATCCACGCCACGCGTGGATGACATCAACGGTGCAACTGAGAAGGCCGGGCAATGCCCGGCCTTTTCCTTTCCACGCTGCGTCGCGATTCAATGCGCGGCGGCAAAACCCGCGTCACCCAAGGGCGGCAGCATCGACCCGCGCGGTTCGCTGTCGGCGCTTTGCCCGGCGGCACTCAACGCCTGCTGGTAGGCCTTGGCCGTAGCGGTATTGAACGCCACCAGCACGATGCGCATCGGTTGCGCGTGGCTGCGCTGCCAGGCCAGTGTTTCGGTCACTGCGATCTGCGCGGCCTGGTACAGCGGATAGCCGTATACGCCGCAGCTGATGGCTGGGAATGCGATCGACTGCACGCCCAGCGATTCGGCCAGCTGCAGCGACTTCCAGTAGCAGTTGGCGAGCAACGCCGGTTCATCGCGCTGGCCGTCGTGCCAGACCGGGCCCACCGTGTGCAGTACGTAGCGTGCAGGCAAAGCGTAAGCGCTGGTGGCGCGCACTTCGCCGGTCGGGCAACGTACGCCCGGGCGCAGCTCCGGCAGCTGCTCGCATTCGGCCAGCAACGCGGGCCCGGCCGCACGATGGATCGCGCCGTCGACACCGCCACCACCGAGCAGCGTTTCATTGGCCGCGTTGACGATCGCATCCACCGCCAGGGTCGTGATGTCGCCCTGCCAAACTTCGATCTTCATGCGTCCGTCTCCTGCCTGTGAGGTGATCCGCGCAGCATCTGCGCCGGCTGTTCCCACGGTAGGGGACAGGGCATCGATACTGCGTCATGACCGTCTCACGCGCTGCGATCCGACGGCCTTCACGCACGATGGCGGGCGACGCCTTCATGCAGGCTGAAGCAGAAGGGGGTCGGAGCCCTTTCCCTGCGGAAAAGGGATCCGACTCTGGGCATGTAACAGGATGCGGTCAGATCCTTTTCCGGATGGAAGAGGCTCTGAGCCCGGGTGTCACGGCAGGCCGGCCAGCCAGTCGTCGTCGGAACCCTCATTCACGTCGGCAAACAGCGGCGTGGAGAAGTAGCGTTCGCCGGTGTCCGGCAGCATCGCCAGAATCACTGAACCCGGTTCGGCACGTGCGGCCACGTCCAGTGCGCTGGCCACGGTAGCGCCGGCGGAGATGCCGACGAAGATGCCTTCCTCGGCGGCCAGCCGGCGCGCGGTGGCGATCGCGCGGTCATCTTCCACCGTCAGCAGTTCATCCACCACATCACGGTTGAGCACGTCGGGCACGAAGTCCGGGGTCCAGCCCTGGATCTTGTGCGGCTTCCAGTCATCGCCCTTCAGCAGTGCGGCGCCGGCTGGCTCGGTGGCGATGATGCGGGTCTGCGGACGCGCGACCTTCAGCACTTCGCCCACGCCGGTGAGCGTGCCGCCCGTGCCCCAGCCGCTGACGAAGTAGTCCAGCCGCTTGCCGGCGAAGTCGCGCAGGATCTCGGCGGCGGTGGTGTTGCGGTGATACGCCGGATTGGCCGGGTTGGCGAACTGGCTGGCCAGGAACCAGCCGTGCTGCTCGGCCAGTTCGCGCGCCTTGCGCACCATGCCGCTGCCGCGTTCGGCGGCCGGGGTCAGGATCACCTTGGCGCCATAGGCGCGCATCAGCTTGCGGCGCTCCACCGAGAAGGTCTCGACCATGGTCGCCACGAACTTGTAGCCGCGCGCGGCGGCGACCATCGCCAGCGCCACGCCGGTGTTGCCAGAAGTGGCTTCGACGATGGTGTCGCCCGGCTTGAGCAGGCCACGTGCTTCGGCGTCGAGGATGATCGCCAGCGCCAGGCGGTCCTTGACCGAGCCGCCCGGGTTGAACGACTCGACCTTGGCGTAGACGCTGACCTGCGGCGGCGCCAGGCGCTGCAGCTTGACGATGGGGGTGTTGCCGACGGTATCGAGGATGGAGTCGTACAGGGCCATGGAAGCGCTCCGGAAACAGGGCCGCGCCGGACGCCGGCGGGCAGAAGGGGAGGGCTGGCTGTTCAGGCCAGCGGCTGCCGGCTGACCGTAGCGCCGGCATATGACGCCCGGAAATGACCAGATACCTTTCTTAAACAACCTTTGGTTATAAGCTGGTGACGGCAATTGACCCTAGAGTGGACCTCCGCCCCACGCCGCCCGCCTCCCATGACGCTGACCCAGCTGCGCTACCTGGTCGCCATCGCCGACGCCGAGCTGAACATCACGCTGGCCGCCTCGCGCGTGCACGCCACCCAGCCCGGCCTGTCCAAGCAGCTCAAGCAGCTGGAAGACGAGCTCGGCTTCCTGTTGTTCGTGCGCAAGGGCCGCAGCCTGGAATCGGTCACCCCGGCCGGCACCGAGGTCATCGCCCGCGCCCGCGCGGTGCTGGCCGAGGCCAACAACATCCGCACCTACGCGGCCAACCAGCGCCGCGAGAGCCAGGGCCAGCTGATCCTGACCACCACCCACACCCAGGCGCGCTTCGTGCTGCCGCCGGCGGTGGCAGCGATCAAGCAGGCCTATCCCCAGGTGAGCGTGCACCTGCAGCAGGCCGGTGAAACCGACGCGCTGGACCGCTTGAACCAGGGTGACGCGGATATCGCCATCATCAGCACCGCCGGCAGTGAGCCCACCGATGGCATCGCGGTGCCGCTGTTCCGCTGGCGACGCCTGGTGGTGGTACCCAAGGGGCACCCGCTGGACCGCGCCGGCCGCGCACCGGACCTGGCCGCGTTGGCCCGGCAGCCGCTGATCAGCTACGAATCCTCGACCCGCCCGAATTCCTCGTTGCAGCGCGCCTTCGCTGCGAACGGCCTGGCGCCGGACCTGGCGCTGACCGCGCTCGATGCGGACCTGATCAAGACCTATGTGCGTACCGGTCTGGGCGTGGGCCTGCTGGCCGAGATGGCGGTCAGTTCCAGCGACGAAGACCTGCGCTCGTGGCCGGCGCCGGAGCCGATCAGCGAGTGCATTGCCTGGGCGGTGTTGCCGCGCGACCGGGTGCTGCGCGATTACGCGCTGGAGCTGGTGCACGTGCTGGCACCGCAGATTGATCCGCGCGATCTGCGCAGGGTGCTGGATGGCAACCAGGCCGCCGCGTGGCCGGTGCCACCGACCTGGGAGTCACTGACCCAGACCATCACGGTGTGAGGGGTTGGTCGAGCAGGGCTTGCAGCCCTGCACCTGCTGCGGACAAAGGCAACAGCAACAGCAACAGCAACAGCAGAAGCGGCATTCCGTGGGTTGGCGGGGCGGTGTCGGAGTGCGGGGACGCTGCAAGTACGTCCCTGTAAGCTTGGCAGCCGCATCCATGCGGCTGACACCCCGCACTCCGACACCGCCCCACCTCTGACAGATTCCGGCGGCTGTTGGTAGGTGTCGACCTTGGTCGACACGATAGATCCACGCCATGCGTGGATGCTTTTCGATTCCAGTTCGAAATATTCGATTCCGATGGAGATTCATCCACGCATGGCGTGGATCTACAGCATATCGCGAGAATCTGTCGAAGGCGGGGTGGGTCCGGTTGCGGGGGCGTGAGCCGCATGGATGCGGCGACCGAGCTTACATGGACGTACTTGCAGCGCCCCCCGCAACCGGACCCACCCCGCCTAACTCACAGGAAGCCAGCTTTTGATGTTGCTTCGGCTCTTGCTGTTGCTCCAGCTCGCAGCGGGTGCAGGGCGCAGCCCTGCCGATAAACCCCCTCCTGCGACGGTTCGTCGCACGGGCAACCCTGGACCCGCCTCTACACTAGCGGGGTGACCCGCCTGTCCCGCCCGCAGCGTCTTCTGCTCCAGCTCGCCATCCTGGCGACGCTGCTGATGGTGCTTGCGCCGCTGGTCAGCCGTGCGCTGCAGGCGCCGCCGATGGACCACGCCGCAATGGCGGGCATGGACCACGCCGCCATGGGCCACGACATGCACGACATGGCCATGGCCGGGCACGATCAGCACGGCGCCGCGCCGGCAGCGCCCCGCCCCGCGGCCGATCCCCACGCCATGCATGGCGAGGCCTGCGAATACTGCGTACTGGCCATGCGCCTGCTGCCATGGCTGGCGGTGCTGGTGCTGCTATTGCCGTTGCTGTGGCGGCCGCGCCTGGTGTTCCCGTGGTCGCAACAGGTGCTGCCCGCACCGCACTGGCCCGCACATGCCGCACGTGGGCCACCGCGCGTCTCCATCGTCCGCTGATATCCCCGTGAATCTGCCGCACGACGCCTGACCGGGCGCCGTGCGCGCGTGCGTACCTTGGAGCTGTTCCGATGAAAATGACTTCCCGCCCCGCGGGCGCCTGCGCGCGCCTGCCGGCTGCCCTTGGCCTGGCCGTGACCACGTCACTGGCTTACGCCGCGCCTGCCGAAGAGGCGCGTACCCTCGATACGATGGTGGTCACCGCCGCCGCACCGTCCTCGCCGCTGCACTGGGTGACCGACCCACGCCTGCCGCGGCAGCCGGTGCCGGCCAGTGATGGTGCCGATTACCTGAAAACCGTTCCCGGCTTCTCTGCCATCCGCAATGGCGGCACCAACGGCGACCCGGTGCTGCGCGGCATGTTCGGTTCGCGCCTGAACATCCTCAGCAACGACGGCAACCTGATCGGTGCCTGCCCGTCGCGCATGGACAATCCGCTGTCCTACATCGCGCCGGAAAGCTTCGACCGGCTGACCATCATCAAGGGCCCGCAGAGCGTGCGCTGGGGCGCAGGTGCCTCGGCCGGTACCGTGCGCTTCGAGCGCGACACGCCGCGCTTCGATGAACCCGGCCTGCGTGCCGATGCCAGTGCGCTGGTCGGTTCGCGCAACCGCAATGACCAGGTGCTGGACCTGACCCTGGGCAATCCGACCGGCTACGTGCGTGCCAGCGGCAACCGCTCCGAAGCCGATGACTACAAGGACGGCCACGGTGACGTGGTGCCGTCGAAGTGGCGCAAGTGGAACGGTGACGTGGCCATCGGCTGGACGCCGGATGCCGACACGCTGCTGGAGATTTCCGCCGGTGCCGGCGATGCCATCGCGCGTTACGCCGGGCGCGGCATGGACGGTGCCGCGTTCGAACGCACCAGCTATGCCGCGCGCTTCGAAAAACGAAACCTGCCCGGTGCGTGGGACACGTTGCAGGCCAACGTGTACTACAACGAAGCCGACCACGTGATGGACAACTACACGCTGCGCACGCCGAATCCCAACAGCATGATGCCGATGCCGATGGCGTCTAACGTGGACCGCCGTACCCAGGGCGGGCGGGTCAGTTCCGAGTGGCACTGGCAGGACGTGCAACTGGTGGCGGGTGTGGACGGCGAAGACAGCCGCCATCGTGGCCGCATGGGCATGGGCCGCGACACCTACCGCCAGGCCGCCTGGGAGACCGATGCCAAGTTCCGCCGCTACGGCGTGTTCACCGAGTTGACCCTCGGCGCCGGCACCGACCAGCGCTGGATCAGTGGCCTGCGCATCGACCGCGCCAGCGTCCGCGATGAGCGGCAATCGATCCGCGGAATGATGGGGAACAGGCCCAATCCGACTGCGGGCCAGCGTCGCAAGGAATGGCTGGGCAGTGGTTTCCTGCGCTACGAGCAGGACCTGGCCGACGGCCTGACCTGGTACGCCGGGCTCGGCCACAGTGAACGCATGCCCGACTACTGGGAACTGTTCTCGCCCAACCATGGCCCGGCCGGCGCAGTGAACGCGTTCACCGGCGTGCAGCCCGAACGCACCACCCAGTTCGACGTCGGCCTGCAGTACAAGGGACCGCGCGTGCAGGCGTGGGTTTCGGCGTACGCCGGGCAGATCCAGGACTACATCCTGTTCACGTACCACGGCAGCGGCATGATGGGCATGAGCCAGGCCCGCAATGTCGACGCGCGCATCGCCGGTGCCGAGGCGGGCCTGGAAGTGAGCCTGGCCGGGCAGTGGAAGCTGGGCGGCACGCTGGCCTATGCCTGGGGCGAGAACCGCGACCAGCAGCGTCCGCTGCCGCAGATGCCACCACTGGAAGCACGCCTGAGCGCGAACTGGGAAGGCCAGCGCTGGAGTGCCGGGGCACTGCTGCGTGCGGTGACCCACCAGCACCGCGTGGCCGAGGGCCAGGGCAACGTGGTCGCACAGGACCTCGGGCCGAGTGCAGGTTTCGCCACGTTCGCGCTCAACGCCGCGTACCGTTTCAGTTCGCAGCTGCAGCTCAGCGCGGGCGTCGACAACCTGTTCGACCGCGCCTACAGCGAGCACCTGAACCTGGCCGGCAGTGCCGACTTCGGCTTCCCGGCCGACCCGGTGCGCATCAACGAGCCCGGGCGCAGCCTGTGGATGAAGGTGAACTACCGGTACTGATCCGCCGGGTGCAAAAAAAACCGGGGCCGGATCCCCGCCAGGATCCGTCCCCGCCCGACGCCCTCTGTCGGGCAGCTTCGACTCTACGATGGCAACGCCCGTGGTGCACGGCTGGATACAACCCGACACACGCCGACACCGCCAAGGGCAGCCTTGCACGGAACGGGTTCAAGGCGCTATCACGGCTTCGGTTCCACGATGGTAAACGCTTGGCACATACCGCTTTTGCGGGGCCTTGCCTACACTCGGCGGCCGTGGATCAATCAGGACCATTCATGCTGGCTCGTATCGCTTCGACCCTGGCCCTTGGCCTCAGCCTGGCCGTGTTGGCCGGGTGCGCAGGCAAACAGGAGGCCTCCGCGCGTCGGCAGGGCGAAGCAGTGCCGGTCACGGCGCAGGTGGTGCAGCCCACGCAGTGGAACGACACCCTGCAGGCGCTGGGCACGGCCAAGGCGCGCGAGTCGATCAGCGTCACCGCCAAGGTCAGCGAAATCGTCGAGAAGGTGCATTTCGAAAGCGGCCAGCACATCGCCGCCGGCGCACCGATCGTGACGCTGCGCGGGCAGGCCCAGGAAGCGGCGCTGGTGCAGGCGCAGGCCACCTTCCACGAGGCCGACCAGTTGTACAAGCGCCAGCGCGAGCTGGCCTCCCAGCGGCTGGTGTCCAGCGCCACGCTGGATACGCAGAAGTCGATCCGTGATGCCGCCGAGGCGCGCGTGATGCAGATGCAGGCCGACATCGGTGATCGCCGTGTGCGCGCACCGTTCGCCGGCGTGCTCGGCATCCGCCAGGTCAGCCCCGGCTCGCTGGTGACCCCGACCACGGTCATCGCTACGCTCGACGACATCGAGCACATGCACATCGATTTCCAGGTGCCGGAAGTGGAACTGGCCGCACTGGGCGTCGGTGACAAGGTCAGCGCCACCAGCGTGGCGTGGCCGGGCCGCACTTTCGAGGGCGTGGTCAGTACCATCGACGCACGCATCGACCCGGCGACCCGTGCGGTGACCGTGCGCGGCGATTTCGCCAACAGCGACCATGCGCTGCGCCCGGGCATGCTGCTGGACGTGCGCCTGTTCCGCCCCGAGCGCCCGGCGCTGGTGGTGCCGGAAATCGCCGTGGTGCAGGTGGGCCGCGACACGTTCGTGTACCGCATCAAGAGCGACGACAGCGTCGAGCGCGTGGACGTGGTGACCGGTGCGCGCCGCGCCGGCGTGGTTGAGATCAAGCAGGGCCTGGAAGCCGGCCAGCGTATCGTGATCGATGGCACCGGCAAGCTGCGCCCGGGCCTGAAGGTCGCGGCCAAGGATGCGGCGCCGGCCAGCGGTGCCAAGCCGGCGGATGCACCGGCGCCGGTCGCGGCCGAGGGCCACGGCGGATGAAGCTGTCCGACATCTCCATCCAGCGGCCGGTGTTCGCCGTGGTGATGAGCCTGTTGCTGCTGGTGCTGGGCGTGATGTCCTTCACCCGCCTGACCCTGCGCGAACTGCCCGCCATCGATCCGCCGATCGTGTCGGTGTCGGTGGACTACACCGGCGCCTCGGCGGCGGTCATCGAAAGCCGCATCACCCAGGTGCTGGAAGATGCGCTGGCCGGCATCGAAGGCATCGATACGATCAATGCGCGCAGCACCAACGGCCGCTCGCAGGTCAGCATCGAGTTCACCTCCAACCGCGATATCGAAGCGGCGGCCAATGACGTGCGCGATGCGGTCAGCCGCGTCGCCGACCGCATGCCCGAAGAAGCGCGTCCGCCGGAAATCGCCAAGGTCGAGAGCGATGCCGACCCGATCATATGGTTCAACATGGTGTCCTCGACCATGGACACGCTGGAGCTGAGCGACTACGCCGACCGCTACGTGGTCGATCGTTTCTCCAGCCTCGATGGCGTGGCCCAGGTCCGCATCGGTGGCCGCCAGCGCTATGCGATGCGCATCTGGCTGGACCGTGACCAGCTGGCCGCGCGCGGGCTGACCACTGGCGATGTGGAAACCGCACTGCGCAACGAGAACGTGGAATTGCCGGCCGGCCGCATCGAGTCGACCGACCGTGACTTCACCCTGCGCGTGGAGCGCAACTACATCAAGCCGGAAGACTTTGCGACCATCCCGCTGGGCAAGGGCCGCGACGGTTACGTGGTGCGCATGGGCGACGTGGCGAAGATCGAACTGGCTTCGGCCGAGCGTCGCGCGTACTACCGCAGCAACGGCGAGCCAGGCATCGGCATGGGCATCGTCAAGACCTCCACTGCCAACTCGCTGGACGTGGCGCGTACCGCGCGCGCTGAAGCCGAGCGGGTGGCACTGACCCTGCCCAAGGGCACGCAGATCTTCGTCGCCTTCGACAACACCACCTTCATCGAAGCCGCAGTTGACCGCGTCTATGCCACGCTGGTGGAAGCGATGATCCTGGTGCTGGCGGTGATCTGGCTGTTCCTCGGCAGTTTCCGCGCCGCGTTGATCCCGGCGGTAACGGTGCCGGTCTGCCTGGTCGCGGCGTTCATCGCGCTGTATGCGTTCGATTTCTCGATCAACCTGCTGACCCTGCTGGCCCTGGTGCTGTGTATCGGCCTGGTGGTGGACGATGCGATCGTGGTGGTGGAAAACGTGCAGCGCCGCATCGACCTGGGCGAGCCCCCGCTGGTGGCCTCCAAGCGCGGTACCACGCAGGTCGCCTTCGCGGTGATCGCCACTACCGCCGTGCTGGTGGCGGTGTTCCTGCCGGTCGGTTTCCTGGAAGGCAATACCGGCCGCCTGTTCCGCGAACTGGCGGTGGCGCTGGCGGCAGCGGTTGCGTTGTCCGCGTTCGTGGCGCTGACGCTGACGCCGATGATGGCCTCCAAACTGCTCAAGCCGCACACCGGGCAGGCACCGCGCGGCCTGCATGGCTTCGTCAACCGCAACCTGGAGCGCCTGGCCTCCGGCTATGGTCGCGTGCTCGACCATCACGTGGACCGCACCTGGATCTACCTGCTGGTGATGGTGGCCGCGCTGGCCGCCAGCTGGGGCCTGCTGAAACTGCTGCCGTCGGAGCTGGCGCCGGCCGAAGACCGCGGTTCGTTCCAGATCATGATCGACGGCCCGGAAGGCGCCGGCTACGACTACACCGTGCAGCAGGTACAGCAGGTGGAAGCGCTGCTGGCCCCGCACGTCGGCCCGGACAAGCCGATCGTGCGTGCCAACCCGCGCGTGCCCGGCGGTTGGGGCGCCAGCGAGGAAATGCACACCGGCCGCGTCAGCATCTTCCTGCAGCCGTGGCGCCAGCGCAGCGAGGCCACCCCGGATGTGGCCAACGCACTGCAGAAGGAACTCGATACCATGCGCGGCGTGCGCGTGCGTACCCAGGTCGGTGGCGGCCTGGTGCGCAGTGGCGGCCAGCCCTTCCAGATCGTGCTGGGCGGGCCGGAGTACGCGGAAATCGCCCAGTGGCGCGACCGCATCCTGCTGCGCATGGCCGACAATCCCGGCCTGGTCGGCCCGGATTCGGACTACAAGGAAACCCGGCCGCAGATGCGGGTGAACATCGACCGCCAGCGTGCGGCGGATCTCGGCGTGCCGGTCACCGCGATCGGTTCGGCGCTGGAAACCATGATGGGTTCGCGTCGCGTCACCACCTTCGTCGACAACGGCGAGGAGTACGACGTGCTGGTCCAGGCCGGTCGCGATGGCCGTGCCAGCCCGGCCGACCTGGCCGCGATCCGCGTGCGTGCCACCTCCGGCGAACTGGTGCCGCTGTCCAACCTGGTCACGCTCAGTGAAGTGGCCGAGGCGGGCACGCTGAACCGCTTCAACCGTCTGCGCTCGATCACCATCACCGCCGGCCTGGCGCCGGGCTATCCGTTGGGCGAGGCCATCGCCTGGGCGCAGAGCGTGGCCCGTGAGGAGCTGCCGCAGTACGCGCAGGTGAACTGGAAGGGCGAATCGCGCGAGTACCAGAGTGCCGGTGGCGCAGTGCTGCTGACCTTCGCCATGGCCCTGCTGGTGGTGTATCTGGTACTGGCCGCACAGTTCGAAAGCTTCATCCACCCGCTCACCATCATGCTGACCGTGCCGCTGGGCGTGCTCGGCGCGCTGGTCGGCCTGTGGGTGAGCGGGGGAACGGTGAATCTTTTCAGCCAGATCGGCATCGTCATGCTGGTTGGCCTGGCGGCCAAGAACGGCATCCTCATCGTCGAATTCGCCAACCAGCTGCGCGATGACGGTCGCACGGTGCGCGAGGCGATCATCGAATCGGCGATGGTGCGCCTGCGCCCGATCCTGATGACCTCGATCGCCACCGTGGTCGGCGCGATCCCGCTGGTGGTGGCCGGTGGCCCCGGCTCGGCCAGCCGTGGCACCATCGGCATCGTGATCATCTTCGGCGTGACCCTCTCGACGTTCCTGTCGCTGTTCGTGGTGCCGGCGTTCTACGCGCGGCTGGCCCCGTACACGCGTTCGCCGGAAGCGGTGAAGCGCGAGCTGGAGAAGCAGGAAGCCGAGTCGCCCTCGGTGGGTGGCCATGCCTGACCGGCACGCCGACGGGGTCGGACCAGGGGTCGGATCCCTTTCCGGAACGGAAAGGGCTCTGACCCCGCCACTACAGGGAGAAGGTTTCCGACTGCGCCCCTGGCGCCCGGATGATCTGGAATCCCTGCTGCGGCATGCCAACGACGCCGAGGTGTCGCGGGGCCTGCGTGATCGCTTTCCGTACCCGTACACGCGCGAGGATGGCGAGGCCTTCCTCGCCGGCCGCGTGCTTGCCCCCGGAACCCTGAACCTGGCCATCGAGATCGACGGCCAGGCCTGCGGCAGCGTCGGTGCCCAGCAGGGCGTGGCCGAGCGTGGGCATACCGCCGAACTGGGTTACTGGCTCGGCCAGGCTTACTGGGGGCAGGGCGTGATGACCCGCGTGGTCGGCCTGTTCGCACCGTGGGTGATGGACGAACTACGCCTGTTCAGGCTGCAGGCTACCGTGGTCGACTTCAACCTCGGCTCGGCCCGTGTACTGGAGAAGAACGGCTTCCAGGAAGAGGGCGTGGAGCGCTGTGCGGTCTACAAGCGCGGCGTCCTGCACGACCTGCGCCGCTTTGCCCGGGTACGCACCCAGCTGCCCTGAGCAGCCGGGGAGGGGGAGGGGTAGAGTCGACTGTCAGTCGACTATCGCGCGCAGCGCGGGCTCTTCTGCGACCGGGGCCAACGGCAGTGGACCAACAGTCGACTCTACCGGGCATCATGGCGTCAGCGCAGCCATCCCACCCACCCATCCCGCAGCCCCCATTGATCCGGCGCTACCGCAGCGGCCTTCGATCAGGGAGAATCGACCGGTCCCTTCCAGCCGACGGGACGTCCTTACAACCCGCCGACTGGAGAGAGCGCGCGTGGAAGCAACCGTACATTTCATCAACAGCATCATCTGGAGCAAGGCACTGATCTTCGTGTGCCTGGGCGCCGGCCTGTTCTTCAGCCTGCGCACGCGCTTCATGCAGATCCGCGGCTTCCTCGAGATGTGCCGCCTCACCGTCAAGGGTGAGAAATCCGACGCCGGCGTGTCCTCGTTCCAGGCCCTGGCCATGTCGATGGCCGGCCGCATGGGCATCGGCAACATCGCCGGCGTGGCCACCGCCATCGCCTTCGGCGGCCCCGGTGCGATCTTCTGGATGTGGGTGATGGGCTTCCTCGGCGCGTCCACCTCGTACGTGGAATGCACCCTGGCGCAGATCTACAAGACCAAGGACGCCGAAGGCCGCTACCGCGGTGGCCCGGCCTACTACATCGAAAAGGCCATGGGCCTGAAGTGGTACGCGCTGGCCTTCGCCATCGCCACGATCATCGCCGCCGGCTTCCTGATGCCGGGCGTGCAGGCCAACGCGATCGCCGACAGCATCATCAACGCCTGCCGCGGCACCGCGCTGTGCGGGCCGCTCGATGGCCAGGCCTTCGGCATGGAATCGGTGCAGGCGCTGAAGCTGGGCATCGGCATCGTGGTCGCGCTGCTGCTGGGCGTGGTGATCTTCGGCGGCGTCAAGCGCATCGCCAACTTCGCCGAAGTGGTGGTGCCGTTCATGGCCGCCGGCTTCATCCTGATGGCCATCATCATCATGATCATCAACTACGACCGCGTGCCGGAGATGTTCAACATCATCTTCAGCAGCGCCTTCGGCACCCACGCCGCGTTCGGCGCGATGATGGGCCTGGCAGTGGAGTGGGGCATCAAGCGCGGCATCTACGCCAACGAAGCCGGCCAGGGTTCGGGCCCGCATGCAGCGGCCGCCTCGGAAGTCTCGCACCCGGCCAAGCAGGGCTACGTGCAGGCCTTCGCCATCTACTTCGACACCATGATGGTGTGCACCGCCACCGCCTTCCTGATCCTGGCCAGCGGCACCTACAACGTGTACTCGCCCGCAGGTGCCGGCGCCGCGCCGATCTTCCAGGGCCTGGCCGGCATTCCGGAAGGCGCGGGCTATGCCCAGGCCGGTGTGGAAGCCGTGCTGCCGGGCTGGGGTTCGGCGTTCGTGTCCATCGCCATCTTCTTCTTCGCCTTCACCACCATCATGGCGTACTACTACATGGCCGAGACCAACCTCAGCTATGTGAACCACAACAGGAAGCGCCCGCTGACCGTGCTGGTGCTGCGCCTGGGCATCATCGGCATGGTGGTGTTCGGCGCGTTCCATAATGCGACCCTGGCCTGGGCGCTGGGTGACATCGGCGTCGGCCTGATGGCCTGGCTGAACATCATTGCCATCCTCATCATCCAGAAGCCGGCCATGCTCGCCCTGCGTGATTACGAACGACAGAAGAAGCTCGGCCTCGATCCAATCTTCGACCCCGATGCCCTGGGCATCAAGAACGCCGATTTCTGGCGTCAACGCAAGCTGGAGTTGTCCCGTAGTGAATGATCCCTGGAAGAATGCCCGCCGCCCGTCGTCGCGACCGCCGCGGGCCACTCCGCTGCCACCGCGTGAGGGCGGCACCCCGCCACCGCCGGGGCGCGGCAACGACGAACTGCGCCTGTATGGCTGGAACGCCGTACAGGCCCTGTTCGCCAATCGCCCGCAGGCGCTGCGCAAGCTGTACCTGGTGGACGCGCTGATTCCGCGCATGCAGCCGGTGCTGAAGTGGTGCGTGGCCAACCGCGTGGGCTATCGCGTGGTGGAGGAAGGCGATCTCAACAAGCTGGCTGCCACGACCCATCACGAAGGCCTGGTAGCCGACGTGCTGCGTGCGCCGGTCGTGCCGCTGGCGCAGTGGCTGGCCGATCTGGAGCAGGGCCCGGTGCTGGCGTTGTGGCTGGATGGTGTTGGCAACCCGCACAACTTCGGCGCGATCCTGCGCTCGGCCGCGCATTTCGGCGTCAAGGCGCTGCTGCTGCCGGCCGGCAGCACGCTGGCGCTGTCCGGTGCTGCCGCACGCGTGGCCGAAGGCGGGGCGGAGTCGGTGCCGCTGGTGCAGCTGCCGGAGACTGCTCAGGCGATGGCGCAGCTGCGCAGTGCCGGTTTCGGCCTGGCCGCAACCCTGGTCGAGGGCGGTGATGACGTGTTCCGCGCGTCGCTGCCGTCGCGCCTTGTGTACGTGATGGGCGCTGAAGGCGAGGGCATGGACCGCGGCCTGGCCAGCGAATGCGACATGCGGGTCTCGATTCCCGGCAGTGGCGCGGTGGAGAGCCTGAACGTGGCCTCGGCCACGGCCGTGCTGCTGGCGCAGTGGGCCAGTCGACGCGGGTGATCCCGTATCCGGGCTCGCATGATCGGGGTCGGATCCCTCGCCGAAGGCGAGGGCTCTGACCCTGCCGGGTTCCTGATTCAGGACCCGCCTTGGTGGGTGCGAACCTTGGTTCGCACCGCTCCTGCCGCTGCGCTCGCCGGGCATGGCCCGGCGCTACCGCATCACTCGTTCGGCGGCGTGGTCGCCTTGGCTTCGCTGCCGAAACTGCCATCGGCTTCCGCGGCCAGGTACGCGAACACCGTATACGCGGCCACGTTCTGCGCCAGCGCCTTCGGGTCGATCTTGTCCAGCGTGTCGTCGGCGGTGTGGTGCAGGTGGAAGTAGTCCGAGCCGTCCTGCGCCAGCCACGCCCACGCACCGCCCTTGGCGGCCAGCGGGCCGACGTCCGGGCCCGGGCCGCCCTTGTCGGCCTGGTACTCGATGCCCAGCGGCTTCATTACTTCGGCAATCTGCCTGGTCGCTTCACGTGAGCCTTCCGGATTCGGTGAACCGGTATTGAAGGCGTAGATGCGGCCTGCGCCGAAGTCGCTCTCGGCGGCCAGCTGGTGCAGGGCCACGTCCTTGGCGTGTGCCTCGGCATAGGCCTTGCCGCCGTAGAGGCCCTGTTCCTCGTTGGCGAAGGCGATCACGCGGATGGTGCGCTTCGGTGCCTGCTTGAGCTGGCCGATCAGGTGGCCGGCGGCCATGGTGATGCCCACGCCCGCGCCGTCATCGACCGCGCCGGTGCCCAGGTCCCACGAATCCAGATGGCCGCCGATCACCACCACTTCCTTCGGCAGGCTGCGGCCGGTGATCTCGCCGATCACGTTGTACGAGGTCGCCGTACCATCCCAGCCACAGTCCAGCGCCACCTTCACCGTGGTGCTGCCACGGGCCAGCAGGCGCGCCAGCTGGTCGGCATCGGGCACCGACAGTGCCGCCGACGGCACCGGGGTCAGGCCATCATCGAAACGGGTGATGCCGGTGTGCGGCACGCGGTGGGAGTCGGTACCGGCCGAGCGCATCAGGAAGCCCACCGCGCCCTTGCGGATCGCTTCTGACGGTCCCTTGCTGCGGATTGCACCGCCGCGGCCGTAGTCGCGGCCATCGCGGAACGGCAGCATCTGGTAATCGACGAAGGCGATCTTGCCCTTCAGCGAACCGACCGGTGCCGCCTGCAGGGCGGCCAGATCGGCGAAGCGCACCACCTCCGCTTCCACCGTGCCGCCCGGGCTGCCGCCCAGCGCAGTGATCTGCAGCGGCTGCGGGTTCCTGCCGGTCACGGCAGCGTGTTCACTGCGGCGCTCCCACTTCGGGAAGGTCACCGGTTCCTTCCACACCTTGTCGAAGCCCAGTGCCTTGAACTTGGCTTCGGCCCAGGCCACGGCGCGGGCGTCGGCCTCGCTGCCGGCGATGCGCGGGCCGATTTCGGTGGTGAGCGATTCGACCACCTTCCAGCCGGTGTCATCGGCCAGCGCCTGGTCGCGCAGCTGCGCGGCGGTGGCCAGCGACGCCGGGGGCAGGGTGGTGGTATGCGGCGCCGCGAAGGCCGGGGCGGCCAGCAGGGCGAGGGAGGATGCGATGGCAAGGACGCGGCGACGCATGGACAACTCCGGGAAGGGACCTAAGCCTTGGAGCTTAACAGTCGTTCAGCCCGGCGCATGGGCGGGAGGTCATGGCTGGCGCGAACGCTGTTTTCCGCCATGTCCGGCAAAGCGAAAGCCCCGCCGGAGCGGGGCTTTCGCGCAGCTGCGGTAGTGCCGGCCGCTGGCCGGCTTCCGCATGTTCCGATGTTGCCGGCCAGCGGCCGGCACTACCGTTCTGCCGCCTTATTTCTTCAGGCTGTCGCGGATCTCGCGCAGCAGCACCACTTCCTCGGCCGGTGCGGCCGGTGCAGCTTCCTGCTTGCGCGACAGGCGGTTGATCGCCTTGACCACGATGAAGATGGCGAAGGCCACGATCACGAACTGGATCAGCGTATTGATGAAGTCACCATAGCCGATCACCACGGCCGGAATCTCCTTGCCGTCCGGCCCGATGCGGGCCGGTGACAGCGTCCACGCCAGCTGCGAGAAATCCACCTTGCCGATCAGCAGGCCCAGCGGCGGCATGATGATCTTCTCGACCAGCGCCGTCACGATCTTGCCGAAGGCCGCGCCGATCACCACGCCGACGGCGAGGTCGATGACGTTGCCGCGCATCGCGAATTCCTTGAACTCGGTGAGCATTCCCATTGTTGTTTTTCTCCGGTGGGGAAGTGGACAGCGCGCAGGGTAGCGCAGGTGATGTCAGCCGGCGATCACGCCGTGGCGCTCGGCCACGTTTTCCAGTCGCGCGCTGAAGCGGTCGCCGGGCTTCAGTGCAGCCACGCCGGACGGGGTGCCCATGAACACCAGGTCGCCGGCACGCAGCTGCCACAGCTTGGACAGCTCGTGCAGGATCTCCGGCACGTTCCAGATCATCTGGTCCAGCAGCGCCTGCTGGCGCACCTCGCCGTTGACCTCCAGCGACAGGTTGAGCGCGGCCAGGTCGCCGACCTCTTCGGCGTGGACGATTTCGCTGATCGGCGCGGAGGCATCGAAGCCCTTTGCGGCATCCCACGGGTGGCCCTTGTCCTTGGCCGCAGCCTGCAGGTCGCGGCGGGTCAGGTCCAGGCCGACGGCGTAGCCGTAGACCAGTGCTTCGGCATCGGCCACGGCCAGTTCGCCTGCGGGCGCATCACGGCCGATCGCCACCACCAGCTCCACTTCGTGGTGCAGGTTGGCGGTCGCCGGCGGGTAGGGGATGGCATCGTCGTGGCCGACCACGATCGCATCGGCCGGCTTGCTGAAGAACATCGGGCGGCCGCGGTCATCGGCTGCCGGCACCGCCGCGCCCATCTCGCGGGCGTGGTCGGCGAAGTTGCGGCCGACGCAGTAGATGCGGTGCACGGGGAAACTGCCACCGCCCACCACCGGTACACGCGGCAGGGCTATGGCAGGGATCACATCGGAGACATCGGACATGCGGGCATCCAGGAAGGGCATGCCCGCAGTCTAGAACGCATGGCGCCCGCCGTCAGCGGGCGCGCAGGAGGTGGATCAGCGCGAGGCCGGCAACACCGGCTTGCGTACCACGCGGTACTCGCCTTCGACCACGGTCGGGTCGACCGGACGGGCAACACCCGGCTTGCGCGAGGCCAGCAGCTTCCACGCCAGGCCCACCAGGATCATCGCCGCACCGACGAACACGCCGATGAACACCATCGCGGCCAGGATCGCCAGGCCAAGCAGGCCCACGGCAACGCGCACCAGCGGATGGCGCGGCTTGCGCGGCGCGAACAGGGTGCGGAACTGGTTGAAGACGGATGCGCGATTGAACATGGCGGCTCGATAGGCTGGGATCAGCGAAACCAGAGTATCGGGACGCGCCACTGTCATTGAGTGAAAAACTCGTTAAATATAGCCTGTGCTTATTACGGATCAATGACTTGTGTTCATGTCGCAGCCAGTCACCTGAGTGGGCGTGCGACAATGCGGGTTTACTGTCCGAGTCTTCGCCATGACTGCCTCTGCCGCCCTGATCGCCCTTGATGCCATTGCCGATGGCGCGTTTGCCGAGGTCGAAGCGGTGGTTGATGGCGATGCCGAATCGCTGGTGCTGTACCGCGACGGTGCGCAGGTGCGTGCGTTCCTGAACATCTGCCCGCACGCCGGCCGCCGGCTGGACTGGGCGCCCGGCCAGTTCCTGAAGAGCCGTGAAGGCCACCTGGTCTGCGCCGCGCATGGAGCCTCGTTCGCGCTGGACAGCGGCGACTGCATCGCCGGCCCCTGCAAGGGCGACCGCCTGCGCGCGGTGCCGGTGGACGTGCGCGACGGGCAGGTTTACCTGGCTTGAGGCAACCGGTGTGCGAACCAAGGTTCGCACCCACAGGCTCAATGGGTATCCACATCAATGGGTATCCAGAGATTCATCCACGCATGGCGTGGATCTACGGTGTCGACCAAGTCGACAGCTACCAGAGCGAGATCGGTGCCGACCAACGGTCGGCACCCACCACCAGCCTCGTGAAACTGTCGAAGGCGGGGTGGGTCCGGTTGCGGGGGTGTCCGCGGCATGGATGCCGCGGCCAAGCCCCCACGGACGGGTTTACGGCGTCCCCCGCAACCGGACCCACCCCGCCATCCCACGGAATGCACGCTTTTGCCGTTGATGTTGCCGGCCAGCGGCCGGCACTACCGGGGTGCAGGGCCCAGCCCTGCCAACAAACCCCAACCCTCAGAACATCAGGTTGATCATCAACACCACCACGCAGGTGTAGATCAGCGACAGCGGTCCGCCGACCCGCCACATCTCGCGCGGGGTGTAGTTGGCCGGGCCGGTGATCATCGAGATCACCGGGTTGGAGGCCGTCATCAGATTGTTGGACGCCGACAGCGCCACAATCAGCGCGAACGCGGTCGGGTTGCCGCCCGCCGCCAGTGCCAGGTTCACCGCGATCGGCACCATCACGATGGTCGCGCCCACATGGCTGATCACCAGCGAGAACGCCGTGGTCAGCAGCGCCAGCGCCACCTCCAGCACCCACACCGGGATGCCGGTGGGCAGCTTGTCGATGGTGTGGCCGGCCACCCATGCCGCCGCACCACTGGAGTCCATCGCCCAGCCGAGCGGAATCAGCCCGGCCATCATGAACACCGTCTTCCAGTTGATCGAGGCATAGGCCTCGTCCATGCGCAGCACGCCGGTCAGCAGCATGCCGGCCACGCCGGTCATCAGCGTCAGCGCCACCGGCAGCTTGCTGGTCAGCGCGATCAGGATGGTCAACGCGAAGATCGCCATGGCGATCTTGAACTTGTGCGGGCGTTGTTCGCCGGTCGGGTAGTCGGTCACCACCACGAAGTCGCGGCTCTTGGCCGCCTGTGCCAGGTCGGTCCAGATGCTGTGGAAGACCAGCATGTCGCCGGCGCGCAACTGCACGTCGCGCACGTCCTCGCGGATCACCTGCTTGTCGCGGTTGATCGCCAGCAGGCTGATGCCGCGCTCCTTGCGCAGGCGCAGGTCGGCCGCGCTCTTGCCGATCACGTTCGAGGTCGGCGGTACCACCGCCTCGGAAATACCGGCGCGGCTCGGGTTGAACAGGTCACCCAGGTGCTTCAGGCGCGAAGACATGCGCAGGAACTGGTTCTGCGCGAAGTCGTTGATCTGCTCGCGCGGACCCATTGCGCCGAGCACGCTGCCCACCCAGATGCGCATCTCCGCCGGCGGCGCCAGGCGGGTGTCGTTGCCGGTCTTCAGGGCCAGCAGCAGCGGGGCATCGTGCAGGTTCTCGGCCTCGCCCAGGGTCATGCCCACCAGCGGGCTTTCGGCACTGACCACCAGCTCGAACACATCGCCTTCGATGCCATAGGTCTTGGCAAAGTAGCTCTCGGTGCGCGCCGGGGTGACCCCGTCGTTGACCAGGTTCTCTTCCTCGATCAGCTTGCGGTCGCCGTAGTAGCGGAAGTACAGCAGTGACGCAATCAGCAGCGCCACGCCGATCGGCAGCGGCGCGAACATGCGCAGCGGCTCGATGGTGGCCAGGCCCGAGGGCAGGTTGTTGTTGGCCGAGGCCAGCAGGTCGTTCAGCAGGATCAGCGGTGAATTGCCGACCATGGTCAGCGCACCGCCCATCACGATCGCCGCCGAAATCGGCAGCAGCAGGCGCTGCAGGGTCAGGCCGGTGCGCGCTGCCAGTCGCGAAGCCACCGGCAGGTACAGCGCCATCACCGACGGGTTCTGCATGAAGGACGAGTTCAGGCCGGCAATGGCCGTGGTCATCATCAGCAACCGCTGCTCGACGCCATGACCGCGTCGCAGCAGCCACGCGGCCAGCCGGTTCAGCGCCCCGGTGCGGTCCAGGCCGGCACCGAGGATGGTGGTGGCGATGATGCTCATCACCGCGTTACCGGAGAAGCCGCCGAAGATTTCCTCCGGCGCGATCAGCCCGGTGACACCGAGCACCACCAGCACCACCAGCGCGACCACGTCGGCGCGGATGCGCTCGAACAGGAACATCGCCATCGTGAAGCCGACCAGCCCGAGCACGAGCTTCATGTCGTTGGTCAGCGTCAGCGCGGTATCCATGTGGGGCGCGGCGTCCTCAGGCGATCGTCAGGTGCGGTCGTACAACAGGTCCCAGACGCCGTGGCCGAGCTTCTGGCCGCGGGTCTCGAAGTGGGTCTGCGGGCGCCAGTCCGGGCGCGGCACGCTGCCACGCGGGCCGGCACGGTTGACCAGGCCGGCAGTGGCATCGAGCACGTCCCACATCTGCTCAGCGTAGTCTTCCCAGTCGGTCGCGCAGTGCAGGCGGCCACCCGGGCGCAGCTTGCGCACCAGCAGGTCGGCGAACGCCGGCTGCAGCAGGCGGCGCTTGTTGTGGCGCTTCTTGTGCCACGGGTCCGGGAAGTAGATGCGCACTTCATCCAGCGCGCCGTCGGCGATCTCGTTCTGCAGCACCTCCACGGCATCGTGGTGGTACAGGCGCACGTGGTCGGCGTTGTCCTCGGCCAGCGCGTTCAGCAGGCGGCCCACGCCCGGGGCGTGCACCTCGATGCCGATGTAATCGCGCGACGGGTCGTGCTGGGCGGCGAAGCGCAGCGCGGCACCGTTGCCGAAGCCGATTTCCAGCACCTTGTGCGCCGGGCGGCCGAAGGTGGCGTCCAGGTCACGCGGCTGGCCGTTGTAGTCGATGCCGAAGCGCGGCCAGCGTTCGTCGAACGCGCGCTGCTGGGCGGGAGTGAAGCGGCCCTGGCGCAGCACGAAGCTGCGCACCTCGCGGCGGCCCTCGCTGACGGTGAAGGGCTTGGGCGGGGCCTTGGAACCGGCGCTGTCGAAAGGATTGGTCATCAGCCGATCAGCCCATCCACCGGGGAGGAGGCGCTGGCGTAGCGCTTGCGCGGGATGCGCCCGGCCAGGAAGGCCTCGCGGCCGGCCTCGACCGCCTTGCGCATGGCGCTGGCCATCAGCACCGGGTGGCGCGCACCGGCAATGGCTGTGTTCATCAGCACGCCGTCGCAGCCCAGCTCCATCGCAATCGCGGCATCCGACGCGGTACCGACGCCAGCGTCGACGATGATCGGCACCTTGGCGTCTTCGATGATCTGCAGCAGGTTGTACTTGTTCTGGATGCCCAGGCCCGAACCGATCGGCGCGGCCAGCGGCATCACCGCAGCGCAGCCGATCTCTTCCAGGCGCTTGGCCAGGATCGGATCGTCGGAGGTGTAGACCATCACTTCGAAGCCGTCCTTGACCAGCTGCTCGGCAGCCTTGAGGGTCTGCACCACGTCCGGGTACAGCGACTTCTGGTCGCCCAGCACTTCCAGCTTGGTCAGGTTATGGCCGTCCAGCAGCTCACGGGCCAGGCGGCAGGTGCGCACGGCATCTTCGGCGGTGTAGCAGCCGGCGGTGTTGGGCAGGATGGTGTAGCGCTCCGGCGGCAGCACGTCGAGCAGGTTCGGCTCGCCCGGGTTCTGCCCGATGTTGGTGCGGCGGATCGCCACGGTGACGATCTGGGCGCCCGCGGCCTCGGTGGCCAGGCGGGTTTCTTCCAGATCCTTGAACTTGCCGGTGCCGGTCAGCAGCCGCGAGCCATAGGTCTTGCCGGCGATCACCAGCGAATCGGGGGAGACATGAACGTTCATGGCGCGATTATCGCCTATCCGCCTGAAGATGGGATCACGCAAGGCGGTGCTGTCCGCAGTAGGGCGAGGGTAGTGCCGGCCGCTGGCCGGCAAATGCGGGGTGCCTGACAGCGTCGGATTGCCGGCCAGCGGCCGGCACCACCCGGAGGTCTCAGCCCCCGCCCAACGCGTGCACGATCTCCACCACGTCACCTTCGGCCAGGACGTGCTCGCCGTGGCGGCTGCGGCTGACGATCTCGCCGTTGACCTCGACCGCCACCCGGCGCTGCAGCAACTGTTCGGCCTCGAGCAGGTCGTGGAGGGTTGCCGAAGCGGGCAGGGCGCGGGGTTCGCCATTGAGCTGGATGTTCATCCGTGCATTGTCGCCGATAGCCCGCCGGGATCGGAACACTTGCAAATTGAACGGGGCGCCAGCTCCGGCACAGCAGGTTTCCCGGCGATCGGGCGACAATCCATGCGGCGGCGCAGCGTGAGCAAAACGCGGCGCAGTGAAACCATTCACCGTGCGCCGGCGTACGTCCGCCGGGTCCTCAACGATATCCCCACAGGAGTTTTTTCATGCTGCTCAGCAAACGCCCGATCCGCACCCTGATGGCGGCCGCGATCGCGCTGGCCGCGCTTCCGGCCATGGCAGGCGAATCCCCGTATTCCAAGGCCGTGTTCTTCGGCGACAGCCTGACCGATGCCGGCTATTTCCGCCCGCTGCTTGATCCGGGCGTGCAGCCGGTCACCGGTCAGTTCACCACCAACCCGGGCTGGGTGTGGTCGCAGCAGGTCGCCAATTACTACGGCCTCAACGGCGGTGCCAACGGCAACGGCCAGAAGGGTGACAACTATGCTGTCGGTGGCGCCCGCGTATCGGTCGACGAAGCGGGTGGCTTGGGTGCCATTCCGTCGCTGAAGTCGCAGGCCGCCCGTTACCTTGCCGCAAATGGCGGCAAGGCTGACGGTAACGCGCTGTACACCGTCTGGGGAGGCGCCAATGATCTGTTCGCGGCCACCCGTGCGGCGGCAGGCGGCGCGTCCCAGGCCCAGGTGCAGGGCATCATCGGCGCAGCGGTCACGGACCAGATCGCACTGGTGGGGGCACTGAAGCAGGCCGGCGCCCAGTACGTGCTGGTTCCGAACCTGCCGGACGTGGGCATCACTCCGCAGTTCCGTGGTCCCAATGCCGCCGCCGCCACCGCACTGTCGGCCGGCTACAACAAGGCCCTGTACGGTGGCCTGAAGCAGGCCGGCATCGAGTTCATCCCGCTTGATACCTTCAGCATCCTGCGCGAAGTAACCGCCAACCCGGCGATGTACGGCTTCACCAACGTCACCAGCACCGCCTGCAAGATCGATCCGAACAACGCCACTGCAAGCATCATCGGCTGCAACCCGACCAGCTACGTCAGCCCGGATGCGGCCAACACCTATCTGTTCGCCGATGGCGTGCATCCGACCACGGCGGGCCACCAGCTGCTGGGCCAGTACGCGGTCTCGGTGCTGGAAGCCCCGCGCCTGCAGCAGGTGCTGAGTCACTCGGCACAAACCATCGGTCGTTCGCGTGCCGATCAGGTCAGCATGCACCTGGGCGGCCGTCCGGCCGACGGCCTGTCCTGGTGGGGTGGCGTGCGCGGTGACCTGCAGCGCTACGACCATGCGGATCTGTACGACGGCCTGGCGCCGGCCGGTCTGTTCGGCATCGACTGGGCGCGCGACGGCGTGGTGGTCGGCGGCTTCGCTGGCTTCGGCCGCCTCAACGCCGACTTCGGCAACAGCCGTGGCGACTTCACCCAGAAGGACACCACCGCCGGTCTGTTCGCCGGCTGGTACGGCGATCGCGTCTGGGTGAACGGCCAGGTCAGCTACACCTGGCTGTCGTACGACGTGAACCGCAAGGTCCAGCTGGGCCCGGCCACCCGCGAGCACGGTGGTTCGCCGGACGGCAGCAACCTGACCGCCGCCCTGAACGCCGGTTACGAGTTCGGCACCGAAGGCGGCTTCCGCCACGGTCCGATCGCTTCGGTGATCTGGCAGAAGGTGAAGATCGATGGCTACACCGAAAGCGCTGCGGCCGGCACCCTGGCCACCGCGCTGGGTTACGACCGCCAGAACGTTGATTCGACCGTTGGCCGCATCGGCTGGCAGGCCCGCTTCGATGGCGGCACCCTCAAGCCGTACGCGCAGCTGACCTACGACCATGAGTTCGAAGATACCAAGCAGGGCAGCGCGTGGCTGCAGACCCTGCCGGAACTGGGCAGCTACCGTGTGCCGGGCCTGAAGTTCGACAAGGACTACGCGACCGTCGTGCTGGGTGCCCGCACCGAACTGTTCGGGCTGCAGAGCAACTTCGGCCTGAGCGCTTCGGCCGGGCAGAAGCGTGCCCAGGACGCAACGCTGTTCGCCAACTTCAGCGGCAGCTTCTAAGCAGAAACCAGGCGGGGTCGGCCCTCCCGGCAACGAGAGGGCTTTGACCCCGGGCTGATGCGATGGGCACCATTGCGCAACACGGGGCCCAGCGCATAGACTTTCCACCGCAACGCGGGCGTAGCTCAATGGTAGAGCTGTAGCTTCCCAAGCTACTGACGTGGGTTCGATTCCCATCGCCCGCTCCATGTTTCCAGCGGTCTGCATCAGGCAGATGCTCCGCGATATCCGAACCCCGCTTTTCCGTGCACGGATCCCGGTCGAGATGGCCGGTGAAGGCCTGGGCTGGGCGCTTGCTTCGCAAACATCCCCTGGCCGGATCGACCGTGTCCGGATGCGCCCTGGCGCGGAGCCTGCAGGACAGGAATTCCCCTGCCGCAGCCGCAGCCGCAGCCGCTGTGGCCTTCCGGGCTTGGTCAGGCTGCAGGGTTCAGTTGATGCTTGGCTTCGGAATGCTAAAAGATCGTTAGCTGTTGACGCCCATCATCCGTTGCCCGGAGCGTGAATGATCGCTGCACTTGTGCCCATCAGGCGATGCTTTGATTTTTCCGGGCGATCCGACCGGCGGGAGTTCTGGTCGTATTCGCTGCTTGCCGGGTTCGTGATAGCGGTGAGCTACAGCGTGATGGATCGCGGTTACTGGCTGGTCGGCTACCTGTCGTTCGATTGGGAAACGTCAGAGATCCTGTGGAAGCTGGGATGGGTCATGACCGTCTGCGCTGTCATCGTCTTCCTGCCTCCGATGCTGGCCCTGACCGTGCGGAGATTGCACGATATCGACGAGTCAGGCTGGTACACCTTGATCGCGTTCATTCCGTTGGGGGTGTTCGTGCTCTTTCCGGTCATGCTGCTTCCCGGGAGCGAGGAAGAGAATCGATTCGGTGCAGTTCCTGGAGTGCAGGATGCTTGAACCCGCACCGGGCGCAATCGATCAGATCGGCGTTGAAGTCGTGGACGGTTCTCAACTGCGTCCCTCTCATCCGCATGTCGGTTGATCGAAGCGCCGTCAGGCGCTACACCCAGTGGTTGCCGTTCCTGGCCTGGGTCGCCGTCTGCGTAGCCTGGTGGTCACCTTGGGGCGTGTTTGTCGGCCTTGTCGTGTGCCTTGCGCTGGGGGGCGCGTTGCAGCGCATCGATCTGGTCGGCGATGCGGTGGGCGGTTCACGCCTGCGCTCGCGATCGATGAAGCCCTTTGCCGACCGGCCGCCCGCACATGATGTGCTGTTGGATTGGGGCGAGCTGGGCATGGGCGGGCCGGCGTACAGCACGCAGATGCTGCGCGATGGCGCCATCGTCGAAGGCGTATCCACTGGAGGCAGTCGTGATGCCAGCGGTGAATGGCTGGACCTGCCGGGAGGCGCGCTGCGCCTGGCCAGCGGGTACGTTGATCGATGCGAAGCAGTGTTCGTCTACGACGAGCGCCGCAAGGCGGTACACGTGCTTGCGGTTGCTCCCGGCCTGTTCCGGCAGCAGCTGAGCGAGCGCCAGCAGTCCGATGGGGACGCCGGGGCGGAGTCATGGCTGCGCAGCCAGCCCGGCGGCGTGACCCAGCTGCATCCCTGCCGAGGCCTATGGCTGGAGCACGGACATCCGGCGCTGGCCGCCGGAGTGCCGCAGGAGCTGAGGCACGTCCTGCCTGATGCCCGGGTGCTGCGCGCGGTCCCGCTGCTTCCCGAGGATCTGCGCGTGACCGCGCATCCGGCGCTGTTCGCGTGCATCTGCCCGTATTCCCTCTACCTTGACGAGGCCTTCAGTGGTCGCCACGCCTGTGATCTGGAGACGGTGATCGCGAGCCCGTCGGGACGCTGCGTGGTGGTGGCCGGCAGTGTGCTTGATGAAAACCTGCGACCCATCGAGGGCGTATGGCTCGCCTGCTGGCAGGGGCGTTGGCAGGCCTTTGCCCGTCATGCGATGGGGGGCTTCGGCAAGGACCGGAGCGTGGCCTGGATCAATGTGATCGACGTTGACGACGACGGCACACTCCAGTGCGAAGCCTATGAGGAACGCTGGGAGTCCGATGCCGTCCATCGATACCCCACGCGCCACACAGCCTTGGAGCTGCCTGTGGAATGGCGCGAAACCGGGTTGGCGCTGCGCGCCCGGGATGGGCGCTTCAGGCTGCGCCTTCCCTCGCGCTGATCAGGCCTCGGCGGCGCGCGCGCTCGTTTCCCGCAGCGACTGTGCATATTCCTCGGTGAGCAGCCCCGACAACGCCTGGCGCTGCTCCGCATCGATCTCGCGCGAGGCGTTGGCCGTGTAGTCGAAATGAACCATCACGCAGCGCCCGCTGGCTACCAGGGCCTCGAACTGGAACGCCTGCTGCACGATCGACAGCGAGGAGCGGCCAATGCTCTCGATCCGGGTCTCGATGCGCACTTCGTGTCCCGCCTGTATCTGCTGCAGGAAGTCGATCTCGTAGCGGCGCAGGATCAGTGCCAGGTCGCGCATGCTGGCCTCGCGGCTGAAATGCCGGAAGATCTCCTGGCGGCCTTCCTCGAACCAGACGGGCAGGGCGGTGTTGGTGACGTGGCCGAGTACATCCACTTCGGAGAAGCGCGGAAATACGGTGATCGACATCGGGTTTCCTTGCGGTCTGGCCTGCCCCCGCAGTGTGCCGCCTGCGCCGGAGCAAGCCACGCCGCAGGGCATCATCCACCCGCCACACGCCCGCGCTATGCTGCGCGCCTGCCGCCCGATCCTGCCGCGATGAAGCTCGCCATCCTGTCCCGCAACAGTTCCCTGTATTCCACCCGCCGGCTGGTCGAGGCGGCGCGCGCGCGCGGCCACACCGTGCGCATCCTCGATCCGCTGCGCTGCTACATGCGCATTGCCGCCGATGGCTTTTCGATGCATTACAAGGGCCGGCCGATGACCGGCGTGGACATGGTCATCCCGCGCATCGGTGCCTCGATCACCCGCTATGGCACGGCCGTGCTGCGCCAGTTCGAACTGATGGGTGCACGCACCCCGAATCCGTCCGACGCGATCCTGCGTTCGCGCGACAAGCTGCGCGCACACCAGCTGCTGGCGGCCAAGGGCATCGACATGCCGGTCACTGTGTTCGGCGACAACCCCGACGACACCGTCGACCTGTTGTCCATGCTGGGCCCACCGCCGCATGTGGTGAAGCTCAACGAGGGTACCCAGGGGCGCGGCGTGATCCTTACCGAGAAGGCCAGCGCCTCGCGCGGCATTGTCGAAGCCCTGCGCGGGTTGTACGCCAATTTCCTGATGCAGGAATTCATCGGCGAGGCCAAGGGCGCAGACCTGCGCTGCTTCGTGGTCGGTGACCAGGTGGTTGCCTCGATGCAGCGGCAGGCGCCGGAAGGTGACTTCCGCTCCAACCTGCATGCCGGGGGTACGGCGGTGGCGGCCAAGGCCAGCCGTGCCGAGCAGCAGGTGGCGGTGCGGTCGGCCAAGGCGCTGGGACTGTCGGTGTGCGGGGTGGACCTGATCCGCTCCGCGCGCGGCCCGCTGGTGCTGGAGGTCAATTCAACGCCGGGGCTGGAAGGGATCGAGGCCGTCTGCGGGGTGGACGTGGCCACGCGCATCATCGAGCACGTCGAGAAGCTTAAAAAACCCTGAGTATTCAGCGGCTTGAGATTCTCAAGGGCGGATGAGGCCGGCTTTAACAAGCCTTTAATCGGCCCACGCGTAGGCTTCAGCGAACCGCAGCTCTGCCTCTCAGCAGGATCGGTATCGGGATACAACTTCAGACCCAGGCGGGGGCACCGCCTGGGTCTTTTTTATGCCTGCCCGCTGTCCCTTGTGGAGGTGGCGTGACGGCCGTAGAGTGGCCACCATCGTTCCTGGATGGATCGGAGGCTGGCGATGTACCGCATCACGATGATCGCGTTGTTGCTGGGCCTGGCCGGATCTGCTGCGGCCAAGCCGGAGAAATCCGTTGTGCAGATGGACCGGCAGTCGCCGGTGGCCGAGCAGGTGCGCCAGGTCGAAAAGGCCCTGGATGATGGCGATTACAGCGAGATTTCCGCTGATGACCGCAGCACCGTGCGCGAAGCGCTGGCCCGGATCACCGCGAGGATGGGCGGCCACCAGAGCGTGCAGGAACTGCCGCCGCAGGTGCAGGGGGAGGTCTTCAACGACCAGGAGCGGATCAATACCCTGCTCACCCGCGCCCACGAGGACAGCCGGCAGATCTGCCAGCATACGCGCAGTACCGGCAGCAACATGCCCAAAAGCCGCTGCCTGACAGTGGCCGAACGCCGCCGGATCGAGGAAAAGGGCAAGGCGCTGTTGAACGACCAGCGCACCTTCAACAACTTCAACCCTGCCAGCTCGCGGTAGGGCTTCCGCTGCCCCGACCATTGGCACTTGCTGGCGTGAAGGGGGTGCGAATAGAGTCGGGATTCGCCACAGACAAGGATTTGTTTGCCATGAAACAGGCTTTGATGTCGGCCGTCCTGTTGTCAGGACTCGCCCTGGTCAGTACCGCATCGGCATCCAGGGGCAAGGACGTGTTCGTGCCCGGCCAGCCGCTGCAGCAGCAGATCGCGCGTATCGAGGTGGAGCTCAAGGACGGCGAAACCTATTCGGAACTCAAGCAGGACGAGCGCACCCGCGTCAACGACGCCCTGGCACGCATGCGCGCAGCGGTGGAGCAGTACCCGGCACGCGATTCCATGCCTGAACCGGTGCAAACCCAGGTCTTCAACGATCAGCAGGTCGTGAACACGGTTTTGACACAGGCGCGTGAAGATAGTCGTCTAATATGCCAACGTGAAAAGCCCATCGGTTCCAACCGGACCACGACGCAGTGCATGACCGTTGCCGAGCGCGCTCGGCAGAAGGAACGGGCACAGCAGGACATGAGGCAGGTCATGCGCGCCGGCAGTACAGTCAACTAGAGGTGACAGTGAGAATCCTGGTAATCGAAGACAACAGCGACATTGCGGCCAACCTGGGCGACTATCTGGAGGACCGGGGGCATACGGTGGACTTCGCGGCTGACGGGGTCACCGGCCTGCATCTGGCCGTGGTGCACGAGTTCGACGCGATCGTGCTGGATCTCAACCTGCCAGGCATGGACGGCATCGAAGTCTGCCGCAAACTGCGCAATGAAGCGCGCAAGCAGACCCCGGTGCTGATGCTGACGGCCCGCGATTCGCTGGACAACAAGCTGGCCGGCTTCGATTCCGGTGCCGATGACTACCTGATCAAGCCGTTTGCGCTGCAGGAAGTGGAAGTGCGTCTGAACGCCCTGTCGCGCCGCGGCAAGGGCGTGCAGACCCGCGTGCTGGAAACCGGCGACCTGGAATACAACCTGGATACGCTGGAAGTGCGCCGCCAGGGCAAGCTGCTGCAGCTCAACCCGACCGCGCTGAAGATCCTGCAGGCGCTGATGGAAGCGGCACCGGCGGTGGTGACCCGCCAGGAGCTGGAAACCCGCGTGTGGGGCGAGGAACTGCCTGATTCGGATTCGCTGCGCGTGCATATCCATGGCCTGCGTGCGGTGGTCGACAAGCCGTTTGAAGTGCCGCTGATCCAGACCCGCCATGGCATCGGATACCGCATCGCCACCCCGGAAGCCTGATTCCGTGGCAGCCAAGGGGGAGCGCCGGCGCACGCCATACCGGCGGCGCCTGCGCAGCCGCATCATCGTCTCGTTCGTGTTGTTGGGCTTCTGCCTGACGACACTGTTCGCGTTTGCCACCAACTGGGCCCGCCTGCGCGTGGAAAACCAGCTGGTGGAAGAGCTGATGAACCGCAACATCGACGAGTACGCGCGGCGCTACTACGAACACCCGGGCCACAACCCGGACGCGCCGGTGCTGCAGATCCGTGCGTATGCCTATTCCAAGGACAAGTTCGACCGGGTGCGCGAAGAACGCGCGCAGTGGGCGGGCTTCTCCGATGGCATCCACAGCGTCAGCGGCGACGAACACGGCGAACCCTATTCCTACAAGCTGGCCGTGCGGAAGACGCCCGACGCCTGGTTCTTCCTCGCCTATGACATGACCGACAGCGTGCGCGGCGGCAAGCAGCTCAACCGCGCGCTGGTGTTGTCGGTGCTGGTGTTCAGCGTGCTGTCGCTGGTGCTGGGCTGGTGGTCGGCGTCGAAGGTGATGAAGCCGGTGTCGGACCTGGCCGCGCGGCTGCGTGCGTACCGTGGCGGTACCAGTGAGCCCGAGCCCTTGGCGCCGCGCTTTCCCGATGACGAGGTGGGGCAGCTGGCACAGGCGCTGGACGACTATTCCTCGCGGCTGACCGAAGTGGTGCAGCGCGATCGCGAGTTCAATGCAGACGTCAGCCATGAACTGCGCACGCCGCTGGCAGTGATCCGCGGTGCCACCGAGCTGCTGCTGACCCGGCCCGGCCTGGACGAGAAGGTGCTGCAGCGCCTGCAGCGTATCCAGCGTGCCGAGCAGCAGTGCAGCGACCTGATCGGCGCACTGCTGCTGCTGTCGCGCAACGAGCGCGGGCAGGGCACCAGCAACGTGGCCCGCGTGGCCGAGCAGCTGCTGGATGCGCACCGCGCGCAGCTGGGTGGCAAGCCGCTGGAGCTGCTGCTGGAAGGCGAGCGCAACCTGGTGATCGATGCACCCGAGGCGGCGCTGTCGGTGGCGCTGGGCAACCTGATCGGCAACGCGGTGAAGTACTCGCAGGATGGCGAAGTACGCGTCTTCGTGGGCGCCAATTCGGTGTCGGTGACCGACAGCGGCCCGGGCCTGAGCGAGGAAGACGCGGCCAAGCTGTTCCAGCGTGGCTACCGCGGCACGCACGCTGGTCATTCGCAGGGCGGCGGCATCGGCCTGTCGATCGTCAGCCGTCTGTGCGACCTGTACGGCTGGCAGGTGAGCGTGCGCCCCGGTGGCGAGCGTGGCGTGATCGCCACCCTGACGTTCTCGCCGAAGCCGTTGTAAGCGGCCCTGCTTTGGTGGGTGCCGACCTTGGTCGGCACGGACCCTGCCGACCTTGCATCACGCCCTGTGTCGCTTGTGCCACTGAATCTCCCGCACGCGAACATCGCATCACAGGCCCGACACGACACCACCGTGATCGCTGCCGCGCCCCGCGCGTGTTCCAACGCACGCATTGGCAAGCCCGCGCCGCACTTGGGAATTTCCTTACAGATTGCCGTGCGCGGCGATGGCCTGATGACCTGGCCGGGGCAGGTGCCTTGGCCGGGATTGGCGTCCTGAAAAAAACCAACAAATCAAAAGCTCCGGATGTGCTCTAGCTCATCATGGAAAATGCATCGTCTGCCCTCGCTTTGGCGGACGGTGCGTGGGGATTCGCCAGAATCCGCTGGAGTCTTTTTCCTTCGCTTTTGAGTTGTTGGGTCTCCGGTACGCCAACCCGCACCGTCCGCCACCTTGCATCTGCAGGTGGCCTGCCGTCTGCGAGGAGCTTCATCATGTCCACCCGCCCGCTGTTCCCCCAGTTGCACGCCCTGATCGGCGATGCCGCCCACCTGCTGCCTGCCGACGTCGCCGAGCGGGTCGAAGTTCTGCTGGATGACCCCAGGGACCTGCTGCCCGCCCTGCTGGCGCGCATGGATGGCCGCGACGCCGCCGACGGCCAGCGGCTGGATGTGCAGGGGGGCAGCCCGGCGCAGGCCGCCACGATGGCTGGTCTCAGCCGCACGCTTGCCGGCCTGAATACCCTGATCCAGCTGCTGCACGCTGCCGAAATCGCGCGGGAGCAGGGTGGCGCCCGCCAGCAGCTCAATCCCGATGTGGTCGACGGCCTGCTGTTGGGCGCCCGCGAACTGGCCCGCTACGCCCGCCAGCAGCTGGAGTAGATCCACGCCACACATGGATGCGCTTTGGTAGTGCCGGCCGCTGGCCGGCAATCGAATCGGCCAGTAGATCTACGCCACGCATGGATGCGCTTCGGTAGTGCCGGCCGCTGGCCGGCAACCAGGCCTCAAGCCCCGGCCAAGCCCAGATACCGCGCATGCAGCTGTTCCACCTGCACCTGCAGGTCCTCCGGCTGCCCATCATTGACCACCACGTCATCGGCCAGTGCCAAGCGCTGCGCACGGCTGGCCTGGGCGGCGATCATGCGGTCAGCCAGCGCGGCGTCGATGCCATCGCGCTGCATCAGGCGGGCGTGCTGCACGGCTTCCGGTGCATCCACCAGCAGCACCCGGTCCAGCCAGGGGTATGCCTTCCGCCCGCCGACCTCGGTCAGCAGCGGAATGGCGGCAATCGCATAAGGGCTTTCAGCCTGCTCGCACTGCTGTTGCATCAGCTGGCGGATGGCCGGGTGGGTGATGGCTTCCAGCGCCGTCCGCTCGGCCGGATCGGCGAAGACGTGGGCGCGCAGGCGGCCCCGGTCCAGGGCGCCATCAGCCAGCAGCATGCCGGCGCCGAAGCGCTCGGCGATACGGGCCAGCGCCGGGCTGCCGGCGGCGACCACCGCCCGGGCGGCCAGGTCGGCATCGGCCACCACGATGCCCAGCGCTTCGAAGCGCCGGGTCACTTCACTCTTGCCCGAGGCGATGCCACCGGTCAGGCCAACCACATAGCGGCTCATGGGGACTCCCCTCAGCGCAGCCCGCTCATCACCATGTACTGCTCCACCAGCGGCGCACCCCACATGAAGTACAGCCAGCCGGCAATGGCCAGGTAAGGGCCGAACGGAATCGGCGTGGCGCGGTCACGGCCCCGGCTGTACAGCCAGATCGAGCCGATGATGGCGCCCAGCACCGACGACAGCAGGATGATCGGCAGGATGCCCTTCAGGCCACACCAGGCGCCCAGGGCTGCCAGCAGTTTGAAGTCGCCGTGGCCCATGCCCTCCTTGCCGGTCAGCTGCTTGAACAGCCACCAGACCGTCCACAGCGACAGGTAACCCACCGCCGCGCCCACCAGGGCGGGCTTGGCCGGCATGTAGAGGTTGTCGATGCTGCCTATCAGCCCCAGCCACATCAGCGGCAGGGTGAGCTGGTCGGGCAGCAGCTGGGTGCGCAGGTCGATGCCGGACAGCGCGATCAGGAAGCAGGTCAGCACGATGGCGCCGAAACCCTGCCAGCCGAAGCCGAACTGCCAGACGCAGGCCACCACCAGCAGTGAGGTCAGCGCCTCCACCAGCGGGTACTGCAGCGAGATCGGCGCCTTGCAGTGGCGGCACTTGCCGCCCTGGATGATCCAGCTGAACAGCGGGATGTTCTCGTACCAGCTCAGCTTGTGCTTGCAGTGCGGGCAGTGCGACGGCTCGACCACGATCCCCGGTGGGGGCGGCTCATAGAAGTCCGGTTCCTCCAGGACTTCGCGCGCATCGCGCTTCCACTGCCATTCCAGCCGCTTGGGCAGGCGCAGGATGACGACGTTCAGGAAACTGCCCAGCAGCAGTCCGAAGGCGGCCGCGGCGGGGTAGCCGAGGCCAGGATGCTGGTCGAGAAAAGCCATGTATGTGTTATCCGACGACGGCGCCGAGTTTGAAGATGGGAAGGTACATGGCAATCACCATGCCGCCCACAATGGTACCAATGAACACCATGATCATCGGTTCCAGCAGGCTGCTCAGGGCATCCACCGAATTGTTGACCTCCTGCTCATAGTACTCGGCCACCTTGAACAGCATGGCGTCCAGCGCACCGGCCTCTTCGCCGATGCCGGTCATCTGGATGACCATGTGCGGGAACAGGTTGGTCTGCTTCATCGACATGTTCACCGGGTAACCCACCGAGACGTCGTCGCGCATGCGCAGCACCGCCTCTTCGTACACGGTGTTGCCGGTAGCACCGGCCACGATGCCCAACGCCTCCACCAGCGGCACGCCGGCCTTGAAGGTCACCGCGGTGGTGCGCGAGAAGCGGGCGATGGCGCTGTTGTGCATGATCTGCCCGATCACCGGTACCTTCAGCACGAACCGGTCCATCGCATGCTGCATCTTCGGCGAGCGCTTGTAGGCCATGACCAGGCCGACCGCCGTACCGATCGCGACCAGCAGCATCAGCCACCACCACGACACCATGAATCTTGAGAGGTTCACCACCAGCTGGGTGAAGGCGGGCAGCTCGGCGCCGAAGCTCTTGAACACGTCCTCGAACTGCGGCACCACGAACACCAGCATGATGCCGCTGACCAGCATCGCCACCACCACCACCATGATCGGGTAGAACAGCGCCTTCTTGATCTTGCCTTTCAGCGCTTCGATGTTCTCCTTGTAGGTGGCCACCGTGTCCAGAACGGTTTCCAGCACGCCGGCGCCTTCGCCGGCCCGCACCAGGTTGCGGTACAGCTCGTCGAACTGCACCGGGTGCTTGCTGATCGCCTCGTACATCGAGGAGCCGCCCTCGATGTCGGTGCGGATGGTGTCGACCAGCTTCTTCATCCGCGGGTTCTTGTGCCCGCTGGCGATGATGTCCAGCGACGACACGATCGGCACGCCGGATTTCATCATCGTGGCCATCTGCCGGCTGAAGAAGGCGATGTCCTTGGGCTTGATTGGGCTGCCGGCGGCGCCGAACAGTGGCTTCGACTTGGGCTTGACCTGGCCCGGGTTGATGCCCTGGCGGCGCAGCTCGGCGCGCAGCAGGTTGGCGTTCTTGGCCAGCTGCTCACCCTTCATCTTCACGCCCCGCTTGTCGGTTCCCTCCCAGACAAACGGCTGCAGTTCCATGGTGGCGCGCGCCACCGGCTCTTTCTTGATCGCACTGCGACTGACAGACATGTTGGCTCCCCAAGACCCGCCATCCCCAGGCGGGTAACTAGCCATCGATGGTAGCGGGTTCAAGGGCGGATGGGCAGTTGGCAGGCGGCCCAGCGTGCGATTTCGTGCCGGGTGCCGACCAAAGGTGACGTACTGCGTCACATTGCCGCGTCCATCGCAGATTCGGAAGCGGGGGGTTCCCATCCGCGAAATTGCTGCCATCATGGGCGCGGGGAAATCCAGGGGGAGGCGTGCCGGGGTTGGCACGCAACCTGCGTTGATCCACCCGCAGGGCATGGGGCCCGCTCAACCGGCACCGTCCGGTCCGATCCCGTGCACTGAACTCAACCACCACTATCTTGGGGATGTATCAATGAAGAACCAGAAGGGCTTCACCCTTATCGAACTGATGATCGTCGTCGCGATCATCGCCATCCTGGCTGCCATCGCGCTGCCGGCCTACCAGGACTACACCTCGAAGTCGAAGGTCACCGCTGCGCTGGCCGACCTGGCCTCGCACAAGACCCAGTTCGAGATGGAGAAGAGCGCAGGCCGTGTTCCGAATGCCAACAGTGCCGGCTTCACCAGCACCGTGACTGGCAGCTGCAGTGCCATTAGCGTGAATGATACTGGTATGACCTGCACTATCAGTGATCCGGGCCGTATCGGCGACAAGGCTACGATTGCTCTGAACTATGCTGATTCCGAAGTTGATGATAAGGGCGCTATTACCAAGCCGGGCGGCTTCTCCTGCGTCGTTACCGTAATGGATGCCAAGTTCATGCCGAAGGGCTGCACCAAGAGCTAAGTCATTTAGTCGACCTACCTGGGTAGCTTCGCCCCAGTGCGGGTTCGCTAATTGAACACAAGGCCCGCTTCGGCGGGCCTTGTGCTGACCGGGATACAAAATTCAGTCAGCACGCAGCAATGGGGATTGCTGGATCAAACAGGGGGAGTCATGAACACGCAGAAGGGCTTCACGCTCATCGAACTGATGATCGTGGTGGCCATCATTGCCATTCTGGTGGCCATCGCGACGGTGGTGTTCCAGCCATACATCATCCGCACCCAGCTGACCGCCGCGCTGGCGGATATCAGTCCCGGAAAGACACTGGTGGAGACGGTCGTATATCAGGGCCGCTCCGCCAGCGAGGTCACCCCCGAATTCATCGGCGGTGCCCAGAACGCCCACTGCTCCAACGTTGAAGCCGAACTCAGCGACTCCGGTGTCGGCCACATCAGCTGCACCCTCAAGGGACACAGCGCGCTGGACGGCAAAGACCTGATCCTGCGCCGCTCCGCCGAGGGCATCTGGAGCTGCGATGGCAGCGCGTTCGAAGCGCGCTATCGCCCGACCGGCTGCTGATCACACTTCAGCGCTCCGATGGGATGCTGGCTGCCCCTTGACGGGGCTATCATCCCCGGGGGAGTCAGGATCGTGCCTGCCGGGCCGGGAGTGCCGGGCAAGGCAGTGTTGCTCATGGATTGGCGATGCCGGTGGCCATTGGGTCGCGGCGGGTTCTGCTGCCCCGTGCGGTGTCCGTGCAAGACGCACGGCATGGCATGACCCCATGAGCCAAGGATTCATATGAACGCTGTCACCACCGCCAATCTTGTCGGCATCACCGGCCTGGCCCGTCGCCTGGTGCAGGACGGGGCCCTGGACGAGGCCACCGCCCGCGACGCCATGGCCAAGGCCGCCGCCGCGCGCCAGCCACTGCCGACCTGGTTCGCGCAGAACAAGCTGGTCAATGCCTCGCAGCTGGCCGCCGCCAATGCGGTCGAGTTCGGCATGCCGCTGTTCGACGTGTCCACCTTCGACGCCAGCCAGAACGCGATGAGCCTGGTCAGCGAGGAGCTGCTGCGCAAGCACAACGTGCTGCCGCTGTTCAAGCGCGGTGGCAAGCTGTTCGTCGGCACCAGCAACCCGACCCACTCGCTGGACGAGATCAAGTTCCACACCAACCTGGTGGTCGAGCCGATCCTGGTCGACGAGGACCAGATCCGGCGCACGCTGGAACAGTGGCACGCCAGCCATGACGCCCTTGGCGACGCTCTGGGTGGCGATGACGATGGCATGGGCAACCTGGACGTGGCGGCCGGCGACGAGGATCTCGGCGCCACCGGCGGCGATTCCGGCATCGACGCCAAGGGTGACGACACCCCGGTGGTGAAGTTCGTCAACAAGGTGCTGGTCGATGCGATCCGCAAGGGCGCCTCGGACATCCACTTCGAGCCCTACGAAGACGATTACCGCGTGCGCCTGCGCATCGACGGCCTGCTGAAGATGGTGGCGCGCGCACCGGTGAAGCTGAACCAGCGCATCGCCGCGCGCCTGAAGGTGATGGCACAGCTGGACATCGCCGAGAAGCGCGTCCCGCAGGACGGCCGCATCAAGCTCAACCTGTCCAAGACCAAGCAGATCGACTTCCGCGTCAGCACGCTGCCGACCCTGTTCGGCGAGAAGGTGGTGCTGCGTATCCTCGATGGCAGCGCGGCCAAGCTGGGCATCGACAAGCTGGGTTACGAGCCGGACCAGCAGAAGCTGTTCCTGGATGCCATCCACAAGCCGTACGGCATGGTGCTGGTGACCGGCCCGACCGGTTCGGGCAAGACCGTGTCGCTGTATACCGCGCTGGGCATCCTCAACGACGAGACGCGCAACATCTCCACTGCCGAAGACCCGGTGGAAATCCGCCTGCCCGGCGTCAACCAGGTACAGCAGAACAACAAGCGCGGCATGACCTTCGCCGCGGCGCTGCGCTCGTTCCTGCGACAGGACCCGGACATCATCATGGTCGGCGAAATCCGCGACCTGGAAACGGCGGAGATCGCGATCAAGGCCGCGCAGACCGGCCACATGGTGCTGTCCACGCTGCATACCAACGATGCGCCGCAGACCATCGCGCGCCTGATGAACATGGGTATCGCGCCCTACAACATCACCAGCTCGGTGACGCTGGTGATCGCCCAGCGCCTGGCGCGTCGCCTGTGCGGCAACTGCAAGCGACCGTCCAGCCTGCCCGAACATGCGCTGCTGGCCGAAGGCTTCACCCAGGCGCAGCTGGATGCGGGCATCGAGCTGTACGAGGCCGTGGGCTGCGACGAATGCACTGAGGGCTACAAGGGCCGGACCGGCGTCTACCAGGTCATGCCGATGACCGATGAGATCGCCACCATCGTGCTGGCCGGTGGCAATGCGCTGCAGATTGCCGAGGCGGCGCAGCAGATCGGGGTGAATGACCTGCGCCAGTCGGCATTGAAGAAGGCGGCGGCGGGCATTACCAGCTTGGCCGAGATCAACCGCGTCACCAAGGATTGAGGTAGATCCACGCCATGCGTGGATGACGCGATGCATGGGGTTGCCGGCCAGCGGCCGGCACTACCAGTTCGGTCGTACGCGCCGGGTCAGAGCCCTTTCCTTTGGAAAGGGATCCGGCCCCCGGGTTTACTCCATCCCCAGCTTCTTCAGCTTGTAGCGCAGCGCACGGAAGGTGATGCCCAGCTGCGCGGCGGTACGGGTCTTGTTCCAGCGGTTCTCTTCCAGCGCACGCTGGATGGCGCTGCGCTCGAGCTGCTCGATGTAGGAGGGCAGGGCAGCGCTGCCCGGCTGCAGGTCGGCCACCGCTTCGGCGGGCGCCGCACTGCCGGGTGCACGCGGCGCGTGCTGCGGCAGGCGCAGGTCATCGGCGCCGATGCAGTCTTCCTCGGCCAGGGCCAGCGCACGCTCCAGGATGTTTTCCAGCTCGCGCACATTGCCCGGGAACGCGTACTGCGCCAGTGCTTCCAGCGCCGACGGCGCCAGCAGCGGGGTGGCGCGGCCGTGGCTGCGGGCCAATCGGGCCAGCACGGCCGCGGCCAGTTCGGGCAGGTCCTGGCGGCGCTCGCGCAGCGGCGGCACCTTCAGTTCGATCACGTTGATGCGGTAGTACAGGTCGTGGCGGAAGCGCCCGTCCTCGACCAGCTCGGCCAGATCCTTGTGGGTGGCCGAGAGAATGCGGACATCCACCGGCTCCTCGTTGGCCGCGCCCACCGCGCGCACCGACTTTTCCTGGATCGCGCGCAGCAGCTTCACCTGCATCTGCAGTGGCAGTTCAGCCACTTCGTCCAGGAACAGGGTGCCGCCATGCGCAGCCTGGAACAGGCCAGGCTTGTCAGCGTGTGCGCCGCTGAAACTGCCCTTGCGGTGGCCGAAGAATTCGCTCTCCATCAGCTCGCCGGGAATGGCACCGCAGTTGACCGGCACGAACGGGCCGGCCGCGCGCGCGCCCTGGGCATGGATGGTGCGTGCAACCAGCTCCTTGCCGACGCCCGACTCGCCGAGGATGTAGACCGGCGCCTGGCTGCGCGCGACCTTGCCGATGGTGGTGCGCAGCACATCCATGGCCTGCGAGTGGCCCAGCAGGCGCCCGCCCTGTTCGGCGTTGGGGCCCGGTGCGGGGCGCTCGGCGTTGTTGAGTTCCAGCGCGTGCTTGACCAGTCCGCGCAGCACCGAGATGTCCACCGGCTTGCTGACGAAATCGAACGCACCGGCCTTCAGCGCCTCCACGGCGAGATCCATGCTGCCGAATGCGGTGATCATCGCCACCGGCGTGCGCGGGTAGTGCTGGGCGATCTCGCTGACCAGTTCGATGCCGTTGCCATCGGGCAGGCGCATGTCGGTGATGCACAGGTCGTACGGATTGCTGGCCAGCAGCTCACGTGCCTCTGCCAGGTTGGCGGCGGTACTGATGCGCAGCCCCATGCGGCCGAGGGTCAGCACCAGCAGTTCGCGGATGTCGCGTTCGTCGTCGACGACGAGGGCGCTGCGGGTTTCATTCATGGGCGTGAAAGATAAACGAGGGGGCTGGAAGCGACAAATGTTTGACGCACAGAATGGGGATCAGCTCGGTAGCAGCGTATGTGGACCGGGCAGCACCAGGCGGAAGCAGGAGCCACCGGCCGGCACCGCGATGTAGTCCAGGCGGGCCTGGTTGGCCCTGCACAGCTCGCGCGCGATGTACAGGCCCAGTCCCGTGCCATGCTCGGACGTGGTGAAGAAGGGCCGGAACAGCTGCGCGGCCACGCTCTCCGGGATACCCGGGCCACGGTCCATCACGTCGATCACCGCGCTGCGTTCGTGCTGGGCCACGCGCAGCCGCACCCGTGCAGGCTGCTGGCCGATGCGGCCGTACTTCAGTGCGTTGTGCACCAGCACGGTCAGCACCTGGTAGAGATGCTTGGCGTCGACCTGGGCCATCACCGATGTGTCGCTGATGATCGGTTCGATGCTGTCGGTCTCCAGGGTCTGGCCCTGCTTGTACTCCAGCACGAAGCGGCGCACGAAGGCGACCAGGTCCACGTTCTCCGGCGTGGCGCGTTCGCGCCGAGCCAACCCCAGCACGCTCTCGACGATGCCGTTGGTGCGCTGGCACTGCTGGCGGATGATCTGCAGCAGGCGGCGGTCGCTTTCGTTGAAGCCGGTGCCTTCCTCGAGCAGCTGCACGGCATAGTTGATCGCCGCCAGCGGATTGCGGATCTCGTGGGCCAGGCTGGCCGAGAAGCGGCCCATCGCCGACAGAGTGAGCGATTCGGCGCGGCGCGAGACCACGCTGGAATCGTCCAGGAACACCAGCGCAAGGTCGCTGCCGGCCAGCAGGCGGGCAAAGCGCGGCTGCACTTCCGGCTGGTCGGGGTTGAGCTGCAGCGGCAGTTCGTCCTGTGCCCAGCCATTGCGCCAGCGCTGCAGCCGGCGCGCCAGTTCCGGTGCGGCACTGGCCAGGTCCAGGCGCCCGCTTTCGCCGTTGCCGTCGTTGTCGCCCAGCAGCATCGAGGCGGCTTCGTTGGCCAGGGTGATGCGGTTGTCGGCGTCCACCACCAGCACGCCGGTGCGCATGCGGCGGATGATCAGTTCGTTGATCTGGAACAGGTTGGCGACTTCATCGCCGCGCTGGTTGGCCAGCTGCTGGTTGCGGCGGGCGCGGTTGCCCACCTGGTAGCTGATGAAGGCCAGTGCCAGGTAGCTGGTAGCGAACATCGCCAGTTCGGCGAGGGTGCGGGTGGGGTCGCCGCCTTCCAGCAGCTTCCAGGTGTACTCGACGCCGGTGGCCAGGCTGGCGGCCAGCGCCAGGCCCAGCCCCAGGCTGAGCGGCAGCAGGGTGGCGGCGGCGGCGATGTTGAACAGCAGCGACATCGAGATACCGGCACTGGCGCCGGGCAGGGCGTGCGACAGCAGGGTGGCGGCCACGATATCCACCAGCACGCCACTGACCACGATCGGGCGCAGCCAGCGTTCGTTGCGGCCGACCACCAGGGCCAGCAGCGCCAGGGCCAGATAGATGACCGCAACGACATCGGCCAGCCGCGGGTGGTGGGCTTCGCCGACCATGGCCGACAACGGGCTGTAGAGCAGGGCGGCAATGACCGTAGCGATCAGCACCCGGTACAGCGCGAAGAAATACAGTTCACGCCGCGGAATCGATTCGATGCGGTCAATCAATGAAGCACTGGGTGACACGCCGGAACTCCCCTTCTGGCTGCCTGGGTCTGGATTCTGCGGCGGGCCTGGCCGGCGTCCCCTGAAGCCGGGCCAGCACGTCGCGTTTGCGAAGGGCAGTATAGGGCCCCCGGCCGGGCGCCGCCGGAGTGGCCCGGATCGCGCATTTGGCCCGTTGCGGACACCGGTGGCCAGCCCCGGCCCGGGTGCAACTGCCTGAATGACGGTGGAAATCTGCCCGCGTCTGGCGTTTTGTACAGACTTCTTTGCGCCCCGGCGCCGGCTCGGCCACAATAGTGGGCCCGCCGCGGTCCATGCCGGCGCCCCGCCGGGGCCCTGAGGAATTGCGTGCGGTCGTTCCTATTCCCACGGTGACGCATGAATTTCCACGAATACCAGTCAAAACAACTGCTTGCCGAGTACGGCATCCCGGTCCCGGCCGGCAAGGTCGCTGCGACCCCGGACGAAGCGGTTGCCGCTGCCAACTCCCTGGGCCAGGGCCCCTGGATGGTCAAGGCGCAGATCCACGCTGGCGGCCGCGGCAAGGCTGGCGGCGTCAAGTTCTGCAAGACCACCGACGACGTGAAGGCCGCTGCGGCCAAGATGCTCGGCACCAAGATGGCCACCTACCAGACCGCTGGCGTTGAACTGCCGGTCAACCTGGTGCTGGTGACCACCGCCGGCGAGATCGTCAAGGAACTGTACCTGTCGGTGCTGGTCGACCGTGGCACCAAGACCATCACCTACATCGCCTCTTCGGAAGGCGGCGTGGAGATCGAGCAGGTCGCCGCTGAAACCCCGGAGCTGATCCACTCGCTGAACGTCGACTTCGTCGAAGGCGTGCAGGGTTACCACGGCCGCGATTTCGGCTTCAAGCTGGGCCTGACCGCCAAGCAGGCCGGCCAGTTCGCCAGCATCATGGTGAACCTGTACCGCCTGTTCAACGAAAAGGACCTGGCCCTGGTTGAAATCAACCCGCTGGCCATCCTGGACGACGGCAACCTGTACGCGCTGGACGGCAAGTTCGACAGCGACGACAACGCCGCGTTCCGCCAGAAGGCCCTGGTCGCCATGCGCGACAAGACCCAGGAAGATCCGACCGAAGTGATCGCTTCGGAACTGGACATCAACTACGTCACCATGGACGGCAACATCGGCTGCATGGTGAACGGCGCCGGCCTGGCCATGGCCACCATGGACGTCATCAAGCTCAACGGCGGCGAGCCGGCGAACTTCCTGGACGTGGGCGGCGGTGCCAACAAGCAGCGCGTCATCGAAGCCTTCAAGCTGATCCTGTCCTCGGACAAGGTCGAAGGCATTTTCGTCAACATCTTCGGCGGCATCGTCCGCTGCGACATGATTGCCGAAGGCATCATCGCCGCCGTGAAGGAAGTGGGCGTCAAGGTTCCGGTCGTGGTGCGCCTGGAAGGCACCAACGTGGAAGAAGGCAAGCAGCTGCTGCGTGACAGCGGCATGGCCATCATCCCGGCTGACAACATCAACGATGGCGCCAAGAAGATCGTTGAAGCTGTCAAGAACGCCGCCTGATACCGACACCAAGGAATTCCAATGTCTGTTTTGATCAACAAGAACACCAAGGTGATCGTGCAGGGCTTCACCGGCCAGCAGGGCACCTTCCACGCCACTCAGATGATCGAGTACGGCACCCAGGTTGTCGGCGGCGTGACCCCGGGCAAGGGTGGCACCACCCATATCGACCTGCCGGTCTTCAACACCGTTGCCGACGCCGTGCAGAGCACCGGCGCCAACGCCTCGGTCATCTACGTGCCGCCGCCGTACGCGGCTGACGCGATCCTGGAAGCCGCTGCTGCCGGCATCAAGGTCATCGTCTGCATCACCGAAGGCATCCCGGTGCTGGACATGCTGCGCGTCAAGAACGTGCTGACCCGTTCGCATCCGGACACCGTGCTGATCGGGCCGAACTGCCCGGGCGTCATCACCCCGGGTGAGTGCAAGATCGGCATCATGCCGGGCCACATCCACCAGCCGGGCAAGATCGGCATCGTGTCGCGTTCGGGCACCCTGACCTATGAAGCGGTCAAGCAGACCACCGAAGTCGGCCTGGGCCAGTCCACCTGCATCGGCATCGGTGGTGACCCGATCAACGGCCTGAACTTCGTCGACTGCCTGAAGCTGTTCAACGAAGACCCGCAGACCGAAGGCATCATCATGGTTGGCGAAATCGGCGGCGACGCCGAAGAAGCCGGCGCCGAGTACATCAAGAACCACGTGAAGAAGCCGGTCGTCGGTTTCATCGCCGGTGCGTCGGCTCCGGCCGGCAAGCGCATGGGCCACGCCGGTGCGATCGCCTCGGGCGGCAAGGGCACTGCCGAAGGCAAGTTCGCCGCCATGGAAGCGGCCGGTGTTGTCACCGTCCGCTCGCCGGGCGACCTGGGCGCTGCCATCGCCAAGCTTGTCAAGTAAGACCGCTGGGCGGGGAATTGTAGAGTCGACTGTTAGTCGACTGCTCTTCCCACCGGCTGCTGCAAAACAGAAAGGCCGCCTCCGGGCGGCCTTTCTGCGTCTGGCGCCCTGGCCATCCCGGCAAGCTCATCCACGCATGGCGTGGGTCTACTGAGCCGGGGCTGTCCACGCAGCGAGCGCGCCCGGCGCGCGCATGGCGCAGCGCTACAATGGCGGCATTGCAACCACAGGCTGGATTCCCATGGCTTCGATCCGCATCGCGATGGCGCAGTTCGACTTCCCGGTCGGCGACGTCGCCGGCAACACCGAGCGCATCATCGAGATGATCGGCCAGGCGCGCGACGAGTACGGCGCCGAGCTGGTGATGTTCCCCGAGCTGGCGGTGAGCGGTTATCCGCCGGAAGACCTGCTGCTGCGCCCCGGCTTCCTGTACGAGTGCGAGCAGGCAATGACGCGCATTGCCGCAGCCTGCCGCGGCATCACGGCGGTGGTCGGCTGGCCGCAGGCGGCTGGCGCGGTGGTCTACAACGCCGCCAGCGTGCTGCGCGATGGCCTGGTCGAGCAGACCTACCGCAAGCGTGAGCTGCCCAATTACGCCGTGTTCGACGAACGCCGCTACTTCGATGTTGATCCGGACGGTGGCAGCTGCGTCTTCGAGGTCAACGGCATTCCGGTGGGTTTGCTGATCTGCGAGGACCTGTGGTTCGCCGAGCCGCTGGCCGACACCGTGCGCGCCGGCGCGCAGCTGGTGGTGGTACCCAATGCCTCGCCGTACGAGCGCGGCAAGCACGCCCAGCGCGATGCGGTGCTGGCCGCACGCACCCGCGAGAGCGGGGCAGCGATTGCCTATCTCAATGTGGTCGGTGGCCAGGATGCGCTGGTGTTTGATGGCGCCTCGGTGGTGGCCGATGGTGACGGCACGGTGCACCCCGCCGCCGCCGCCTTCGTCGACCAGTGGCTGGTGGTGGAGTACGACGGCCAAACGCGCCGCTTCATGCCGCACGTGTGGATGGACGATGGCGACGAGAGCATGGACGCGCTGGCCTGGCGCGCGGTGACCCGTGGCATCCAGGATTACTGCCGCAAGAACGGTTTCAAGAAGGTCTGGCTGGGCCTGTCCGGTGGCATCGATTCGGCGCTGGTACTGGCGCTGGCGGTCGACGCGCTCGGCGCCGAGAACGTTACCGCTGTGCGCCTGCCGTCGCGCTACACCGCCGGCATGTCCAACGACCTGGCCGCCGAGCAGTGCCAGGCACTGGGCGTGAAGCTGGAAGCGGTCTCGATCGAGCCGGCGTTCAAGGGCCTGATGGAATCGCTGGCGCCCATGTTCGAAGGCACTGCGCCGGACGTGACCGAAGAGAACCTGCAGTCGCGCAGCCGTGGCGTGATCCTGATGGCGCTGGCCAACAAGTTCGGTGGCCTGCTGCTGACCACCGGCAACAAGAGCGAGTACGCCGTCGGCTACGCCACCATCTATGGCGACATGTGTGGTGGCTATGCGCCGTTGAAGGACCTGTACAAGACCGAGGTGTTCGGCCTGTCCAAGTGGCGCAATACCGTGGGCGGCGCGCCGGTGATCCCGCCGGCGGTGATCAGCCGCCCGCCGTCGGCCGAACTGCGCGAGAACCAGCTGGACCAGGACTCGCTGCCGGCCTATGACGTGCTGGACGGCATCCTGTACCGCTACATCGACCAGGAGCAGTCGCGCACGGAGATCGTTGCCGCCGGTTATGACGCGACCGTGGTCGACCGCGTGCTGCGCCTGGTGCGCATCAGCGAGTGGAAGCGGCACCAGGCCGCGCCAGGCCCGAAGGTGTCGCGCCGTGCTTTCGGTCGTGAGCGTCGCTACCCGATCAGCAACGGCTACAAGGGTTGAGGTAGCCGTTGGCAGGTAGTGCCGGCCGCTGGCCGGCAACCCGTATGCCGCGCATCCACGCATGGCGTGGATCTACTGCATCCGGTAGTGCCGGCCGCTGGCCGGCAACCCGTATCCCGCGCATCCACGCATAGCGTGGATCTACTGCCTCCGG
>NZ_JCAFSU010000017.1:0-94298 GCF_059369555.1 Stenotrophomonas sp. YJH_SMC_21
CCGTGGCGACGGGCAATGGCTTTGACCGATGTGGAGGTCTTGCAGGCCTCTTTGGCGACCTGCAGTTTGAAACGTGCGTCATATCTGTTCATGTATCCCTCGGGGTTGGATCTGACGTCCAACTCCCGGGGGTCACTTCAAGGACGGGTTCACGGCGTCCCCGCACTACCCACCCTCCCGGCCAGCCCCCGGGAAACCAGCTTTCCGCGAACAACCAAACCACCCACGAGGGGCTGCGCCGTTGGCGGGAATCCCCCACGGATTCGTTAGCCGGAAGTTAAAGATCCGTAAGCATTCTGCTGCGATCCCGCAGTCATCTGCATGCAACCGATCGTCATTAGCCTTTTTGACGTTCCAGTCAGGTCCGACGCGGTAAGCTCTCCCTCGATGAGCTCGCAGCATCGTTCATCGAGTGCAGTACGCAGTAGCAATTTGGAGGAATACATCACATGGCAATCGTTCTTTATGTCGGTGGTAGCAAGGATGGCGAGAAGGGCGTGGTGCCCTACGGCTTCAGCAAATCCCGCGCCGACACCGCGCTGGGGCCGGAGTTCTACACGGAGCGGTTCATGGAACTGCAGGGTGTCGGCAAGGTCCGCCTGATGGCCCTGGAAGGCATGCGTGACGAGATCGTCATGCAGCGCGCCGCCCGCCACTACCGCTGACCTTCGCAACACGCGGCAGGGCGCGCCCACCATCGCGCGCCCGCGCCGGCATCCCAGCCCAGGGCCAGTCCGAGCCCTCTCTCCGCCAGGATGCCGGCGTCCACTCCGGCCCCGCCGCTGAACCTCGCCCCCTGTCAATGCCTTGTCCGGCTCCGTCGTGGATTGCCAGAATGGGATCTTCCCGTACCGCGGCACAGACCTGAAGCAATGCACGACGCCAAGAACGCCCAGAGCGCGCTCGCCCAGCAGATCGCCCAGACCATCGCCGACGAGATCGGTGCCCAGTCCGCCCAGGTGCGCGCCGCCGTCGGCCTGCTCGACGAGGGCGCCAGCGTTCCGTTCATCGCGCGCTACCGCAAGGAAGTGACCGGGGGCCTGGACGACACCCAGCTGCGCAATCTGGAAACCCGGCTGACCTACCTGCGCGAGCTGGAGGAGCGCCGTGCGGCGGTGCTGGCCAGCATCGGCGAGCAGGGCAAGCTCAGCGACGAGCTGCGCAACGACATCCTGGCCGCCGACACCAAGAGCCGGCTGGAAGACCTGTACCTGCCGTACAAGCCCAAGCGCCGTACCCGCGCCCAGATCGCCCGCGAGGCCGGTCTGGAGCCGCTGGCCGATGGCCTTCTAGCCGATCCCACGCAGGACCCGCAGGCCTTCGCGGCCGCCTTCGTCAACACCGACAAGGGCGTGGCCGACACCAAGGCCGCGCTGGAAGGTGCGCGCGCGATCCTGATGGAGCGCTGGGGCGAGGACGCCGCGCTGGTGGGCGAGCTGCGCACCTGGCTGGGAGAGAACGGCGTGATCCGTGCCCGCGTGGCCGAGGGCAAGGAAACCGAAGGCGCCAAGTACCGCGACTATTTCGAACATGCCGAATCTCTGGCGAAGATTCCTTCGCACCGGTTGCTGGCGCTGTTCCGCGCGCGCCGCGAAGAGATCCTGTTCCTGGAACTGGACCCGGGCAGCGATGCCGAGGCCGGCCACCAGTACGCCGAAGGCCGCGTGGCGCGCAGGGCCGGGATCGCCGACCGGGGCCGCGCCGCCGATCGCTGGCTGCTGGACGGCTGCCGCCTGACCTGGCGCGCCAAGCTGCACACCCATCTGCTGCTGGACCTGTTCAACCAGGCCCGCGAGAAGGCCGAGGCCGAGGCCATCGCGGTGTTTGGCGACAACCTGAAGGATCTGCTGCTGGCCGCACCGGCGGGCCCGAAGACCGTGCTTGGGCTGGACCCGGGCATCCGCACCGGCTGCAAGATCGCCGTGGTCGATGCCACAGGCAAGCTGGTGGCCACCGACACCATCTACCCGCATGAGCCACGTCGCCAGTGGGACCAGTCGGTGCAGACGATCAAGCAACTGTGCGCCAAGCACAACGTTGAACTGATCGCGATCGGCAACGGCACCGCCAGCCGCGAAACCGACAAGCTGGCCGGCGAAGCGATCAAGGCTGCCGCCAATCCGAAGCTGCAGAAGGTCGTGGTCAGCGAGGCGGGCGCCTCGGTGTACTCGGCCTCCGAGTTCGCGGCCAAGGAGTTTCCGGGGCTGGACGTGTCGCTGCGTGGCGCGGTGTCGATCGCGCGTCGCCTGCAGGACCCGCTGGCCGAACTGGTCAAGATCGAACCCAAGGCGATCGGTGTCGGCCAGTACCAGCACGATGTGGACCAGTACCGGCTGGCGCGGGCGCTGGATGCGCGCGTGGAGGACTGCGTGAACGCTGTGGGCGTGTACGTGAACACCGCATCGGCCGCGCTGCTGTCGCGGGTGTCCGGCCTGTCGGCCACGGTGGCCGAGAACATCGTGCGCCATCGTGACGAGAACGGCCCGTTCAAGCGCCGCAAGGATCTGCTGAAGGTCGCGCGCCTGGGCGAGAAGACCTTCGAACAGTGCGCCGGCTTCCTGCGCATCGCCGACGGCGACCAGCCGCTGGATGCTTCGGCGGTGCACCCCGAAGCCTATCCGGTGGTCGAGCGCATCGTGGCCAGCACCGCACGCCCGATCAAGGCGCTGATCGGTGATGGCAGCTTCCTGCGTGGCCTGAAGGCCGAGCAGTTCACCGATGACACCTTCGGCTTGCCGACCGTGCGCGACATCCTGAAGGAACTGGAGAAGCCGGGCCGCGACCCGCGTCCGGAGTTCAAGGCTGCGCGCTTCGCCGAAGGCGTGGAGGACATCAAGGACCTGCGCGAAGGCATGGTGCTGGAAGGCGTGGTGAGCAACGTGGCGGCCTTCGGTGCCTTCGTCGATATCGGCGTGCACCAGGACGGCCTGATCCACATTTCGGCGCTGTCCGACACCTTCGTGAAGGACCCGCGTGACGTGGTCAAGGCTGGCGATATCGTCAAGGTGAAGGTGCTGGAGGTGGACGTGGCGCGCAAGCGCATTGCCCTGACCCGGCGTCTGGACGATACCCCCGGGCAGGCCACCAGCCGCCCGGGCCAGCGTGATGAGCGCGGCCATGGGCAGGGTCCGCGCCGGGATGCAGGCGGCCAGAACCGCGGGCCGATCCGGGGCCAGGGCAATGGCGGCCGTCCCGCCGCGTCCGCGCCCCCGGCCAACAACGCCCTGGCCGAGGCCTTCGCCCGCGCCAAGCGTAGTTGAGGACCGTGTTCCCCGTCACGCTTGATTCGTGGCGGGGGACTTGTCGATTTTCCCCGTGATTGCGCACACTTGCGCTTGAGGGGAGGCGTCCGGCCACCCCGCTGTCGCTGGGGAGGGCCATGACGCCAGCAGGACCCGTCGTCTTCGTTGAGGTCTGCAGCGTCGCGCTGCGGCCGCTGCCTGCCTGCGCGGGCCGGGGGCAGCGGTGATGGCGGGCCAGGGCACCAACGGCAACGGGTTGCTGGAGCGCCGCCTGCAGGCGCTGGCCGAAGAGCGTCGGCGGCTGGCGATGATCATCGATGGCACCGCCGCGGGCACCTGGGAATGGAACGTGCAGAACGGCGAGATGCGGGTCAACGCGCGCTGGGCCGAGATTGTCGGTTACCGCCTGGAAGAGCTGGAGCCGGTCTGCCAGAAGACCTTCCTGAAGCTGGTCCATCCCGATGACATAGCGCTGTCGGACGCGGCACTGGACGAGCATTTCGAGGGGCGCACCGACAACTACGCGTGCCTGCTGCGGATGCGCCACAAGAATGGCCAGTGGATATGGATCCAGGACCGTGGCCGCGTCTTCGAATGGGACGCGCAGGGCAAACCATTGTGGATGGCCGGTGCGCATGCCGACGTGACCGAGCTGCAGCAGGCCCGACAGGATGCGGCCGAAACACGGCAACGCCTGCAGGCCGTGGTCGATGCCTCCGACGAGGTGGCGGTGATCGCCACCGATATCGATGGCACCATCACCCTGTTCAACACGGGCGCGCAACGCCTGCTGGGCTACAGCGCGGCGGATGTGGTCGGCCAGCGTCGGCTGGATGCCTTCCACGATCCGCAGGAACTGAATGCCTGGCTGCGACCGCTGGCCGATGCCGATGGCCAACTGCCAGATGTGTTCGAGGCACTCAGTGCGCGTGCCGATGGCCAGACCTATTCGCGGCAATGGACGCTGCTGCGCAAGGACGGCCAGCCACGCCAGGTACGCCTCTCGATCAGCCGCATGGACGGTGCCGACGGTGTACGCATCGGCTATGTCGGGATGGCCATCGACATCACCGAGATCCTGCAGGCGAGGGCCGAAGCGCGCTTGTCCGCGGAGAAGTTCGCCGGTGCGTTCACCTCGGCTGCGCTGGGCATGGCGCTGGTGTCACTGGAAGGGCGATGGCTGGACGTCAACGATGCGCTGTGCCGGATCCTCGGCTATCCGCGGGAAGAGCTGCTGCAGGTGGATTTCCAGCGTCTCACCCATCCTGATGACCTGCAGACCGACCTGGCCCTGGTGCAGGACCTGCTGGCCGGTCGTCGCAGCCACTACCACCTGGAAAAGCGTTATCTCGATCGCGATGGCAAGGTCATCTGGGCCCGATTGTCGGTGTCGCTGGTGCGCAACGAGCATGGCGAGCCGTTGCATTTCGTGTCGCAGATCCAGGACATCACCGCCCAGCGCAGCAGCGAGCAGCGGCTGTTCGAGAGCGAACAGCGCAGCCGCATCACCCTGGATGCCGTGGCCGACCTGGTGCTGAGCGTCAGCCTCGATGGCCGTATCGATTACGCCAATGCCGCTGCAGTACGCATGTTGGCCGGCGATGGCGCGTTGTCGCTGGCCGGACACAAGGTGCAGGATGTGCTGGCGCTGACCACCGAATACGCGCCGGGTTCGGTGCTGGACGTGTCGGTACTGCTGGATCCGGACAGCAATGCGGTCGACCTGCATGCCGACCTGCTGCTGCGCCTGGGTGCCGCCACGGTGCCGGTGGACCTGACCCGCGCCTGGTTGCGCGATGACGAGGGCCACGTGCGAGGCGCGGTCTGGGTGCTGCGCGACGATACCCAGCAGCGTGCCCGCCAGCGCGAGGCGCGTCATCTGGCCGAGATCGACCCGCTGACCGAACTGAGCAACCGCCGTGGCTTCGAGGTGCATCTGCAGCAGGCGATCACCCGTGTCGAACGTACCGGCCAGGCCGCGTCGCTGATGTACATCGATCTGGACCGGTTCAAGCCTATCAACGATACCTGGGGCCATCTGGCTGGCGATGCGGTGCTCTGGGCAGTGGCCAGTGTTCTGCGTCACGGGGTGCGCGATTCGGATGTGGTGGCGCGGCTGGGCGGCGATGAGTTCGCTGTGATCCTGTCCGGTTGCACGCCGCGTCGTGCAGCGCGCATTGGCGGCGAGCTGCTGCATACCCTGGCGTCGCTGTCGATTCCGTGGGACCAGGACCGGTTGCGGGTAGGGGCCAGCATCGGCATCGCGCCGCTGGCCGGAGGGATGAGCGTGGACCAGGCGGTGGCCGCGGCCGATGCCCAGTGTTACCGGGCCAAGGCGATGGGCCGCAACAACGTGCAGGTGCAGGGCGAGGCCAGTGAGCTGCCGGGCGATGATTCCGAGGTCGTCGAGGGCTGATCTCAGCCTGTGAGAGGGCGGGCGCAAATACTCCGCGCACCTCCTCTCTTACAGGTGATCCCATGAATGTCTGCAACCCGATGGCGGTGCGTGCCTTCGCCCCGGCCCTGGTCGGCTGGTGCCTGGCCCTGGCGGCCGGGCTCCGGCTGGAGGAGGTGCGTGAGGACCGTCTCGCCCAGGCAATGTTGCCGGTGCTGCAGGCGAGCGTGGTGGCGCTGCTGGCCCTCACCCTGGCGTGCACGGTGGCGGCCAGCCTGGTGCTGTGGCGGCACAGGCGCCGGGATCACCGTCGCGTTGATGCCGGCACTACAGAGGCGCAGCATCCATCAGCAGGAACCGGCATGGCGCGCGCTGGAAGGCATTGATCTGCGGCACCAGCCGCTGGAAATGTTCGCTGGCGCAGTGGATGTCCAGGGCGACGCGGTCAGGCCATTGCTCGATGAAGATGAAGTGCCCGGGATCCTTCTGGTCCACGAACAGTTCATAGCCGAGGCAGAGCGGCTCGCGCTGCGTGCAGGCGACCAGTTCCCGGTACAGCGGAAGCACGGTGTCCACGGCATCGGGATGGATGAAGTCTTCGGCGATGACCTTGAGCATGCAGGTACCTCTGGATGGGGCCCTGCAGGATAGTGCCGGCGGGTGGCCGGCACCCATCCCGTCAACGCAATACTGCGTCCGCACTGACCAGCTGCACATCGTGCATCTGGTTGAGGTAGGCCTCGTAGTAGCCCTTGTGCGAGGCACCGACGATGGTCAGCATGCGGGTGCCCGGGTGCTGGCCGAGCACGTCGCGCATGTTGGCGACCATGCGCAGGTTGCGGGTTTCCCAGTAGCCCACGTAGTTGCGGCCGAAGCCTTCCGGCGAGGGTTCGACGAGCGTCGCGCCGAAATCGCTGTTGAAGGCCAGCATCGCGGCCTCGGGTGCGTTGTAGGCGCGATACATCGCGAGCAACCCATCCGGTTGAGCAAGATTGGCTTCCAGTCGTTCATCGGCCGCCCTGCGCGCTTTGGCGAAGGAATTGTCCCAGGCACCGCGTATGGCGGCAGCGTAGGCCTTCTGCTGCGATTCCGGTGTAGGCGAATCCGCAGTGTGGTCGTCGACCGCCCACAGCCGCTCCAGCCCCAGGCGCGCGGCGAGGACGCCGGCCACCAGGCCGGCCTCGTTGCGGCGTGCCATGCGCGTGTCGAGGAACTGCACCAGCTCCGGTGTCAGGCTGTCCGAGGCACGTCGCTCTTCCCTGGGCAGCCGCAGCCATTGGACGACTGCCGAGCTGCTCTCGCCCGCAGCCAGGAACACTGCGGCCAATTGGCGTCGCTGGGCAGCGGTTGGCGCCTTCGGCCAATCCGCAAGCAGGCGTTCCATCTCCACGTTGGCGCTGGGCACGTCCAGGCCGGTGGCGGCCTGCGCCGGTGCCGGATCGACGCAGTAGTCCGCTACGCTCTCGGCGTATCGGGCCGGATTGCGGCGCATGAAGTCACACTGCAGGCCGGACAGGTTCTCTACCGCGATCGCGGTGGGCCGCCAGGCTTCCAGGCGCTGCAGCAGAGGTTCCAGCATCGCCGGCATGAAGGTCTCCGGCAGGCTGGACAGGTGCGGGCTGCCCAGCACCAGCACTTCGTTCGGGCGCCCTGCGGGCGGTCCCTTCAGCTGGTCCGGGTGGAAGGCGGGTCGATAGGCGGTGTCGTTGGCCAGCGCGCTGCTGCTGCACACGGCCAGGAAGAGAAGGCTGGCAAAGCGAGGGAACATGCGATCTCCATGTCGATGAGCATCCTGCGGGACCTTCATGCTGGTCATATTCTCCTGCCGCGGAATCCCGCATTGGTCATGTAAACCTTTTTGCCTTGAGCTGCATCCTTCTGCTGAGCGATGCTGTACCCAGCGCTCAGGCAATGCAGAACATGACGTCCGACGACTGGACCATCGACAGTCCGCGGCTGCACCTCCGGCCGTTCACGCCCCGGTGTATTCCTTGGCCTGGCAGGCCTGCATCGAGCCCGTGACGCAGAACCCGAACTGGGCATCTGGATCGCAGAAATGATGCATGGGCACGGCTATGGTCGCGAAGCCGTGGCGGCGGTGTGGTCGGCCGCCTCAGGGCGCCTGCGTTGTGCTGCGTTCCGCTATCCGGTGGCCGAGCAGAACCGGTCCAGCCGTTCCCTCGCTGAGTCCCTCGGCGGACTGCCTGTAGCACGTGAGCAGGGCGTGAAGTACACGGCAATCGTCTACCGCAATGCACGGAGTTGCGACGGACGTCGCGGAATCCCGCTAAAGCGGCCGACGGCATCGCCGATACTCCCTCTGGATCCCGCTCCAGTCACCCGCCGCAGGACCCCAGGCTGCCCCCGATGGGCGGTCCGCGCAGTGTGTTCCGCCGCTCCCAGATGCCGATCGCACCCGCAGCAGACGTTCTTGGCAGTCGCTCGAGAGGTGCCGTTGGCACCTGTAGTCCCTGGCAACTGATGTTGCCGCCGGGCATCCCGCCCGTCGGGTCACAACCGATTACCGGACACCGAGGATCAGACAATGCTCATTCCAGGCTTCACGGCAGGCGCGCAGGCGCCGGCCGAGCTGCACACCCGTTGGTCGCCGTGGCGTGCGCTGCTTGGCGTACTGGCGCCGCAGCAACGCACCGGCACAGAGAAGGCGATGACCGACCGCACCGAGCTGGAAGCGCAGGTGGCCGCGCTGCATCGCGTGCAGGCCGTCATCGAGTTCGCGCTCGACGGCACCATCCTGCAGGCCAATGACAATTTCCTGCAGGCGATGGGCTACCGGCTGGAGGAGATCCAGGGCAAGCATCATTCCCTGTTCGTCGACCCCGAGCTGGCGCGCAGCGCCGAATACCGCGACTTCTGGGCGCGCTTGGGGCGCGGCGAATACGACGCCGGACAGTACCGCCGCTTCGGCAAGGGCCAGCGCGAGATCTGGATCCAGGCCTCGTACAACCCGGTACTGGACCGCCAGGGGCGGCCGTACAAGGTGGTCAAGTTCGCGACCGACATCACCGCGCAGAAGCTGCAGGCGGCCGACTCGGCGGGGCAACTGGCCGCGATCACCAAGTCGCAGGCGGTGATCGAGTTCAGCATGGATGGCCGCATCCTGTCGGCCAATGACAATTTCCTGGCCGCCACCGGCTACAGCCTGGACGAAGTGCGCGGGCAGCACCATTCGTTGTTTGTCGAGCCCGAGCATCGCAGCAGCATCGAATATCGCCAGTTCTGGGAGAAACTGGGGCGCGGCGAATATGACGCCGGCCAGTATCGGCGTCTTGGCAAAGGCGGGCGTGAGGTCTGGATCCAGGCGTCCTACAACCCGATCCTGGACCTCAATGGCAAGCCGTTCAAGGTCGTCAAGTACGCCACCGACATCACCGCGCAGGTGCATGAAAACCAGACCATGCAGCGCGCGGTGGCGCAGACCCGCGAGGTGGTGGCCGCGGCCAAGCAGGGCGATCTGACCCAGCGCGTGGCCACCGCCGACAAGAATGGCTCGATCGCCGAACTGTGCGAAGGCGTGAATTCGCTGGTCGAGGCGATGGCCGCGATCATCGGCCAGATCAAGTTCGCCGCGGACACCATCGCAGTCGGCGCGACTGAGATCGCACAGGGCAACAGCGACCTCTCGCAGCGCACCGAGCAGCAGGCGGCTTCGCTCGAGGAAACCGCGGTGTCGATGAAGGGCCTGGCCGAGACCGTGCAGCGCACCGCCACCAACGCGCGCCAGGCGAGCCAGCTGGCCGGTGGAGCCGCCGATGTCGCTGCGCGCGGCGGCAGTGTGGTGCATGAGGTGGTCGAAACGATGGCGGTGATCAATGCCTCGTCGCGGCGCATCGTCGACATCATCGGGGTGATCGACGGCATCGCCTTCCAGACCAACATTCTCGCGCTGAACGCAGCGGTGGAGGCGGCGCGTGCCGGTGAACACGGCCGTGGATTTGCCGTGGTTGCCACCGAGATCCGCGAGCTGTCGCAGCGTTCGGCCAGCGCAGCGAAGGAGATCAAGCACCTGATCGATGAGTCGGTTGCCAATGTGGGTGCCGGTACGGCGCAGGTTGAGAGCGCGGGCCGCACCATGGACGAGATCGTGACCAACGTGCGCCGGGTGAGCGACCTGATGACCGAAATCAGCACTGCCTCGCAGCAGCAGAGCGACGACATCCAGCAGATGAACCATGCCGTCGATCTGATCGACCAGGGCACCCAGCAGAACGCGGCCCTGGTCGAGGAGGCGTCGGCGGCGGCACGCAGCATGGAAGAGCAGTCGGCGCAGCTGCTGCAGACGGTGGCCAGCTTCCGCTTGCAGGGCGGCGCCGGGCACCGGCACGGAGCGGCGGCGCTGCATGCGGTCTAGGCGCGGCGACCGGACTGTTCTTCCTTGGTTTCGGTGTCGCCGCGTACGCAGTTGCGACCGGCATGCTTGGCGCGATACAGGGCCTGGTCGGCGCGTTCGACCAGGCCGCGCGGATCGCCGTCTTCGCCGGGTGCCTGCCAGGCCACGCCGATGCTGATGGTGACGGTGGCCACGGGGGCGGGCAGGGCTGCGGCTTCGACCGAAGCGCGCAGCCGTTCGCCCAGGCCCAGGGCGTGGGTGGCATCGGGCGAGGGCAGGGCGGCGATGAACTCTTCGCCGCCGTAGCGGGCCAGCAGATCGTCGCCCCGTTGCAGGCAGCCATCGAGGATGCCGGCGACGGCACGCAGGCGCCGATCACCTTCCGGATGGCCGTAGGTGTCGTTCAGCCGTTTGAAGTGGTCGATGTCGATCATCAGTACCGCCAGGCCCTGGCCCTGGCGGCGCGCGCGGCGGTGGGCCCGATCCAGCGACTCATCGAAGCTGCGCCGGTTGCCCAGTCCGGTCAGCGGATCGCGCCGCGCCAGCGTTTCCAGTTCATCGCGCTGGCGCTGGATCTCGACCTGGCTCAGCACGCTGCGCAGCGCATAGCCGAGCAGGGAGCCGATGAAGCCGACCGTGGCCAGGGTCGGCTGCAGGCGCGCGACCAGAAGCGCCACCAGCATCAGCAGCAAGGGCAGCATCAGTGGTACGCCGGCATCGACGATGCGCCGCAGGCTGCGGGATGCCTCCACTGCCGGGCAGCGACGATGGCTGCCCGCCAGGATGGCCAGCAGCACGAACAGTCCACTGATCAGCAGGTCGCCCCAATTGCCGTCGGGCACCTGCGGCTGATAGGTTGATAGGTATTGATGTAGAAGGCCAGCAGGAAGTAGCCCAGCGCGTAGATCGTCAGCGTCCGGAAAAAATCGCGGCGGTCCGGATCGTCCTCGGCCAGGAAACGGATCAGTGCGAAGCAGAACACCAGGCTGTTCTGCACGCCGCTCATGGTGTTCAGGCACTGCGTCCACAAGGCGGTGTTCAGCGGCGCCATCGCCCGCGCATGCAGGTAGTACAGCAGCCAAAGCAGGGCAATGATCCCGAGGTCCACCGCACGGATGTAGCGGTTCCCGCCGCCCGGGCTTGCAGCGACGTAGGTCAGGGGGATCCGGTAGAACACGTACAGGATCAGTGTTGAGGCGGTCATCTGCGCAGGGGCGAGGCCGGCCACTTTGCGGTACAGCAGGGCCAGCAGCGCGAGAGAGAACAGGCCGACGGCCGCGCCGAGCAGTCGCCACTGGCAGGCCGCCTGGCTGACGCGTGCACGCCGTACGCAGACCAGTGCAGCCAGCAGCGGGGCGGTGATCAGCATCAGGTAGGAGCCGACCGGGTCCTGCGGGCCGACAAAGGCAATGACGAGCGCGTGCGTGACGAGAAAAAACAGTGCAGCACGCAACGTCATGCAGTCCCCCACCCCGGATCCGGCGGGATCACGATAGGCAGATGCACGTGAGGCTGGCAAGAAAAGTGTGCACTACGTCTAGCGGCAACCCTGTCAGCGGTCGCAGTTTTGCGTCAGCACAGTGACACCGGAGCGGCTACATGCGCCTGCATCGCCTGAAAAGCAAAAGGCCAGGTCATGGACCTGGCCTTTGATGCTGTGGTGCCGGTGAAAGGACTCGAACCTTCATGGGGTCACCCCCGGCTGATTTTGAGTCAGCTGCGTATACCATTCCGCCACACCGGCAGGCAGCGTGTGAGTGTAACCGAGGAGGGCAGGGCTTTCATAGGGGCAAGGCAGATCGAGGCGTTTCCTGTCGGCATCGGCTCTGCGATGGCTATACTGCGCCGGCTTGAATGCCTCCAGGAGCCATAGCCGATGACAGTGTTGCAGGACCTGAGGGTGCTGGTGGTCGAGAACGACGAGATGAGCGCGGCCTTGCTGCAGATGCAGCTGGTGCATGCCGGCGCGACCGTGGTCGGGTTGGCGGCGAGCGTGGCTGAAGCATTGCGCGTGCTGGAAGACTCGGTCCCCGATGTGGCCCTGCTGGACTATCGCCTGGCCCGCAACGAGACCAGCGAGCCGGTGGCGGCAGCATTGTCGGCGCGAGGCGTACCGTTCGTGCTTGCCACCGGAATGCTGGCTGAGCAGCTGCCCGAGTCTATGCTGTCCGGAGTACTGCTGGTCAAGCCGTATCTGTCGGCGGACCTGACCCGGGCGCTGAGCCGTGCGGTGGGCCGTTCCAGCGCAACGGCGTGAGAACGGCGCTTCAGCCCGCCTCCTCGTACAGGTAACGGATGTCCTCGCGGTCGTCGAGGATGCTGTACTGCCCGGCCAGGTTGTCCGGATCGGGGTTGAGCCACGCATCGAGATACTCCCTGCGGATCGGTATCACGCCGCGATCGTGACCTGCCGCGGCGACATCGCGTGGCGGGGTGTCGGTGATCGTGGCGAATGAGAGCAGGCGTCCTTCCGGTCCCTCCCATTCCGCCCAGAGGCAGGCCAGAAGCAGGTCGCGGGGCGGGTCGGGGCGAAACTCCAGCACCACATCCTGTTCCTTTTCACTGGCGCCAAGCGCGCGCCCTGCGATCGCGTGGCGTGGTACGTGCTCATAGAACGCCTGCACCACGACAACGCCGTGGCGAAGGCCGAACGCGCCGCGCCAATAGCCTTCCAGGCTGTCGCGTCGTGCGTTGTAGGTGCCGGGGTAGAGCACGTCGTTGCGTGCCGGCTTGTCCGGCAGCCGGCATTGGTAGCGCATCGGCTTGATCACCCGTCGGCCGCTCTCGCTGACCATCACCGGCGCGTAGGTGCCGGGAAAAATGCGGTTGTCGCGCGGCAGTAGTTGTACCCGGTGCAGGTCCTCAAGCCGGGCCTGGGCGCGCTCGATGCGGTTGCCGGCCACGCGCAGGTCGTTGCGTGCCTTCTGGGTGGGGCGGGTGGCGAGCGTCGCGTGGGCGATATCGCGGCGCTCGCGTTGGCGGGCCAGCTCCGCCTCGAGATTCTGGCGTTCCTGCGCATGCCACTGCTGGATCTTCGCAACGATGTCGCGACCCTGTTCGGTGCGCGCGCCGGCAAAGCCGTCGTCCATGGCCTTGGGGGTTTTCGGCCGCTTCTTGCCGGGATCGTGCGCGTACAGTTCGGCGAACTCCTCCAGCGACAGGATGGCACCGAACTCGCGGACCAGCTTGGCGTAGTCAGCGCGGATCAGGGCGGAATAGCACATGGGAACTCTGCAGGCCTGGGTCGCAGTCGTTGCGACGTGGATGCGGCAGGATAGCCCGACCTACAGGGAGATACCGCATGAATGATTCCGTCAGCTGCCAGTTCCGCGAGGCTGTCCCCACGGTCGAAGACTATTGCCAGCTGCGTGTGCTGGCGGGCCTCAGTGCCAAGAGCCAGGAGGCGGCGGCACGCGCGCTGCCCAATACCCTGTATGGCGTGTGCGCCTACCAGGGCAATGAGCTGGTAGCGATGGGCCGCATCGTCGGCGATGGTGGGTGCCACCTGCAGGTCTGTGATATCGCCGTGCTGCCGCGCCTGCAGGGGCAGGGCCTGGGCAAGGAAGTGATGCGTCGGCTGGATGGCTGGATGCAGGCGAACCTGCCGCCGTCTGCATACGTCAGCCTTCTGGCCGATGGTGAAGCGCACCGGTTGTACGCGCAGTTTGGTTTCGCACCCACCGCACCTGCATCGATCGGGATGTATCGCCGGTTCTGAGGTGTGTTCAGGCTGAGGCCATCCATGCGTGGCATGGATCTACTGGGCCAACCGGCCGCCGGATCCATCCCGGCCCTGCAGTAGATCCACGCCATGCGTGGACAGGGCTTTCCCGGGAATCTCAGGCAAAGAAAAACCCCGGCCGAAGCCAGGGTTTTCAAGAATTGGCGTCCCCACGGGGATTCGAACCCCGGTCGCCACCGTGAAAGGGTGATGTCCTAGGCCTCTAGACGATGGGGACGCACGAAAACTTCAAGTTGTAGATCCTTCGACGGCCTAATGTCGAAGTGGTGGAGCCAAGCGGGATCGAACCGCTGACCTCCTGCATGCCATGCAGGCGCTCTCCCAGCTGAGCTATGGCCCCATGAAACTCCGGATGATCTGCCGGGAGCAGAGTCCGTTTTGAAACTGGCGTCCCCACGGGGATTCGAACCCCGGTCGCCACCGTGAAAGGGTGATGTCCTAGGCCTCTAGACGATGGGGACGCACGAAAAACTTCAAGTTGTAGAACCTTCGACGGCCTAATGTCGAAAGTGGTGGAGCCAAGCGGGATCGAACCGCTGACCTCCTGCATGCCATGCAGGCGCTCTCCCAGCTGAGCTATGGCCCCGTGTTACCGAGCCGCCTATCATACCTGCGTGTTCACGTTTGTGGAAGTCTTTTTTGAACTTTTTTCGTTCCGGTTCAACCGCAGCCACGAGGGCAGGGGAACCGCAACGCCACACCCTGAATACCGGTAGGCGGTGAACAAAAAAGACCCGGTTATCGGCCGGGTCCTCGTTGTTCGTGATGAGTGGCGTCCCCACGGGGATTCGAACCCCGGTCGCCACCGTGAAAGGGTGATGTCCTAGGCCTCTAGACGATGGGGACGCAATTCTCATCAATGTTCTTTAGCGACCTTTCGACGGCCTAATGCCGAAAGATTGGTGGAGCCAAGCGGGATCGAACCGCTGACCTCCTGCATGCCATGCAGGCGCTCTCCCAGCTGAGCTATGGCCCCACGTCGCTGAGGAGCGAAATAATAGCCTTGCCCCAGGGGGTTGGCAAGCATTTGTTGCACTTTTCTTCACGCGTGTTGCGAAGCCGATGTCAGTCGCCTGCGGCGGTGGTGTCGTCGGTCAGAGCGGCCAGGATCGGGCACTGGTCCAGCGCGCCATGGCCGGGGCAGGCGTCGACCAGCTGCGACAGCGCGATGTGCATGCGCTGCAGTTCGGCCATCCGTTGTGCGATGTCCTGCAGGCGGGCCTGCGCGGTGTCACGCACGCTGCCCATGTCCTGCTGGTGGTGATCACTGAGCGCGAGCAGTTCTCCGATTTCCTCCAGGCTGAAGCCCAGTGCCTTGGCGCGGCGGATGAAGCGCAGCCGGCGCAGATCCGGCTCGCCGAAGATGCGGTAACCCCCGGCCGAGCGCGCCGCCGTCGGCAGCAGCTGCTGCCGTTCGTAATAGCGGACCGTATCGATCGGCACGCCCGCCTGACGGGCCAGTTGTCCAATGTTCATGGCAGCTTTCCTGCGGATCCTGCCGGCCATTGTGAAGCCTGGAGTCTGGTCGAGAGTCAAGGCTTCAGCTCGGTGCGCGCATTCAGCCCACTTTGCAACTTTCTTCATAGCCCCGCAGATGGGCCTGTTCCTACCCTTCGCCTGAACCGGCCGTTCGATGGCCTGCAACGAACCGAGGAGGTGGTCTGTGGAGGGAGTCAGGAACGAAGCATTCGTAGAGGTTGCGGTGGTCGAATATCCGGGAGGGGACCCCTCCGCCGCCTCTGTGCTGGCCGAAATGGCCCACGTCGCCAACCGCCTGGCCCAACAGCAGCGCCGACCCTTCAAGCGTGTGCTTGTCACCCGCTGGATCGTTCCCGCCAGCCAGACCGGTGTACACCGCATCGCGGGTGCTGAAATGCTCGACGCCGCCATTCCCGCGGTGATCGCGGTTCCCGGCCAGATCAGCCCCGGAGCCTGTCTGCGCGCCGAAGAGGTCCTGCTGGACTGGTTGCGGGCCCATTATGACGGGGGCAGCCTGCTGGCTGCTGCCAGCGACGGGGTCGGTGTACTGGCCCGTGCGGGACTGCTGGCCGGAAGAACGGTCAGCGGCCCCGATCTGGGGCGACATCCAGGGTTGCAGGCGCAGGCGGTGAGCTGGGTGCCCAGTGAGCGGGCGCTGGTCGACGATGGCGATCTGCTGACGGTTGGCGGATCGCAGGCATGGCGTTTCCTCGGGCTGCGTTTGCTGTACCGGCTGCACGGGCAGGGCGTGGCGAGCGCGGTCGCGCAACAGCTCGGGATCGTCGTGCCCGCAGGAATCCAGCAGGATCTTGAGCGTTTCAGTGCCAACTTCGCCCACGGTGACCGCGATGTACTGAAGGCCCAGCGCTGGCTGCATACCACTGCCGCACGAGGAGCCACTCTGGCCGCAATCTGCGAGGTTTCCGGATTGGAACCGCGCACCCTGCAGCGGCGCTTCCTCCGAGCGACCGGTCTGCGGCCGATCGAATACTGCCAACGGCTGCGCATTGCCAAGGCGCAGACCCTGCTGCAGCAGGGCGCAGGCATCGAGGAGGTGGCCTGGGGGGTGGGCTACGCTGATCAGAGCGCGTTCCGACGACTGTTCCTCCGCATCGTGGGCATGACACCGGCCAACTATCGCCGCCACGTCAACTGCAAGCGGCGGGAGCGACCGTTGATGCCGTCGGTGGCCGGAAGTCTGCGCGGCCTGCAGGCGTCCCCCGGAATGCAGTTGGGGCGCAGTGCGGCCTGACCATGGGGGGCGGGCGAGCGCTTGCAACCTGGGCGTGACGCTTTGACCATGCAGGCAGTGGAACTTGAACAGGTGGGCTGATGTCGAGTGTTGGACCGGTACCGATGCCGGTGGTGTTGATCCTGATGTGCACGTTGCTGGCCATGACCGTTGCCCGTCTTTGGCCGCGCAGGGCAGTGGGAATGCCGCTGCCGTCGGCAGCAGGCATCGTGCTGGACATGCTGCTGATCGGCCTGCTGTGTGGTCGTGTCAGTTTTGTTGTGCTGAATTTCGCGCTCTATCGTTCGGAGCCCTGGAGCATTCTGCAGGTCACCGATGGTGGCTATCACCTGATGGTGGTGCTGGTGGCCGGGCTGTCGTGGGGATTATGGCGTCTGCGGCCGTGGCGTCAGTTGCGTGCACCGGTGCTGACGAGCGCACTGGTAGGCGTGTTGTTCTGGGTCGCTGGTGGCCAGTTGCTGTCGGCATGGCAGGAGCGGCAGATGCCGTTGCCGGCGCTGCAGGTGGCGGACCTTCAAGGCGATCGTATCGATCTGCAGCAGTTCCGCGGCAAGCCGCTGGTGCTGAATCTGTGGGCCACATGGTGCGGGCCCTGCCGGCGTGAGATGCCGGTGCTGGCGACGGCACAACAGGCACATGATGACGTGCAGTTCGTATTCCTCAACCAGGCTGAAACCCTGGATGAGGTCCAGGGTTTCCTGGCCGGCGAACGACTGATGCTGGGCAACGTGCTGCTGGATGATGACGCTGCTGCTTCCACCGTGCTCGGCGTTCAGGCATATCCTTCCACGCTCTTTTTCGACGCCGATGGGCGCCTGCGTGAACTGCACCTGGGCGAACTGACTGCGGCCGGCCTTGAACACAAACTGCGCCGGCTGCGGTAGCCTGCGCGGGCATCTCACTACGGAGTTCCCATGTTGTCGATTTCCCTGCGCACCGCCCCGGCGGTGCTCCTGCTGCCGGTCATGCTGGCATTGGCCGCCTGCAGCCAGGCACAGACGCCGCCGGGCAAGGCCGCTACGGCTTCGGCGACGACTGCTCCGGCATCTGCCGCCAAGGGCGACCGTCCAGCCGTGCTGAAGGGCATCGAGAAGCACGGCTTCGAGGTCGTTGCCGAATTCGATGCGCCGGACGGCCTGCGCGGTTTTGCTGGCGTGGTGGGAGGGCAGCAGCCTGCAGCGGCCTATGTCACGGCCGATGGCAAGCACGTACTGGTGGGCAGCCTGTTCGATGCCGAAGGTAATGATGTGGCTGCCGAAGCGGTCGAGAAGCTGGTTGCCGCACCGATGTCGGCCAAAATGTGGACCAAGCTCGAAGCCAGCGCCTGGGTGCGTGATGGCAAGGCCGACGCGCCCCGCGTGGTCTATACCTTCAGCGATGCCAACTGCCCGTATTGCCACAAGTTCTGGGAGGCGGCCCGTCCGTGGGTCGACGCCGGCAAGGTACAGCTGCGCCACATCATGGTGGGTGTGATCCGCGAGGACAGTCCGGCCAAGGCCGCAGCCATCCTCTCCGCACGTGATCCGAGCGCGGCGCTGCTGGAGAACGAACACCAGTTCGACCGTGGCGGCATCAAAGCGCTGCCGAACATCAGCCGCGAGATCGCCGGCAAGCTTGACGCCAACCAGGTGTTGATGCTGGAGATGGGGTTCCAGGGCACCCCGGGCATCCTGTTCCAGGATGCACAGGGCCAGGTGCAGCGCCGGGCCGGATTGCCGCAGGGCGACGACCTGCAGACGGTGCTTGGTCCGCGCTGATCCACGCCTGCATGATGATGTAGACCACAGGCCCGCATGGTGACATGCGGGCCTGTTGCGTTCCTGCCCCAGGCGAACACAACCGCTTGCGCATTGTCTGTTCGTCGTCACGTCTGAATCGTGACTGAGATCAAGCATCGTGCCTTGATTCCAATCAAGGCCAAAAGCGACAAACGGACTAGCCTTTGACGCATGGAATACAGCGTCAATGCGCGATGGATGCCGCGCTCGCCACGCCCTGATCAGGGTCGGCCGGCACAGCCATTCACGACACTCTCACTCTGTGCTTGTTACCCAGACCGCTGCGGTCGCCACCTCTCTGGCAGCGCGGCCTTGATGGAGTCGACATGGGTGCAGGCGGGGCAGTGTCATCGTCCTGTTGCCTGCCGTGCGCAGGCTGGCCGATGTCGTCGACGCAGTACCCGCATTTCCAGCAACGGCAACGCGAAGCCAGGGCGGCGCATGCATGCGCTCCGGAACCGTGATGCGAGTGTTCGTCAGGGGAGGATGCAATGCGTTTGGCCGTACTGAGTCTGGCATGCCTGGGGGCACTGGCGATCACGCCGGCGTACGCTCAACAGGGTGATGCAGAGGATGCGCAGGCATTGCGGCGCGAGATGGCCGCCATGCGCCAGGCGCTGGAAGGCATGCAGCAACGGCTGGACCGGCTTGAGCAGCGCGATGCTGCGCCTGCGCAGGCAACAGCCGCGCCTGCAATGGCGCCGATGGCCTCTGCCGCCCCTTCCGACGTGATCCATCGCACCCAGGTGCCGGGTGTGGCGCAGCCGGTACTGCCGCAGCGCGATTCGGTCGCTGATCCGTCCACTGCGGCATCGCGACCGGACAGTGCGGCGGGCCCGACCGACCCGGATCTGAAGGGGTTCTTTGCCATACCCGGCACTGATACGGTGATCCGCATCGGCGGTTACGCCAAGCTGGATGCCATCGCCGATTCGCGCGCGGCCGGCGACGAGGATCAGTTCATTCCCTCGTCGATGCCGGTGGGCGGCAGCCACCGCGATGTCTCCAACTTCAACATCCACGCCAAGCAGACCCGCTTCAGCTTCGAGGCGCGGCGTCCAACCACGCACGGCAACCTGCGCTTCTATCTGGAGAACGACTTCTTCGGCAGCAGCGATGGCTACGAGTTCCGCCTGCGGCATGCGTATGGACAGCTCGGCAATACCTATGCCGGCTATGGCTACTCCAGCTTCATGGACCCGGACAGCCTGCCCGACACGCTGGACTTCGCCGGGCCGGGTGGCGCCGGCTATCTGCTGGTGGCCGGCATCCACCACAGCTTCACGATGGGCAAGGGCAGCACGCTGACCGTGGCGGCCGAAGACCCGAAGACTGAACTTGCCGGTGCCAATGATGAGCGGGCTGCGGTGAACCGTCTGCCGGACGTAACCGTGACCGCGCGCATGGAGCGCGACTGGGGCCACCTGCAGGTGGGCGCGGTGGCGCGCAGCCTGGCCTATGACGGCGATGGCGAGCGCGACCGGCGAATGGCCGGCGGCCTGCAGCTGAGTGGCTCGGCCTCGGTGGGCGAGCGCGACCTGCTGCTGTTCGGTGCGCTGGGAGGACGCGGCCTCAGCCGCTATACCGCCGACCTGACCGGCTCCGGGCTGGACGCGGTGGTCGGTGCCGATGGCCGCCTCGACGCGTTGGACCTGCACGGCGGCTTCGTCGGCTATACCCACTACTGGTCCGAGTTGTGGCGATCGAACCTGATCTTCGGCCAGCTGACCCTGGAGCGGAACGCCGCACTGGCGGCCGATGCCTTCCGACAGAGCCGGTACGGCGTATTCAACCTGATCTGGAGCCCCGCGCCGTCCTGGACGATGGGCATGGAGCTGTTGTACGGCCGCCTGGAACAGCAGGGCGGCGCACGCGGCGACACGGTCCGGGTGCAGGGCAGCCTGCAATACAACTTCATCAAATAAGCGCCAGCGGTCGTACGCCAGCGTAACCGTCCCCACGCCCGGTTGTACCGGGCTCATGCCAGTACAGGAGATTGTCATGGCAGAAGCAAAGAAAATCGGGGTGGTCGGAGCCACCTTCCTCGTCGCCGGCAACATGATGGGCTCAGGCGTGTTCCTGTTGCCGTCCAGTCTGGCCAAGATCGGTACCGCCTCGATCTGGGGCTGGCTGATCACCACCGCCGGTGCGCTGCTGCTGGCCTTCGTGTTCGCCAAGCTGGGCAAGCTGGCACCCAAGGCGGGCGGCCCGTACGCCTATGCGCGCGACTGGTTCGGGCCGTACATGGGCTTCCAGACCAACACCATCTACTGGTTCGCCAACTGGATCGGCAACGTCGCCATTCCGATCGCCGCAGTGGGCTATTTCAGCTACTTCTTCCCGATCCTGTCCGAGCCGCTGGTGCGCTGCATCGCGGTGCTGATCCTGGTGTGGGCGCTGAGTTTCGCCAACGTGATCGGTCCGGCGTTCGTCAGCCGGGTGCAGACCGTCACCACCAGTTTTGCGCTGGTGCCGATCCTGGGCATCGCCATCTTCGGCTGGTTCTTCTTCGATGCCGACATTTTCAAGGGGGCCTACAACGTGTCCGGCGAATCGAACTTCGGCGCGATCTCCAGCGCCGCGGCGCTGACGCTGTGGGCCTTCATTGGCGTCGAGTCGGCCTCGGTCACCGCTGGTGTGGTCGAGAACCCGGAAAAGAACGTGGCCCGCGCCACCCTGGCGGGTGTGTTCCTGGCCGCCATCGCCTACATCGCCAGTTCCTCGGTGATCATGGGCATGGTGCCCAATGGCGAACTGCAGACTTCCGATGCGCCGTTCGCACTGGCTGCGGCCAAGGCCGTCGGTGGCTGGGGTGGTGCGCTGGTCAGCCTGTGTGCCTTCATCGGTGCCGCCGGTTCGCTGGGCGGCTGGATCCTGCTGACCGCGCAGAGCGCCAAGGCGGCCTCCGATGACGGCCTGTTCCCGAGCATCTTCAGCAAGACCAACAAGGACGACGTACCGGTCAAGGGCGTGCTGATCGTGGCCGTGCTGATGACCCTGGCGGTGCTGGTCACTTCCACCTCGGAAACCGCGTCGGCACAGTTCGACGTGATCACATCGGCGGCGGTGGTGCTGACCCTGCTGCCCTACATCTACTCGTGCGTGGCCTGCTACTTCGTGGTCGAGCGCTCGCACACCCTGGTCCACACCGGTGCCTTCTGGACCCTGACCAGCCTGACCGTCGTTTACTGCCTGTGGGCGATCTACGGCTCGTCGGGAACCATCGTGCAGTACGCGTTCCTGTTCGTGCTGTTCATCACCGTGTTCTATCCCTTCTTCAGCGAGGAGCGCCGCCAGCAGCGGCAGCGCGCCCGCGAGGCCTCGGCGATCAGCGCCGGCGCCCAGCGTTCCTGAGTTAGACAAGGAGAATCAACGTGTACTTCAAGTCCCTGGACTACCCGGTCATTGTCATCGACAACGACTACGAGTCGCCACGCATCGGCGGCATCCTGATCCGCGCCCTGGTGGAAGAGCTGCGCAGCAACGACCAGCGCGTGCTGTGCGGCCTGAACCTGGATGATGCCCGTGCCGGTGCCCGCACCTACGTGGCGGCGTCGGCGGTGCTGATCTCGATCGATGGCAGCGAAGAGGTGGATGGCGAGTTCCAGCGCCTGACCGCCTTCCTGCGCGAGCAGAGCGCGCGCCGCGCCAACCTGCCGGTGTTCCTGTACGGCGAGCGCCGCACCATCGAGAAGGTGCCGAGCAAGCTGCTCAAGTACATTCACGGCTTCATCTTCCTGTTCGAAGACACCAAGAGCTTCATCTCGCGGCAGGTGATGCGCGCGGCCGAAGACTACATGAAGAACCTGCTGCCGCCGTTCTTCAAGGCGCTGATCCATCACGCGGCCGAGTCGAACTATTCCTGGCATACGCCTGGCCATGCCGGCGGCGTGGCGTTCACCAAATCGCCGGTCGGCCGCGCGTTCCATCAGTTCTATGGCGAGAACACGCTGCGAAGCGATCTGTCGATCTCGGTGCCGGAACTGGGTTCGCTGCTTGACCATACTGGTCCGATCAAAGACGCCGAGAACGAGGCCGCACGCAACTTCGGTGCCGACCATACTTTCTTCGTCACCAACGGCACCTCCACCGCCAACAAGATCGTCTGGCACGGCACAGTGGCCCGCGGCGACGTGGTATTCGTCGACCGCAACTGCCACAAGTCGCTGCTGCACGCGCTGATCATGACCGGCGCGGTGCCGGTGTACTTCACCCCCAGCCGCAACGCGCATGGCATCATCGGCCCGATCAGCCTGGACCAGTTCACGCCCGAGTCGCTGCAGCAGCGTATCGCCGCCAACCCGCTGGCCAGCAAGGCCTACAAGGCCGGCTCCAAGCCGCGCATCGCAGTGGTGACCAACTCCACCTACGATGGCCTGTGCTACAACGCCGAGAAGATCGCCGACGAGATCGGCAGCGCGGTGGACTTCCTGCATTTCGACGAAGCCTGGTACGCCTACGCTGCGTTCCATCCGTTCTACGAGAACCACTACGGCATGGCCAAGGGCAAGCCGCGCGAGCAGGATGCGATCATCTTCACCACGCATTCCACGCACAAGCTGCTGGCCGCGTTCTCGCAGGCCTCGATGATCCACGTGCGCAACTCGGCGCAGCGCAACCTGGATGCCGAGCGCTTCAACGAGTCGTTCATGATGCACACCTCGACCAGCCCGCATTACGGAGTGATCGCGGCCTGTGATGTGGCCTCGAAGATGATGGAAGGCGATGCCGGCCGTTCGCTGGTACAGGAAATGCACGACGAGGCGATCGCCTTCCGCCGCGCGATGCTGCACGTCCGCGATGACCTGGGGCGCGACGACTGGTGGTTCAGCGTGTGGCAGCCGACCCAGGTCGAGCGCAGCCTGGACAAGGGCGATACGCCGGCACCGATGGTGGCCAAGCGCGAGGAGTGGTACCTGCAGCCGGATGCGCACTGGCACGGCTTCGAGAACCTGGTGGATGACTATGTTCTGATCGACCCGATCAAGGTGACTCTGCTGACCCCGGGCCTGGCGATGGACGGCAGCATGGGCAAGCTGGGCATTCCGGCGGCGGTGCTGAGCAAGTTCCTGTGGGGCCGCGGCATCACCGTGGAGAAGACCAACCTGTACTCGGTGCTGTTCCTGTTCTCGATGGGCATCACCAAGGGCAAGTGGAGCACCCTTGTCACTGAACTGATGGCGTTCAAGGAACTGTACGACCGCAATGCGCCGCTCAGCCAGGCACTGCCGACGCTGGCCGCCGACTATCCGAATGCCTACGCCGGTTGGGGCCTGCGTGACCTGTGCGACGCGCTGCATGCGTTCAACCAGGAGTTCGCGGTGGCCAAGGTGATGCGCGAGATGTACGTGGATCTGCCAACCCCGGTGATGACCCCGGCCGATGCCTACAACCACCTGGTGAAGGGCGAGATCGAGCGGGTCGACATCGAGCAGGTCAGTGGTCGCATCGCCGCGACCATGCTGGTGCCGTACCCGCCGGGCATTCCGACCATCATGCCGGGCGAGCGCTTTGGCGACAGCGATGAGCCGATCATCCAGTCGCTGCGCATCGCCCGTGAGCAGAATGCCCGCTTCCCGGGCTTCGAGTCGGACGTGCACGGGCTCATCATCGAGAACGACGGCGATGTGACCTCGTACAAGGTGGAGGTACTGAAGGCCTGACCGGCGACGGTCGGCCCTTCGGCGAACGATGGATACCGCGCGCGAGCAACGCATCCTGAAGTTCTCGATCGGGTTCACCATCGCGGTCAGCGTGGTCGGCTTCAGCGGTGGCCTGCTGGTGGGATCGCAGGCCATCCTGTTCGACGGAGTGTACAGCCTGGTCGACGTTGCCCTGACCCTGGTGTCGTTGTCGGTGCTGCGGCTGGTGGCGCGGGAACAGAGCCCGCGCTTCCAGTACGGCTACTGGCACCTGGAGCCGATGGTCGAGGCGCTGGGCGGTGTGATCCTGTCGCTGGCCTGCGTGTATGCGCTGGCCAACGCGGTGATCGGTTTGACCACGGGCGGACACGAGGTGAAATTCGGGCCCGCGCTGTGGTGGGCGGCGCTGCTGAGTGCCAGCAACCTGGCGATGGCGGCGTTCGTCGCCCAGCGGGCGCGGCGCCTGCGCTCGGCGCTGTTGTGGCTGGATGTACGGGGCTGGCTGCTGGGTGGCTTGATGAGCCTGGCGGTAGTGCTGGCCTTCGTACTGGCCCTGGTCCTGCATGGCGGTGAGTGGCACCACTGGGTGCCGTACCTGGATTCGATCGTGCTGGCATTGATCAGCCTGGCGGTACTGCCGGTACCGGCGCGCAGTGCGTGGAAGGCCATGCGCGAAGTACTCCAGGTGGCGCCGGATGATCTGGACCGGCGCGTGCAGCAGGTCATGCAGGCATTCGTGGCCGAGCGTGGCTATGCCGGTTTCACCAGCCACGTGGCGAAGATGGGGCGGATGCGCTTCATCGAGATCCATGTGCTGGCCGATCCGGCTACGCCCTTGGGCTCGGTGGGCGAGGTCGATGCGATGCGTGATGAGATCGCGGTCAGGCTGGATGCTCGGGGCAGCACGTTCTGGCTGACCATCGATTTCACCGCAGATCCGGCGTGGACGTGACCACGCTTCTGTAGAGTCGAGATAGCTCGACTGCTTTTCGTCAGCGGAAGTCGAGCAGGCTCGATTCCACGGGATCGCGTGATCGTTGCGCGTGGCAGACCGGTCTGTTGCACCGGATCCGTTTGACCTCAACCGGGGTTGAGGTCACAGACTGCCGGCAACCCCCACGAGGCGCGCGGCATGAACCTGCTGACCACACCGGACTTCAGCCATGGCCTGCTGGAGCTGTTCAATCCACCGGGCCTCTACGATCCTTCGGCCAACGGCTACTCACACGTGGCGGTGGTGCGCCTGCCGGCACGGGTGATCCACGTGGCCGGGCAGGGCGGTGAAGATGCGCAGGGCCGTCTCTCGCCCAGCTTCGAAGACCAGGTCGGGCAGGCGCTGGACAACCTGCAGACCGCGCTGCGCTCGGCGCAGGCAAGCCTGGTTGATGTGGCGCGGTTGCGCATCCTGGTGGTCGGCCACGATGAGGACCGGCTGGGCATCATTGCCCACCAGGTGCGGCGACGCTGGCCGAACCGTGCGGCGCCCACCTGCACGCTGATCCCGGTGCCGCGACTGGCGCTGGACGGCATGCTGTTCGAGATCGAGGCGGAGGCCTACGCCGCCTAGCGCAGGTAGTACTCCACCGGCACCACCAGTTCCTGTGGTGCCTTCAGTTCATCGGGAATGGGCGGTAGCGGCTGCGCGCGACGGAAGGTCTGCAGCGCAGCGTCATCGAGCATCGGCTGGCCACTGGACTGTTCCAGCCGCAGAGCCAGCAGGCGGCCTTCGCGGTCGATGCTGGCCCTGACCCAGGCAGTGCCCTGCTGCCGGCGCGAGCGTGCGGCGGCAGGGTAATAGCGGTAACGCTCCAGCCGCGCCATCAGGCGGGCTTCCCACTGGTCGCTGGCGGCGCCGGCCTGGAAGTCCGCCGGTGGCGCGTCTGGAGCGGGCGGAGCGGCCGTGATCGATGCCGGTGCGGGACTGGCATCGGTCGCGGCCGCCGGCGGGGCGACCGGCAGCGGCGTTCGACCCGTCCCGCCCGTTTCGCTGGCGGCCAACTCGCCCTCGCGCGCGGCGGTGGGTTTCGGTGGCGAGGGCGACTTTGCCGGTTGCGATGCGCGCGCCTGCTGCGCCTGGCTGGGGGTGTCGGCCTGGCGCTCCTCTACGGGCTGTGGCGGCGTGGCCGGCGCCAGCAGGCGCAGGCTGATGCGCACGTCCTGCTCCGGCGGCGGCAGCATCGGCGGCGCTGCCACCCAGTGCACCAACAGCAGCAAGGGCAGCAGGTGCAGGACGGCGGTGATCGCGATCGCCTGCCAGTGTTGGCCGCGCTCACTCATCGTCCAGCACCCACAGCAGATCGGCATCCGCCGCATCCACGGTTTCACCCGGCGAAGCCAATGCGATCACCAGCGCAGGCGTAGCCGGTGACAGGTAGCCCGGTACCCCGGTACCGCGCAGTACATGCCAGCGCCCCGCTACCAGCAGCGCCGGCGCGGGCGCATCGAGCAGCACCTGTGCCATGCGTGTGTCGCGGGCCTGTTGCACGGCCAGCATCCCTTCCAGCATCGGTGCTGCGTCTGCGTGCTGGGCCAGCACCACCGCCGACAGGCGCTGGTGGGCAGCGGCCACCGGGAACCGTACGCCCTCGGTGGACGCGAGCAGCGCGTTGACCTCGGCACGCGACAGGTTGCCGCCGAACAGCGGCGTGCCTGCATCGGCAGCATCCTGTACCAGCCCGCCATACGCGGCCCACGGCCAACGTGTATCCCATTCCAGCAGTTCCTGCAGGCGTGCACCTTCGGCCTGGTTGCCCTTGGCCAGCCAGCGCTGCACCCGCTGCAGGCGTGGCTGGCGCTCGCTGGCGATCATTTCCAGCACCAGCGAACCCTGCGGGCGCCGCCGCTGCAGCGCCTGCAGCAGCCAGCGCTGGGCGGCGTGGTCTCCGGCGAGGTCATGGCGCTCACCCAGCAGCAGCCTCCGGGCGTCCGCCGCACGCGCCACGAACGCGGCTTCGTCCAGGTGCTGGCCGTTGGCCAGGTCGATCACTGAGCCAGGCATCGGCTGCGCGCTGGCCACGGTCGCCAGCGCGAGCAGGCATACGGACAGCCAGCGACGGCTAGAACGCCACATTGACGCCCATCGAGACGGTGCGGCCGCGACCGTTGCCGCGGTCCAGGATCGGGCTGAAGATGCTGTCGATCGAGGCATTGTTGTCATAGGCCTTGTTCTGCAGGTTTTCGATGTTCAGCCACAGCGTGGTGTTGGCCTGGGGCTTGAAGCTGGCGTAGAAGTCGAGCAGCACGCCGGTGCCGCCGGTCTTGCGGGTCTGGAAGAAGTCGTAGCCTTCCTCGGTCGGCCCGGAGTACTCGGCGCGCAGGCCGGCCTGCACGCGCTGCTGCCACCAGCGGCCGCCCACGTCCAGCGTCCAGTAGCGGTCGGGCAGGGCGGTGATGTCTTCCAGGTTGACGAACTCGATGGCCGGCGCACTGGTGTGCGAGCGGGTCCAGCTCAGCGTGGCGTGGTAGTGCTCGCTGGCGTAATGCGCTTCCAGTTCGATACCGCGCATGCGCACCACGCCGGGGTGGTTCATCCAGCGCGTGGTGGTGCTGAAGTCGTCCACGTCCAGCGCATCGGTCCAGGCAGTGAGCTGCGGATCGCTGTCGATCGGCACCACGAACGGTTCCACTTCCGGCGGATGCACGATCAGCAGATACTGCGGCTTGATGTAGTCGCGGATGCGGTTGTCGAAGCGGGTGATCCGCAGCTGTGCCAGGTCACCGTCGACCAGCAGCGAGTCGGTGCTGAGGTTGGCACCAAACTGCAGGTTGCGCGAGCGCTCGCGGCGCAGGAACGGGTTGGCGCCCACGCCATCGGCATCGCTCATGCCTTCCAGCGGGATCTTCTCGAAGAACATCTCCTGCACCCGCGGCGGGCGGGAAGTACGCGAGGCTTCTGCGAACAGTTGCAGCCAGTCGGTGGCCTGCCAGGATACCGCCAGGCTGGGGCTGAGTGCGCGCTCGGTGCGACGCACGTCGATGCCGCCGCCATTGATCTCCGCGCACTGGCCGGGCACATCCGAGCACACCGGGATGTGGCCACGGATGCCGAAGCGGTCCTGGCGCAGGCCGGCGGTCAGCGCGTAGATGTCATACTGCAGCTCCAGCGTGCTGAACACGCTGTCCAGCTGGCTGCGACCTTGCGGGTTGGCACCGCGCAGGACGGGGGTGTCGGCCACATAGATGTCCGACTGGTGCTTGATGCCGGTGTTCCATCGTGCCTGCAGTGCTCCGATGTCGAAGCGGCTGGTGTTGTCCACGGTCCAGCTGCTCAGGCTGCTGTGGGTGCGGCGACCGATGTAGCTGGAATCCTCCACTGGCGGATAGAACAGCCGGGTCTTGTTGCCGGCGAAGGTTGCACGCAGGTCGATCCACGGCGAATAGGGCGTGTAGTGGTAGCTGGCGCGCTGGTTGCGCGCGGAAATCTGCCACGGGTAGTTGTGGTAGAAGTCGTTTTCGTAACGCATGTGGCTCAGGTCCAGCCGATGCTGGTCGCTGGGCTGCAGGCGTGCTTTCAGCAGCCAGCTGCTGGGCTGCTGGCTGCCGGGGTCGGCGTTGTTCTTCTGCCCACGCGCGGTCGCGTATTCGCTGCTGCGGCTGCTGCTGGCGGCGGCCAGCAGGCCGAACTGACGGTCGCCACCTTCTTCGCTGTGGCGCCATGCACCGGCGAAGGTGCGGCCGCTGCCATAGCCGTTGTTGCCATGGCGATAGCCGGCGCGCAGGCCCCAGTCACGGCCCTCACCCAGCAGATCGTCGATATCCAGGGTGCGGAAGTTGGCACTGCCGGCCAGCGTACCAGCGCCGTCACCGCCAGCGACCGCACCGCGCTGCACGTCCACACCGGCCAGCAGGAAGGGATCGACATAGGCGAACGGACCGCCCGAACCATGCCCGGCATTGTTGCGGAAGGTCTGGGTGACACCGTCGATCATGGTGTTGACCCGGCCGGCACCGGTCATGCCGCGGATGTTGACCTGCAGGCCCGGCTGGCTGCGCGAATGGAAGCTGTGGGTGCCAGGCATCGAGCGCAGCAGGCTGTTGCCTTCCTGGCGTTCGGCCATCGCCACGCGCTCGCTGCCGATCGAAGGCGCAAAGCCATCGCGGGTGGCTGGTACATACTGGCTGGCACCTGCACCGGGGGAATGGCCGTGCGCGGTATCGCCCTGCACCCGCAGGGGCCCGGTGCGGCGGCTGCCATCGCCGCGCTCGGCCGGCGCCGGCTCCAGAGTGGCGCGGCGCGCATCGATGAAGCGCGGGCGCAGGCCGCTGCCCGCCAGCAGGCGCGTCAGGGCCTGCGCATCGTCGAAGTCACCGCGAAGGGCCGGCGCGGCATGGCCAGCGGGAAGCGCCGCGCCGATCACCAGATCGACACCGGTCAGCCGGCTGTAGGCGTCCAGCGCGGCCGCCAGTGGCTGGGCGGGCAGATCGTAGCTTCGAGTGGCGGCCTGCGCGTGGGCGCTGTTTGGCAGCAGTGGAACGGTGCTGGCGCAGGCCAGCGACAGGGCGAGGACAAGGGGGCGGGGGCACAGCATCGGGGGCTCCAGGGGCTGACGCAGAGCGTCGTCATCCTGGGTAGACGCAGCCGCAGGCCGGATGTCAGGGTCCATCACGCTGTTCCCTGCGTGGCGGCAGCCACACCTGTATGCCGTCGCCGAGGCGCAGCACGCGCACCTGCAACTGAGTGGCCAACTGGTCGCGGTTGCTGGCTGCACCGTCGGCACTGCCAAGCAGGGTGACCGGCTGCTGGCGCAGCTGCTCGCCGACGACCCACGTGTGCCCGCCGTGCCAGCGGTCCAGGCCCTGCGTGACGTCGGCCAGCGGGGCCGAGACCCAGTGCAGGCGCCGCTCGCGCCAGGCCAGTGTTCCCGGGGCGCTGGTTGTTGCATGGGCTGTTGACTGCCCATCGAAGCGCAGCTGCTCGCCGTCGTTGGCCAGCATGCTGGCGTTGCCGCTGTCCACGCGCACGCGATGCTCGGTAACGGTGACCACGCTGCTGTTGCCCTGCACGGCAAGATCGAATGCGGTCCCCAGTGCAGTGACGGTGCCCTGCGGAGTGTGTACCTGGAAGGGCCGGTCGGCATCGGCGGCGACCTGGAACCAGGCCTGGCCACGCTGCAGCTGGAGCTGGCGGCGCTGCCCATCGATGCGCACCTTCACTTCGCTGCCGGGTGACAGCAGGACATGCGAACCATCCGGAAGGGTCTCCTCGTGGATCTCGCCAGCGGCCGTACGCAGTACCTGCGCCACCGGCGGCGAGGCATGGCGGCTGTAGAGACCCAGCGCACACAGCAACAGAACCGCAATGCCGGCTTCGCGCAGGCGACGGCGTTGCCTGCGCTGCTGCTGCCGCTGCAGGCTGGGCAGCGTCGCGCCTGCCTGCCACAGGTGCTGCAGATACTGGTACTGCGCGGCATGTCGGGGGTCGGCCTGGTACCACTGGTCGAACGCGTTCTCGTCGCGGTCACCGTCGTGCCCGTCCAGCCACCAGCGTGCGGCTTCGCGCGCGATCGCGTCCTGGCTCATGCGCCGGGCACCTGCTGCAGAGCGACGAGGGCGCGCAGCAGATGGCCGTGCGCGGTCTGCCGGCTGATGCCCAGCTGACGGCCGATCTCGGCCAGGGCCATCTGTTCCACACGCGCCAGCAGGAACACCTGGCGCGAGCGCGGTGGCAGCGCGGCGATGATCGCATCGAGATGACGCAGCTGTTCGGCGTCGAGCAGTCGCTGCTCGGGCAGTGGTGCAGGATCGACGAGGGCGTGCAGCTGCGCTTCATCCAGCGCTTCCTCACGACGGCGCTGACGTTGCCGGAAGTGATCCGCGATCAGGTTGTGGGCAACGCGGTACAGGTACGCGCGGCCATTGCTCAGCAGGCCGCTGGCGGCGACTTTGACGACACGCAGCCAGGTTTCCTGGACGACGTCATCGGCGTCGCTGCGTTGCGGGAGTTTGCGGCGGACATGGGCGTGCAGCGGCCGGTAATGGGCCGCGCACAGCTGCGCGACATCCGTCGGTTCGACAGGCGTGGACACGGGGCGGGCGACAACTGGGAAAGGGAACAGCCCGCGGCGGCAAGGGCAGCGGCTGCACCTTACAGCAAAAGAGAATCATTTGCATCCATGGCGCGAGGCACGGCACGCATGGGTCACCGCGGCGTCAGCGCGGACGATAGTCGCAGTGGATCTGCAGGGCTTCGGTGGCGTTGTGATGCAGCTCGAAGCCGCACTGCTGCAGGCTGCGCTTCACCTGCACGACGGCTTCGGAATGACGGGCAACGCGACGATCCTGCCAGCGCAGTGGGGTGAACACGCCCAGGGGCAGCAGCCGCAGCCGCTTGCCGTGCAGTACCAGTGAGACATCGACATGACGGCCATCGATGTCGTGCCCGTTGGCACCGAAGATGGCATCGATCTCATCGCGGCGTTGCGGGTAGCAGGTGCGGAATGCTGCGATGCCGAGCCGTCGTACCGCGCGGCGGAAGCCGCCGAGACGGCTGTGGCCGGGTTCGAAGCCACGGGTGAGCAGCAGGCGCAACCCGGCAGGCAGCATCGCCTGCGCGTCGAGCAGGCGTTGCAGTACCTCTTCTTCCAGTTGGATGCGGGTGGAGGGCCAGCGCGGGGCGATGAGCAGTCCGTGGTGGTTGCCGCGATGCAGGGTCAACATGCGTGAAGCTTCGCACGCGGGCGAACAGCCGCGGTAGTGCCGGCCGCTGGCCGGAAGATCCGGATGCCGGCCAGCGGCCGGCACTACCATCGGGTCAGATGTCGCGGTACTGGATCTGCGAAGCCAGTACCCGCAGGCCATCGGCATTGCTGGACAGGATGCGCTCTTCGCCGACACCTTTCTGCCGTTTCAGCTGGAAGCCCTGATCGGCAGGCAGCTGTGCGGCAATGGCGTCCATGCGTTGCAGGGCATCGGGGCCGCTGCAGTCGAAGTGGCCCCAGTGGGCGCCATCGCGGTGGATCTGCAATCGGTAGTTCATTGCGGTGTCTCCGGCAGGTCCTGCAGCCAATGGTCGAACATCGCGGTGGCGGCCGCAGCCAGCGGTGCGCCATAGCGACGCGCCTGCGCACGCAGGTCGTTGGGATCGATGCCGGCCTGGGCCAGCTCCAGCGTGTGGCCGATCAGCCAGCGCTCGAACTGGCGGGCGTCCAGTTCCGGGTGGCATTGCAGGGCCAGTGCGTGGCTGCCGATGGCGAAGGCCTGGTGACGGCAGGCCGGCGTACTGGCCAGGCGGCGTGCACCGGCCGGAAGTTCGAACGCCTCACCATGCCAATGCAGTACCGGAATGCCCTGCAGGGACTGCAGCGGAGAACGCTGGCCTTCATCGGTCAGCAGCAGTGGCGCAAAGCCGATTTCCTTGCCACCACTGGGAGCGACACTGGCACCGAGTGCGCGCGCCATCAGCTGTGCACCCAGGCAGATGCCGAGGGTGGGCCGCTGCCGTTGCAGCCGGCGCTGCAGCAGGGCAATGCTGTCGTTGACGAAGGGGTAGGTCCCTGTGTCATTGGCACTGATGGGACCGCCCAGCACGACCAGCAGGTCGGCGGTTTCGGCGTCATCGAGCGCATCGACGCCGGCCTGCAGCAGCTGCAGCTGCCAGCCTTGCCCCAACAGCAGTGGCTGCAGGGTGCCGAGGTCTTCAAAGCCAACGTGCTGCAGGACAACCGCGTGCTTCATGCCGGGGCTCCGCTGTTCGGCCAGTAGAAGCTGTCCGGGGTGGCGCGGGCGCCGAAAATGGCCTGTCCGACGCGGACCACGGTGGCACCTTCCTCGATGGCCACTTCGAAATCACCGGACATGCCCATCGACAGCTGCGACAGGTCCAGGTCGGGCGGGGCGGTGCGTTGCAGCTGGTCGCGCAGTTCGCGCAGGCGCACGAAGCAGGCGCGCACGCGCTCGACGTCGGGGGTGAAGATGGCCAGGGTCATCAGGCCGCGCACGCGCAGGCGATCGAAGGCTGGCAGCTGTTGCACGAAGGCCTCGACCGCGTCGGGTTCCAGTCCGTACTTGCTGGGTTCGGCCGAGGTGTTGACCTGCACGAACACATCCAGGGTGCGCTCTTCCAGTTGCAGGCGCTGCTGCAGGGCCTCGGCTACGCGCAGGCTGTCCAGCGCCTGGAACTCGCTGGCAAAGCGTGCCACGTAGCGCGCCTTGTTGGTCTGCAGATGGCCGATCACCGACCAGTGCACGCCCAGGTCGGCCATCGCTTCGGCCTTGCGTTGTGCCTCCTGCACCTTGTTCTCGCCAAGTTCGTGGCAGCCTGCGGCCACCGCCATGCGGATGCGGGCTTCATCGACGGTCTTGCTGACCGGCAGCAGGCGCACGCTGGCCGGGTCCCGGCCGACGCGGGCGCAGGCATCGGCGATGCGTTGGCGCACCGTGACCAGGTTGGCGGCGATCTGTTCAACGGACTGGGCGACGGGCCAGTCGGCGGCGGCAAGGGGCATGCGGGCACCTCCAATGCAGGGCGGCCAGGGTGGGATACACTGGCACAGGACAAGAGATATTTTGGCATAGGACAAAATGAAAATCACCGGGCACAGTGCCGAGTCGATCTTCGACAGCATCCGTGAGGGCATCGGCGAGGGCCGCTTGCCGGCCGGCAGCGTGCTGCCGCCGGTGCGTGAACTGGCCGAGCAGCTGGGCGTGAACCGCAACACCGTGGCCGCTGCCTACAAGCGCCTGGATGCGGCGGGCCTGGCCAGCACGGCGGGCCGCCGCGGCACGGTGGTGCGTGGCCTGCCGCCGCCGCTGGCGCGCGAGGGCAGTACGCCCGGGCTGGCGCTGCAGGACCTGGCCGGTGGCAATCCGGATCCGCGCCTGCTGCCGAACCTGCGCCTGGCCCCGGCCGCACCGCGGCTGTATGGCGTGGGCACGGTCGACCCGAGGTTGCAGGCGCTGGCGCGCGCCTCGCTGGATGCGGACTGCCCGGCGGGTTATGCGCTGGAGCTGACCCATGGCGCGGTCGATGGCATTGAACGCCTGCTGGCGGCCTGGCTGCTGCCGGGGGATCGCATCGCGGTGGAGGATCCGTGCTTCCTCGGCAGCCTCAATGTGCTCAATGCCGTGGGCCACGCGCCGTTGCCGGTGGCGGTGGACGCGCATGGCATGCAGGTCGAATCACTTCGGCAGGCGCTGGAGGCCGGTGCACGCGCGGTGCTGCTGACCCCGCGTGCGCACAACCCGACCGGGGCCAGCCTGGATGCGAAGCGGGCACGGGCGTTGCGCCAGCTGCTGGCGGCTTACCCGCAGGTGGCGGTGCTGGTCGACGATCATTACGCGCTGCTTTCGCAGCAGGCCTACCACTCGGTACTGCCGCTGGATGGCCGGCGCTGGGCGCTGTTGCGTTCGTTGTCCAAACCGCTCGGCCCCGACCTGCGCCTGGCCTGGTTGGCCTGCGATGAAGAAACCGCGATGCGGTTGCGGCTGCGATTGGCGTCCGGCACCGGCTGGGTCAGTCATCTGCTGCAGGATGCGGCGACGTCGGTGCTGGCGTCGGCAACGCAGCGGGCGAAGATCGCCTCGGCAGGTGAGCGTTACCAGCAGCGCCTGCAGTCGCTGCAGGAGTTGCTGCGCGCGCGTGGCATGCCGACGCCGCTGCCAATGGAGGGATTGAACCTGTGGCTGCCGTTGTCGGCTGACAGCCATCCTCAGGTGCTGGCACTGGCTTCGCGCGGATGGCATGTGCGGGCGGGCGAAGTGTTCGCGGTGGCGGCGCCGGGACATGGCCTGCGCATCACCTGTGCGGCGCTGGGGACGACGCAGCTGCGGCAGCTGGCCGATGACCTGGCGGCCGTGTGCGGGGTGTAGCGTCGAGCATGGCTCGACGCTACAGAAGCCGATCAGGGCGCGGCGTTGGCGCCAGGGCGCACGTAGTAGGACTGGCCGCTGTCATCGACGAACATCAGCTCCGGCTTGCCCTGCCAGGAGGTGAGCATGGCGCCGGTGTTGTTCTGGTGCTTGACCATCAGGCTGGCGCCGCGATCCGGGTTGGCGACGACCTTGAATACTTCGGTAGTGCCGGTGGCATCGTCGAGGGTGAGCAGGGCTTCGCCGCCGCGGTCGCTGGTGCCATAACCACCACGCTCGGAACCGTCGGGGCCAAGCAGGATCAGGCCAGACAGGGCGGTGGCGCGCGGCCCCTGGGTGCGGCCCTGGCTGAGCGGGTCGGGGACCGGTGCGCCGAGGATCACCCGCGGCTGGCCGCTTGCATCGTGGATGACCAGGCCGCGTGCTTCGATGATGCGCTGTGGCGATTGGCTGCGATGCAGGTTCCAGGCGGTCCAGCCGGAAACAAGCAGGGCGAGGGTGGAGACCACCAGTGTGGTCAGCAGCAGCGCACGGGGCATCGGGTGGTCCTTCCTTGGATGTGCCGACGATAGCGGATGCAAAAGGGGATGGGTAGAGTCGACTGTCAGTCGACTGCTGTTCGATCAGATCACGGAGATTCCCGCGCTGGCGCGCGCAAGTCGACTGACAGTCGACTCTACCTCTACCTGCTCGACATCACCCAGTGGCCGTTACGCGGTGATTCCCGGCGTCAGTGGAAATCGCGGCTGTGGCTGCGCAGTCCCTGCAGCAGCTCATCCAGGCAGTGCATGCGCTGCACGATGACATGCTGCACACCATCGACGCGTTCCAGGCGGCCATCGATCTGCATCAGCTGGGTATCGACCAGCACCCGGTGCTGGCGATCGGCCAGGTGCCGCCAGACCACGGCGTTGACCATGCCAGTCTCATCTTCGAGCGTGAGGAAGGTGACGCCGCTGGCGGTCTGCGGGCGCTGGCGCATGCGTACCAGGCCGGCGATACGCACGCGACGGCCATGACCGTGGTCCACCAGCTGTGCGGCATCCAGACAGCCACGGCTGCGCAGCTGCGCACGCAGGAACGAGATCGGGTGGCGGCCAAGGGTGGTGCCGGTGCTGCGGTAATCGGCCTGCATGTCCTCCCATGCGCTGGGCAGCGGCAATGGCACGCGGGCTTCGGCGGTGGCGCGGGCCTGGTCGAACAGCGGCAGCCGGTTTTCCACGCCGGAGATATCCCAGCGTGCACGATGGCGATGGCCACTGAGCCCGCGCAGTGCGCCAGCATCGGCCAGCAGGCCCTGCTGGCGGCGGTCCAGGCCGGTGCGCTGGCACAGGTCGCCCACATCGTCGAACGGGCGCCGCGCACGTTCGCGCATGATGGCCTGCACGGCGGGCTCGTTGCAGCCATCGACCAGGCGCAGGCCGAGCCGGATCGCGGCCGCGCCCCTGCTGAAATCCAGGGTGCAGTCCCAGTCGCTGTGGCGCACGTCCACCGGCAGCACGCGGATGCCGTGCCGGCGCGCGTCCTGCAGCAGCTGGTCGGGGCTGTAGAAGCCCAGCGGCTGGCTGTTGATCAGGCTGGCGGTGAACGCGGCGGGGTGATGGCACTTCAGCCAGCAGCTGGCATAGGTGAGCAGGGCGAAGCTGGCCGCGTGGCTTTCCGGGAAACCGTAATCACCGAACCCCTTGATCTGCTCGAACAGGTGCTCGCCATATTCCAGGCTGAAGCCGTTTTTCAACATGCCCGTCAGCAGCTTTTCGCGATGCGGTTCCAAGCCGCCACGACGCTTCCAGGCGGCCATCGAGCGGCGCAATGCATCGGCTTCGCCGGGTTCATAACCAGCTGCTTCCACTGCCAGCTGCATCACCTGTTCCTGGAACAGCGGCACGCCCAGCGTGCGTGCGAACACGCGTTCCAGCTGTGGTGGGTAGAGCGGATTGTCCGGGTCGTTCAACGCGTCCGGTCCCTGTTCGCGCAGGATCCGCCGCCGCTCAAGGTAGGGATGGACCATGTCACCCTGGATCGGGCCGGGTCGCACGATCGCCACCTCGATCACCAGGTCATAGAACTCGCGTGGCTGCATGCGTGGCAGCATCGCCATCTGCGCGCGCGACTCGATCTGGAACACGCCGATGGTGTCGGCGGCGCAGATCATGTCGTAGGTCGGGCCGTCTTCATCGGGGATCGCATCCATGCGTCCTTCATGCAGGCCGTGCTGCTTCAACATCGCCAGGCATTTGCGGATGGCGGTGAGCATGCCCAGCGCCAGGCAGTCGACCTTCATCAGGCCGGTGGCATCCAGATCGTCCTTGTCCCACTGGATGACGGTGCGGTCGGCCATCGCCGCGTTTTCTACCGGCACCAGGGTCGACAGCGGATGCTCGGAGATGACGAAACCGCCCGGATGCTGAGACAGGTGGCGTGGGAAGTCGATCAGCTCGGCGGTCAATGCCAGCAGCCGCCGCATCAAGGGTGTGTCCGGATCGAAACCGCGCTCGCGGAGGGTTTCCGGCAATGGGATGTTGCCGCCCCAATGATCCATTGCCGCGCCCAGTTCGTTGACCTGGTCCATCGGCAGGCCGAGCGCACGGGCGACGTCGCGGATCGCGCTGCGGCCACGGTAGCTGATTGCTACTGCGGTCAGTGCGGCGCGCTCTCGGCCATAGCGCTTGAACACGTACTGCAGCACTTCCTCGCGGCGCTCGTGCTCGAAGTCGATGTCGATGTCCGGCGGCTCATTGCGCTCGGCGGAGATGAAGCGCTCGAACAACAGATTGCTGCGCGCAGGATCGATCTCGGTCACGCCCAGCACAAAGCACACCGTCGAATTGGCCGCCGAGCCACGCCCTTGGCAGAGGATGTCCTGGCTGCGGGCGAAGCGCACGATGTCATGCACGGTAAGGAAGTAGGAGGCGTAGTTTTTCTCCCGGATCAACGCCAGCTCATGTTCGATCTGCTTGCGCTGTGCGTCCTTGATGCCTTCTGGCCAACGCCAGGGAATCTTTTCTTCGACCAGCTCGCGCAGCCAGCTGTCCGGGTCATGCCCCTCCGGCACCAGCTCGCGCGGATAGGTGTACTGCAGCTGCTCCAGCGTGAAGTGGCAGCGTTCGGCGATGCGCAGGGTCTCGGCCAGCAGTTCGGCGGGATACAGCTGGGCCAGCGCGGTGCGCGGGCGCAGGTGGCGCTCGCCGTTGGGAAACAGGCGCCAGCCGGCTTCGGCCACGCTGCAACGATGGCGGATCGCGGTCAGCGTGTCCTGCAGGGCGCGGCGGCGTCGCACGTGCATGTGCACATCGCCACTGGCGACCAGCGGCAGGCGGTGGCGTTCGCCGAAGGCCTGCAGCTGCTGCAGGCGGCGTGCGTCGTCGTGTTCGTGGTGCAGTTCCACCGCCAGCCACAGCCGATCATTGAAGCCGGCGCGCAGCAGTTCCAGGTCGGTGGCGGCCGGTTGCCGGTCCAGCCACAGGCACAGCAGGCCGTCGGGCAGGCCGAGCAGGTCCTCGCGCAGGCAACGGTACTCGCCCTTGGCCGCGCGCCGCCGGCAGGTAGTGATCAACTGGCACAGCCCGGCATAGGCGGCCTGGTCGGTGCACAGCAGGGCCAGCTTGGGTCCGTCCTCGACCTGGAATTCGGCGCCGACGATCAGCGCCACGCCATGCGCCTTCGCCGCCTGCCAGGCACGCACGATGCCGGCCAGCGAGCATTCGTCGGTGATCGCCAACGCGCGGTAGCCCTGGCCGGCGGCGCGCGCGAACAGCTCTTCGGCGATCGAAGCACCACGCTGGAAACTGAAGGCCGACAGGCAGTGCAGTTCGGCGTAGCCGGGCAGTTCGCTGTGCATGGCGGCTCAGCCGAACCAGCCGTGCAGCATCCACGGCGCATGCGGATCGTTGCGCTCACGGAAAGCCCAGCCGCGCTGGCCGTGTGCGGTTTCCACCACGTAGTAGTCGCGGCGTGCGTCGGCCTGGTCCCACCAGCCCGATTCGATCCGCTCCGGCCCGGTGACGATGCGCAGCCGCGGATCACGCAGCGGTTGCGGGGTGTCCAGCAACCAGCCAGGGCGCAGCGGCCAGTACGACGGAGGCTTGGCCGCGGGCTGGCTGCCACTGGCGCGTTCGGGGCGATGGTCGGCCTGCACCGCCAGCGGCTGCACGGCGTCATCGCCCAGCCGCGCGCGCAGGCGCTCGCGCAGCTGGTTCCAGGGCATCGCCTGTGCCGGCCGGGTATCGAACAGGTCGCGCGCGGCGGGCACGAACGGTGGCAGCTGTTCGGCCTGCAGGCGCAGTGCGCGGCTGCCGGCCGGCAGGGCGAACGCTTCCATGCGGTTGCGCGCGATCTCGAACAGCAACGCGGGATCGCGTTCCGGTGCCAGCAGGCCGATGGTCAGCACGCTGGCCGGCAGCAGGTCGTGCTCGAAATGCAGGTCGAAGCGCTGCACGCCGCCATCGCGCGAACACAGGAACGCGGCCAGGTCCAGCAGCAGGCGACGCAGCGGAAACAACAGGGCCTGGCTGGATTCGATTTCGTACTCAAATTCGATGCGTGCATCGAAACGGTCCGGTGGCTGGTAGTAGCGCAGTGGCGCGGTGGGTAGCCCACGCAGTGCATCCAGCTGCTGCAGGACCTCGGGGGCAAAGCGCCGGGCCAGGCTGTCGCGCGGCAGCTCGAGCACTGCGCCCAGCGTGCGCAGGCCGGAGCGGCCGAGCACCGTCACCGCTTCGTTGGGCAGGCCGCAGCGCGGCAGGGGCAACTGCGCCAGCGCCGCCGGCAGTTGCTGTGCATCGATGCCGAGGCCATCGTGGACGTTGGCCAGCACGCGCGCGGCATGTGGGGTAGGTGCGGCCACCAGACGGTGACGGAAGCCGAGTTCGTGCAGTTCGTTGCGCAGCCGCTGCTGGATCGTCAGCCAGTCACCGAACAGGGCGCGGCTGGCGCCGATCTCCAGCACCAGTGCATGCGGGAAATCGAGGCTGACCTGCGAGCTGTAGGCGTAGGCCCAGCTGGCCAGCAGCTGCCGGGTGTGCTGTTCGGCGTTGGGATCGTAATCGTGCAGGTGCATGTCCTGCACCAGCACCTGCGCAGCCGACAGCAGCATGCCCGGGCGCAGCCCCGCTGCGCGTGCCGACGGGCTGACCGCACGCAGTACGCGACGCTGTGCCGGCCCCTGCAGCAGCACCAGTGGGCGCTGCGGATCCGGCTGCAGGCGCAGCACGCTGTCCAGCGCCAGCTGCGGCAACAACAGGCAGGCCCAGTGCATGGCGCGGCCTCAGTGGGCGATGGCCAGCGGCAACGGCTGCGCCGGCGGCAGGCCGCCTCGGCACTTCAGCACCCGCACCTGGCCGTGGTCGAGCTGCAGGCGCAGGCTGGCCGGAGAGGGATTGCGCGCCGCCTGCGCCTCGCGGAACACGAAGCCCAGGCACTGGCCGCTGTCGGCGGCCACCTGCAGGCGGCGCAGGGCGCGGTCGTCGGCCTGGTGCGGCCAGCACAGCACCGCCGCGCAGGCGGCAGAGCGCAGGCACTGCTCGGTGGCCCAGAGCGCCTGTTTCGGCGCTGCGTGGATGATCTGCAGCTGGGCCAGGTCCAGCCCGGCTGCCGCCCAGGCCGGGGCATGCGGGCGATAGGGCGGGGCGACCAGCACGATCGGGCGGTCGCGCAGGCTCAGCTTGGCCAGCGCCGGCCAGACCAGCGCCAGCTCACCCACCCCGGGCGCCGCCTGCAGTACCTCGCACAGCCCGCTGGTGGGCCAGCCACCGCCGGGCAGGCGTGCGTCCAGTGCCGGGTGGCCGCTGGCCAGGTGGTCGCTGGCCGGCCCCTGGCGGGCCGGGCCGCGCCACAGCTGGCGCCCGTCCAGCAGCCGGTCGAGGGCGACGACGGCACCCATCAGCCGGCCCTCCAGGGGAGGCGCCGGGCGGGCTGGAAACGGCAGGAACGGGCGGAAACAGCGGGCATGGCGCGAGTATCGACGGGCCGGTATCAGGGGCTGAGACCAGACATGCTACTCGTCTTGTGAGTAGAATTACTAATGAAATCGGAGGGTCCGGTTTCAGGTTGCTGAAGGGGTAAAGGAGTGCCGACCAAGGTCGGCACCCACAGGCCCTGGTTACGGGCGTACCGGCAGCGCCACCGGGCGCAGCGGCGCGGCATCGCCGCCGCGGATCTTCAGCGGGCCGCCGATGAAGGCGAACTCGTAGACCTTGTCGCGGGCCAGTTCGTCCAGCGCCACCAGCTCGATGATCGGCGCGCCCTGCTGGGCCAGCAGGTAGGTGTGCAGCGGCACGTAGTCGTCGGACACCTCCGAGGGGAAGGTCTCGAAGCTGAGGTTGTCGGCACCGACGATCATCGCGCCGCTGTCCTCGACCAGGAAGCGTGCCGCGTCCAGACCCATGCCCGGCGGGTTGGCCATGTAGGCCTTGGGCTGTTCGAACAGGCGCATGCGGCCGGTGCGGATCAGCACCACGTCGCCCTGCTGCAGTTTCACCTTCTGGCGTGCCAGCGCATCCTTCAGGTCCTGGCGGGTGACGCGGTAGCTGTCAGGCAGCATGTCCACGCCCTTGGCGGCGGCCACGTCGATCAGCACGCCACGCGCGATCAGCGGCGGGAACTTCTCGATGCCGGTGACATTCCAGCCACGATCGCCGAGGTGCTTGTCGGCCTCGAAGCCGTTCCAGATCTTCCCGTGGATGCCGAAGTGGTTCAGCGCATCGATGTGGGTGCCGGTGTGGCTGTACATCGAGAATGCGGTGCCGGTGTAGCTGCGGGTGAGGTTCATGGTTTCGCCCACGCCCATCGGGTCGTCCATCACCGTGCCGCGCGGGGTGTGGGTCATCCAGAACTGGTAGTGCGGGTCGCCGGCATCCTGCCAGCTGGGCATGCCGACGTAGTATTCGGTGGCCAGGTCATAGGCCTTGCCGCCACTGACCCGTGACAGGATCGCCGCACGCGAGGCTTCGGTGATCAGGTTGAGGCGGCCGATCTCGTCCTTCGGCCCCCAGGGGCTGGTGCCGACCTGCTGGCCGGAGGGAACGCGTTCGTGTGCGGACACGGTGGTGGACGCGGCGGTGCCGGCCAGCAGCAGGGCCAGCGCGGTGGCCAGGGTACGTGGGGTCATGGGGAATCTCCTTGCAGGGTGGGGGAGGGTGCGGCTCAGGCCGCGACCAAAGGCGCCAGGGCCTGGCGCAGGTGTGGCAGCGGCAGGGTCTGCAGGCGCAGGCCGTTGCCGCCGATCACGGTGGGTATGGAACGGATGCCGAGGGCAGCGGCTTCGGCACGATCGGCCTGCACGCGCTGGCGTACTGCGTCGCTGCGCATGTGGTCAGCGAAGGCGCCACGTGGATGGCCCAGCGATTCGGCGATATCCAGCAGTACTTCGGCGTCGCCGATGTTGCGGTGCTGGTGCAGGTGCGCCCATTGCACGGCATCAAACATCGCGCCATGGGCGTCGTTGCCACCGAGCATGCCGGCGGCCTGGCAGGCCAGTGCGCCGAGCCAGCCGGACGGATACTCGAAGTCCTGTGCGCGCATGCCTTCGATATCGATGCGCGCAGTGTCTTCATGCGCGGCGCAATCGGTCCAGTGGCGCAGGATGATCGCCTTGGCGCGCTCCATCGAGCCGAACACCTCGACCATCTGCGCGCGCGAGTCCTGCAGCACGAAGCTGCGGTGGCGCACCTGGATGCCGAGTTCGGCCGAGACCTGCTGCAGGCGCGGGGCCAGCACGAAGCACCAGCCGCAGACCACGTCGTGGAAGAAATCGACCACCGGCGCGGCGGTGGCGGGGGAAGGAACGGAAGACATCTGCCTGCCATCGGTGAGAGGGGAGGCGGCAGAGTAGGCAGCGCGGCGTGGCCGAAACAGCACGCTGCGGGCAGCTCAGTTTTCGCTGGCGGTTACGAATCCAGGCCGGCGCAGCCGGGCAGCTCGGCGTGCAGGAAATCGATGAAGGCACGCACCTTGGGCTGCAGGTGGCGCGAGGTGGGGTAGACCGCATGCACGAAGCGTGGCGGATAGCGGTGGTCGGGCAGCACCTGCTGCAGTTCGCCACGGGCCAGTGCCCGTGCCGCCAGGAACGAGGGCAGGGCGCCGATGCCCATGCCGGCCACCAGCAGGTCGCGCAGCAGCAGGCTGTTGTTGACGGTGACGCGCGCCGGCAGGGTGATCGTCACCTGGCCATCGGGGCCGAGCAGCGGCCAGCTGCCGGGCGAGTCGGACAGGCTGTAGGCCAGCACGCTGTGCGCCTGCAGATCGTCCACCGCCTGCGGTGCCGGATGCTGCCGCAGGTAGGACGGGGCCGCGCACAGCACCTGCTGCAGCGACGCCAGCCGGCGCGCCACCAGGCGTGAATCATCCAGCTCGGCACGCAGCCGCAGCGATACATCGAAACCCTCACCGACTGCATCGAGCAGGCGATCTTCCATCACCAGATCCAACGACAGCTGCGGATGCTGCTGCAGGAAGCGTGGCAGCAGCGGCGACAGCGTGCTCAGTGCGAACGACTGCGGCGCGTTCACGCGCAGGCGCCCGGCCACGTCGCCGCGCTGTTCGGCGATGCCGCGTTCCAGCGCCTCCAGTTCGTCGAGCAGGCGGCAGCATTCGCGGTAATAGGCGTGGCCGGTCTCGGTCAGGCTCATGCGCCGCGTGGTCCGCTGCAGCAGTACCACGCCCAGATGCGCTTCCAGCGTGCGCAGCTGTTTGCTCAGGCCGGCGGGCGACATGCCGAGGTCTTCGGCAGCGCGGGCCAGCCCGCCGCGTTCGACGATGCGGCGGAAGGCACGCATCAGGTTGAAGGAATCCATGCCGGCCCCGGGCGCGATGAGGGCGCCATTGTAGAGCCGCGCCATGCGTGGATGTGGGAAACGCGGCGCCGACCAAGGTCGGCGTCTACCCGGTGCGTGCGGGTTGCGCTGTTTGTTCAAGCCAGCACCCCATACGCGGCGCCAGCATGCAGGCCCCTCACTTTCCGGGTTGCCCATGAAGCACTGGATGCTCCGCCTGTATGCCCCGCTGTTCCTGCTGGGCTTCGTTGCCACTGCCGTCGTCTGGGTCGGCCATTGCCACGGTGATCCGTTGTGGCTGCTGGCCTTGCTGGCGGCCGCCATCGCGGTCTCGTTCGCCGCCGAGCGTGCCTGGCCGTACGACCCCGCGTTCAACCACGACCACGGCGACAGCCTGCGTGACAGCCTGCATGCACTGGTCAACGAAAGCCTGAACCTGCTGTCGATCGCGGCGGTGCCGCTGCTGGCGGCAATCATTCCGTGGCAGTTGTGGCCGGTGCAGTGGCCATTCGCGCTGCAGGTGCTGCTGGCCATCGTCTGCGCTGATCTGGGCATCACCCTGGTGCACTACGCCAGCCATCGCATCGGCTGGTTGTGGCGGCTGCATGCGGTGCACCACAGCGTCACCCGCATGTACGGCTTCAACGGGCTGATGAAACACCCGCTGCATCAGGCGGCCGAAGCGGTGGGCGGCGTGCTGCCGCTGCTGCTGTTGGGCCTGCCGATGCCGGTGGCTGCGGTGCTGGCTTTCGCCATTGCCATCCAGCTGCTGCTGCAGCACTCCAACGTGGACATGCGTCCCGGCGTGCTCGGCCGGGTGATGGCCTGGGCGCCGCTGCACCGCTTCCACCACATGCGTTACGGCACCGCGGGCGACGTCAACTTCGGCCTGTTCCTGACCGCCTGGGACCATCTGCTGGGGACCGCCTTCGATGCGCCGGGTTATCGGCTGCAGCAACGCGACCTTGGCATCGGCAGCCAGCCGGACTATCCGCGCGATTATCCGGGGCAGCTGCTGGCGCCGTTCCGCGAACTGCCGCATGGCGAGGTGCCGGAGTTGCCGGAAGGTCTGCGCAGGCGCGAATGATCGAACATGTCAGGCCGCGTGCAGCTGCAGGCCCTGCAGCTGCGCTGCACCGATGCCGAACATGCGGCGCAGGCTGCGCGAGAGATGGGCCAGATCGGCGAATCCAGCGGCATGCGCACTGTCGGTCAGGTTGTGACCGCTCAGATGATGCATCAGCGCGCGGCGCAACCGTTGCCACAGCACCCAGCCGCGCAGGGTCACTGCCAGCTCGGACTGGAAACGCCGGTGCAGCTGACTGGTCGACAGGTGCGCCGCCTCGGCGATATCGGCGGCCGGCACCGGGCCGGGCAGGTGCTGGGCGATCCTGGCCAATGCCGCCTGCACGCGGCGGTCCAGCGGTTGCGGGCGGCTCAGTCGTGGCAGCCAGTCGTGCAGTTCCATCGCAGTGCCGGGCAGCGAGTGCAGGTGCTGCTGGATCTGTTCGAGGTCGGCATGCGCCGGCTCAAGGAACACCGTACAGCCCGCTTCCGGTGCCGACAGGATTGCGTGCGGCTGGAAGGACGGCAGCCACAGCCGTTGGCCCTGCTGCCGTACGCCATCGACTTCGACCTGCCAGGGCGTACCGTCGCTCAACAGCAGTTGATGGGCGTAGTGCGCATGCGAGGCGCTGCCACCGGCATGGCCCTGCAGCATGGCCACGTGAGCATCCAGCAGCAACGTGCCATTCCAGGCCAGGGCGGGGGAGGACATGGAGGGATTGTAGATCCACGCCATGCGTGGATGAATCTCCATCGAAATCGAGTAATTCGACAATGAAACGAAGAGCATCCACGCATGGCGCGGATCTACTGCAGGTTGCGAGAAATTGTCGAAGGCGGGGTGGGTCCGTTGGCGGGGGCGTGAGCGCCATGGATGGCGCGACCGAGGCTACATGGACGTACTTGCGCCGTCCCCCGCAACCGGACCCACCCCGCCACCCCACAGGAGCCCAGCTTTTGCTTCTGCTGTTGCATTGGCCGTTGCCTCTGCGGGTGCCGGGCGCAGCCCGGCCGTGCGCACCCTCACCGCCCGTGCGGGTCGGGCCGGTGATGCACGTACTCGACCACCGTGCCATCGGGATGTACCGCATTGAACGCCGCCCCGGTGGGTACCACCTGCAACGGGAAGATGATCTCGGCGCCAGCCGCGACCAGTTTGTCGTGATAGGGCCGAACATCGTCGACCAGCAGCGTTCCCGTGGTCGAAGTGAACGGCGCCAGCGCCGTCTCGCTGCCCTCGATCAACAGGAACGCACCGACCATCGCCAGACGCAGCCCGGCCTCCGGAAACGGGAACCCCGCATCGGCCACCACACCCTGCAGCTGCTCGTAGAACGCCACGCTGCGCTCCAGCTCACCCGGGGCCACGAACACCCGGATCAACACGCGCGGCGCGCGCTGGCTGGAGGTGTCACAGCGGTCGCGCCAGAGATGGTCGAAGTCGCGATGGACGGTCATGGGCTCGGTTCGTGGCCAGGGACCCTCATTATCGGCAGCCTCGCGCGGCGCGCTGATGACCGCCGGTGATGGCCTGATAACCGCTGGCCGGGTTGCCCCTGTGACTTAGGTCCTGTTGACAGGTGTGAACGCCCTCGCACAATCTTCACAGGATTGGGTCGCCCTGCGCGGCCCGGGCAGGCAGGTTGTCACGCCGGGAGGAGGGTCCCGCGCGCAGACCGGCCCGTCCATCGGCCTGCGGGACGTTGCCTGGCAACCCCTGCGCGGCATGAACGCTGCACCCTTCGGCGGCACTTTCCCTGGACCGATTGCCTTGGCAACGGAATTACGCCTGCCGATGAAAACGTTTACAAAGCCGCTTGCACTGTCCTTGGCCCTGTCTGCCGCACTGGCCGCCCCGGCCTGGGCCGACCCCGCCGCGTTCACTGTGCTGACCCTGGAACAGGCCCCGACCGCCGAGGCGATGCCGGCCCTGGCCGCCCAGCTGAAGACCCTGCAGGTGGACGCGGTGAGCGTGCGCCAGGTGCAGCGCGGCATCGGCCAGGTCGATCCGCTGCAGGTGCTGGCCGATGGCCTGGGCTACGCGTACCGCTTCATTGCTGCCGGCAAGGATGATGGCCAGACCCAGCGCGGCCAGGCCGTGCTGACCCGGTTGCCGATCGCCGCTGAATCCGGCCCCGACCAGCCGGGCCTGAACTACCTGCGCCTGGACGACGGCCGCCACACCGTGGCGGTCTATACCGATGCCGGTGCAGGTGCGGCGCAACTGCCGGCGCTGGTCACCCGTTCGCGGCTGGGTGCACCGGCGGTGCTGCTCGGCGCGGTGGCCGGTGAATCGGCCAAGGCCGCAGGCTTCGATCCGGCGCGTGTCGCGCTGGAAGCCGATGCCAGCTATTTCAGCGATGGCTTCCAGGCCGCCAGCAGTGCGCCGTTCAAGGTGGAAGGCAGTACCCTGCGCGCCACCCTGCTGACCCTGGCCTACGCCGACGACACGCATGGCGACAGGCCGTGGATGGACACCACCCTCAACGCCGACGCGCGCGCTGCGCTGCTGCTGAAGGCGATGACCGAGGATGAGAAGTTCCAGATGCTGCACAGCTACTTCGGGCTGGGCAAGGACGGTGGCCCGCTGCCGGAAGGCGCAGTCGGTTCGGCCGGTTTCGTGCCGGGCGTGGCGCGGCTGGGCATTCCGTCGCAGCAATCGGCCGATGCCGGCGTCGGCGTGACCAATCCGGGTGGCATCCGCCCGGGCGATTTCGCCACGGCGATGCCGTCGGGCCCGTCCACCGCATCGAGCTGGAACCGTGAAGTCGCCTTCGCCGGTGGCGCCACGATGGGTCGCGAGGCATGGCAGCAGCGCTTCAATATCCTGCTGTCGGGCAGCGTCAACCTGCAGCGCGACCCGCGCAACGGCCGCAACTTCGAATATGCCGGTGAAGATCCGCTGCTGGCCGGCTCGATGGTTGGCGCGCTGATCCAGGGCGTGCAGAGCCAGCACGTGATCTCCTCGATGAAGCACTTCGCGCTGAACGACATGGAGACCCGCCGCAACTTCCACGACGTGCGCATCGGCGAACAGGCCATGCACGAGTCGGACCTGCTGGCCTTCGAGATCGCGCTGGAAGCCGGTCGCCCGGGCGTGGCGATGTGCTCGTACAACAAGATCAACGGCACCTACGGCTGCGAGAACGGCTACCTGATGAACCAGGTGCTGAAGCAGGAATGGAAGTTCCCCGGTTTCGTGATGTCCGACTGGGGTGGCGTGCACAGTGGCTCGAAGGCGGCGCTGGCCGGCCTCGATCAGCAGTCGGCCGGTGAAGTGTTCGACGCGGCGGTGTTCTTCGACGAACCGCTGCGCCTGGCCGTGCACGGTGGCGTGGTGCCGCAGGCGCGCCTGAACGACATGGTGGCGCGCATCCTGCGCACGATGTTCCTGCATGGCAGCTTCGACAACCCGCCGCAGCACCAGAAGGTCGATGCCGAGGCCGGCTTCGCCGTTGCCCAGCGCACGGTGGAAGAGGGCAGCGTGCTGCTGCGCAATGAGGGCAACCTGCTGCCGCTGGCCGACAGCGTGAAGCGCATCGTCATCATCGGTGGCCATGCCGACAAGGGCGTGATCGGTGGCGGTGGTTCGTCGATGGTGGGCGTGACCGCAAAGGGCACCAATGCGGTGCCGGGCGTGATGCCGACCACCTGGCCGGGCCCGGTGATCTTCCACCCGTCCTCGCCGCTGGAATCGCTGCGTGCGGCGCGCCCGGACGCGACCATCGAGTATGTGGACGGGATCAATGCCGCCGCTGCGGCCAAGGCCGCCGCGCAGGCTGACGTGGCCATCGTGTTCGCCACCCAGTGGGCCGCCGAATCGGTGGACCTGCCGGACATGCAGCTGCCGGACAACCAGGATGCCCTGATCTCGGCAGTGGCCAAGGCCAACCCGAAGACCGTGCTGGTGCTGGAAACCAACGGCCCGGTGCGCACGCCGTGGCTGGCGCAGGTGCCGGCTATGCTGCAGGCCTGGTATCCGGGCATCCGCGGTGGCGAAGGCATTGCCGCGCTGCTGACCGGCCAGGTCAATCCGTCCGGCCGCCTGCCGGTGACCTGGGTGACGGACGAATCGCAGCTGCCACGCCCGCACATCGACGGCCTCGGCTTCAAGCCGGCCAAGCCGTTTGGTGATGTGTTCGATTTCGATATCGAAGGCGCCAACGTCGGCTACAAGTGGATGGCGGCCAAGGGTCTGACCCCGACCTTCTCCTTTGGCCATGGCCTGTCCTACACCTCATTCGCCTATGAGAACCTGAAGGTGAGCGTGGAGGGCTCGCGCCTGGTCGCCAGCGTCGACATCCGCAACACCGGCAAGCGTGCCGGTGCCGACGTGGCCCAGCTGTACCTGAAGCTTCCGGCCGGCAGCACCACGCCGATCCGCCTGATCGGCTATGACAAGGTGAACCTGCAGCCGGGCGAACAGCGCCGCATCCGCATCGAAGCCGAGCCGAAGACCCTGGCCCACTACGATGCACAGGCGCGCCAGTGGAAGATCGACAGCGGCACCTACCAGGTGCAGCTGTCCCGCAATGCGGCCGAGCCGCTGCAGAGCGTGGACGTGCAGCTGGTGGAGCAGGTGCTGCGCTGATGCCTGAAGACACGGCCCGCACAGGGCCGTGTCTGAAAAAGGGGACGGAGGGGATTAAGTCGTTTATGCACAAACGACTTAATCCCCTCCGTCCCCTTTTTTCATTTGCCAAACCACCCGCGCAGGAAATCGATCAGCTGCCGCACCTTCGGTGAGGGCTGCGTGCTGTGCGGGTAGACCGCGTATACGCTCTGCTGCGGGAAGCGGTGCTGGCGCAGCACCGGGCGCAGGCGGTCCTGGGCCAAGTCGTCCTCGATCAGCCAGCGTGGCAGCACGGTGACCCCGGCGCCGGCCACGGCGAAGGCACGCAGGCTGCTGGCACCATCTACGCGCACCACCGCATTGCCCGGGTTGGTGGCAAACAGGGCGTCGCTGCCATCCGGCGCCACCACCGGCACGTCGGCCAGGCGCGGGTAGCCGAGGCGGGGCAGGGTGCCCAGCTGCACGGGGTCGTCGGCAGCATCGGCAGAGGGCAGGCGTGCCAGCAGGGACGGAGCCGCCACGGGGCACAGTGGATGGCGTTCCAGTTCGCTGGCGTGCAGGCCCGAATCCGGCAGACGGCCAAGACGGATCGCCAGGTCGAAGCGCTCGGGAATCAGGTCCGCCGGCGCGGGAGACGTGGACAGGTGCAGCTGCAGCGCCGGGTGCCGCGCACGGAACGCCTCCAGCGCAGGAATCAAGCGTAGCTGGGCGTACTCCGGCGTGGTGGTCAGGCGCAGCACGCCCTGAAGCTGGTGCTGGTCGCGGCGCGCGGCATCGATCGCTGCCTGTGCGGCGTCCAACGCCTGCACGCAGTGCTGCAGGAACTGTTCGCCGGCCTCGGTCAGGGCCAAGTGGCGGGTACTGCGCAACAGCAGGGTCACGCCCAGCTCCTGCTCCAGCCGCTTCAGGTTGAAGCTGACCACCGCGCGGCTGAGGCCGAGCCGATCAGCTGCTGCGGTGAGGCTGCCGGCCTCGACCACGGCGCGGAAGATATCGAAGCGATCGAGGCTGACCATGGCAATTCATTGTCAAAGTGGATTTGACAGTGTTGCAGTTGCTGTCGTGTTTTTCCAACAAGGCCCGCACGGCATGCTGGCCGCTTCCCTGCTGGAGCGCCGCCGATGCCGTCCCCCCGCCTGCGCCATGAGGCGATCTTCCTGCTGGCGTTCGCCCTGGATCTGGTCAACATGTTCATCGCCACGGTGGCCTATCCGGCACTGGCAGCGGAACTGCACGCTGATGTCGGTACCCTGGCCTGGGTGGGCACCGCCTACATGCTGGGCCTGAGCGTGGTGATTCCGCTGGCGCCTTGGTTGGCCGCGCGCTGTGGTGAGCGTCGCCTGCTGCTGGTGGCGTTGCTGTTGTTCGCGGTTGCCGCTGTGCTGGCCGGCGCCGCACCGGGTATCGGCTGGCTGCTGGGCTGGCGCCTGCTGCAGGGGCTGGCCGGTGGCCTGCTGATTCCGGTGGCACAGGCGGCAGCGTACCGACAATGCACGCCCGACCAGCGTGGCGCGCTGACCCGCCGCATCCTGCTGGTGGCCCTGCTGGTGCCGGCACTGGCGCCGGCGCTGGGCGGGCTGTTGGTGCAGTGGTTGTCCTGGCGCGGCGTGCTCTGGGCCAGCCTGCCGTTGGCGGTGATGGCAATTGGCCTAGTGCTGGCCTGGATGCCGGCCGATGGCGCGCGCAGTGCGCCGCGCCTGCAGGCCTATGCGCTGTCTACCGCGATGCTGGCGCTGGGCGCGTTGCTGCTGGCGCTGACCTGGCTGGGCGAGTCCGGACATCGCGGTGCCGGTGCCGTGTTGCTGCTGGTCGCGCTGCTGCTGGCGGCGGCCCACCTGCGGCATGCACGTCGGCAGGTGCAGCCACTGCTGCGCTGGTCGCTGCTGTCCCACCGTGGGCTGCGGCTGGCGATGCTGGTGTATCTGGCCGTGCCGGGCGTATTCATCGGCAGTCAGCTGGTCAGTACCCTGCAGCTGCACCAGGCCGGTTACAGCGCGGCACGCATCGGCGCGTTGATGCTGCCCTGGGCGCTGGCCTCGGCCATTGCGATCACGGCCAGCAAGCGCCTGCTGGCTCGCTTCGGCCCGGCCACGGTACTGCGCGCCGGTATGCTGCTGCAGGCCAGCGGCCTGCTGCTGATGGCGCTGCTGCCGCAGCCGGCCTTCGCGTTGGCCGCGCTGTTGTTCGCGCTGATGGGCGCCGGTGGCAGCCTGTGCAGCAGCACCGCGCAGACGCTGGCTTTCCACGGCGTGGAGGGTGAAGCGCTGGGCGATGCCAGTGCCCTTTGGAACCTCAACCGTCAGCTCAGTTTCTGCCTTGCTACTGCCGCCATTGCGCTGTTGCTCGCATTGGCCATGCAATGGCTGCCGGCCCACGCCACCGGCATGGCGCTGGGTCTGGCCGCGGTACTGACCCTGCTGCCGATGGCGCTGCTGCGCCGGCCGCAGTTGCTCACCCTTTCGCAACCGGAGAACATCTGATGGATACCACCGCAGAGCATGAAATCCACCACCTGCACGACAAGCTGCAGGCCTGGTTCCGTGCCGATGTCGGCGCCGATGCGCTGGAGGGTCTGATGGCGCACTTCAGCGCGGACTTCAGCATGGTCGGCATCGCTGGTCGCCGATTGGATCGGCAAGCCGTGCAGGCACTGTTCGCGGGCGGTCATGGCGCGCGTCCAGGACTGCAGATTTCCATCGACGCCGTACAGGCGGTGGAAGCGCCATCACCGCTGGCGGTGCTGCGTTATCGCGAAGGGCATTCGCTCGATAGCGGCCAGCTCACATGGCGCGAATCGTTGGCCGTGCTGCGGCGGGAGCAGGGTCGCTGGCGCTGGTTGGCGCTGCACGAAGTGCCGATGGCCTGACCGGTAGTGCCGGCCGCTGGCCGGCAACCGCGTAACGCGCCCCAGGATCATGAAGTTGCCGGCCAGCGGCCGGCACTACCGGTCGTTGGCGAGCGCGGCGGCACCGCAGGCACATGTGCCATCAGTCCTGCCTGCATCCACCGCAGAATGCAAAGCCTGCACACACTTCACGGCTCGGGGCAGGAGTAGGCTTGAAGCTTTCCTGCCGGGAGGGGTTGTCCATGCGTGTGCGTGCCGTTGCTGTTGCCATCGCCCTTTGCCTGTCCAGCACCGTGCTGGCCGCCGATACCCCGCCGATGACCCCGGACATCAGTGGCAAACCCTTCGTTGCCCCCGACGTCGGTCGTGACTACGACAAGCGCGTGGTGATGGTGCCGATGCGTGATGGCACCAAGCTGTATACGGTGATCGTGGTGCCCAAGGGCGCCCGCAACGCACCGATCCTGCTGACCCGCACCCCTTACGATGCCGCCGGCCGCGCCAGCCGCAGTGATTCACCGCGCATGCGCGACCTGCTGCCGCAGGGCGATGAGGTGTTCGTCGACGGCGGTTACATCCGCGTGTTCCAGGATATCCGTGGCAAGTACGGCTCCGAAGGCGATTACGTGATGACCCGGCCGCTGCGCGGGCCATTGAACAACACCAAGGTGGATCACTCTACCGACGCCTGGGACACCATCGACTGGCTGGTGAAGAACGTTCCGGAGAGCAATGGCAAGGTCGGCATGCTCGGTTCGTCGTACGAGGGCTTCACCGTGGTGATGGCACTGACCGACCCGCATCCGGCGCTGAAGGTGGCGGCACCGCAGAGCCCGATGGTCGATGGCTGGATGGGCGACGACTGGCTCAACTACGGGGCGTTCCGCCAGGTCAACTTCAACTATTTCGCGATGCAGACCGAGAAGCGCGGCAAGGGTACGCCGCTGCCCAGTCTCGGCTACGACGACTACAGCACGTTCCTGCGCATCGGGTCGGCTGGCGACTACGCGCGCTTCACCGGCGTGGACCAGCTGACCTGGTGGAAGAAGCTGGTCGAGCACCCGGCTTATGACGCCTTCTGGCAGGGCCAGGCGCTGGATGCGGTGATGGCAAAGACACCGCTGAAGGTGCCGACCATGTGGCTGCAGGGCCTGTGGGACCAGGAGGACATGTGGGGTGCCAACCACGCCTACCAGGCGATGGAAGGGCGCGACAGTGGCAACAACCGCAATTACCTGGTGATGGGGCCGTGGCGGCACAGCCAGGTGAACTACAGCGGCAGCGAACTGGGCGCGCTGAAGTTCGACGGCGATACCGCGCTGCAGTTCCGCCGTGATGTACTCAAGCCGTTCTTCGACCAGTACCTGGTGGATGGCGCGCCGAAGGCCGACACGCCGCCGGTGCTGGTCTACAACACCGGCGAAAACCACTGGGATCGCCTTGAGGGTTGGCCGCGCAGCTGCGACAAGGGCTGTGCTGCCAGCAGCAAGCCGTTGTACCTGCGGGCCGGCGGCAAGCTGGCATTCCAGGCGCCGGCGGCGGGCGAGGGCGACTTCGAGGAGTACGTGTCCGACCCGGCCAAGCCGGTGCCGTTCGTGCCGCGTCCGGTCCGCTTCGGTGACCGCGACATGTGGACCACCTGGCTGGTCAAGGACCAGCGCTTTGTCGATGGTCGCCCGGACGTGCTGACCTTCATCACCGAACCGCTGACCGCGCCGCTGCGCATCGGCGGCGCGCCGGTAGTGCACCTGCAGGCCTCGACCAGTGGCACTGACAGTGACTGGGTGGTGAAGCTGATCGACGTGTATCCGGACCAGGAAGCGTCGACGCCGGAGATGGGTGGCTACGAGCTGCCGGTGTCGCTGGCGATCTTCCGTGGCCGCTACCGCGAAAGCTTCAGCGATCCGAAGCCGCTGGCCGCCAACCAGGTGCTGCCGTACCGTTTCGACCTGCCCAACGCCAACCACACGTTCCAGAAGGGCCACCGGGTGATGGTGCAGGTGCAGTCCAGCCTGTTCCCGCTGTACGACCGCAACCCGCAGACCTACGTGCCGAACATCTACCTGGCCAAGCCAGGCGATTACCAGAAGGCCACGCAGCGGGTCTGGCACAGCGCGGCGCAGGCAAGCTACATCGATCTGCCGGTGTATTGAGGCGGAGAGGATGACGCCGGGCATAGCCCGGCAGCACGTGGTAGTGCCGGCCGCTGGCCGGCATCCGCGATGGGGCAGGAGCGTGTCGACCAAGGTCGACACCCACCAGAGCGGAGCCATGGCACGTCGATTCAGGCGGCTGCGGTAGTGCCGGCCGCTGGCCGGCATCCGTGATGGCGCGGGAGCGTGTCGACCAAGGTCGACACCTACCAGAGCATCAGCCTTCACCCCACCTTCGAGGGGCCCGTGCGCCAGCGGCTGGGGACCAGGCCGAAACGCTTGCGGAATGCCGCTGCGAAGTTGCTGGGATGACGGTAGCCGCTGGCGGCGGCGGCCTGCTCGACCGTCCAGCCGTCCTCGCGCAGGCCCTGTTCGGCGTGGCGCATGCGCTGCTCGTGCAGGTAGTCGAACACCGAGCAGCCGTACTGCTGGGCGAAATGACGGCGCAGCGAGCTGGGGCTCATGCAGGCCAGCTGGGCCAGCTCGACCAGGCTGTGGGCGTGGCTGGGGTCGTCATGCAGGTAGGCACGCACGCGCTCCAGGCGCTCGCGCTGGCCGGCCCGCAGCGTTCGTACAGGGTCGGTCTGCAGATCCTCGGCCTTCAGGCCAACGGCCAGCAGCTGCAGAGCAACGCCCTCGCGCCACAAGGCGTCGATGCCATCTTCCCATGGGCTGTCGAACAACTGGCCGAGTACCGGCAGCAGGGTATGCGGAATGGCCCAGTGGCGGCATTCCAGGTGGCTGTTGAGCGCGGTCTCCAGCTGCGGCAGATGGAACAGATCCGGATCGATCTGGCCGGGCACCATGACGCTGACGCCGCGCATGCGCGTTTCGCCGGGATGCGCACCGGTCATCTCGACCTGCTCGCGGTGGTGCGCGGTCATCGCCGTGCCGGCGCGCAGGGTGAAACCACCGCGTCGCGGAATGCGCACATCGACCTGGCCCTGCAGCATCACGCGGATGGCCAGGCCGGGACTCTGCTGGGCGGTCGCTACATAAGGAAAGCGATTATGGACGTCGGAGGCGATCAGGCTCATGCCGCCGCGCAGGAACTGCTCGTTGACCTCGCCATGGCCGGCCCACTGGTCGTCGCGCAGGTGTTCCGGGTCAGCGCGGTAATCGAAGCCATGACGGTGGCCGAAGCGGCGGTAATCGGCAAAAGTGAAGTATCGGGACATCGCTCGGCACGTACTTTGGAGGTGGACGCTGGCATGACCTCGCCCACGCGCTCTGCAACGCAGATGCGGATCCGGTCGTTACCCGCGCAGGCATGCTGGGACGCAGTGGCGTGGGCACTCTGGATGGCTGGGGAAACGCCAGGTTGAATGGAGTGTGTCGAAGAAACTGGAAACGTTTCCCATTGTCGCCTCGATTCGCGCGCTTTTGATTCCAATAGGGTCAAAACGATTGACGATTACGGCCAAAGTGAAAATGCCGCCGAGCATACGCCGGCGTTTTGCATGCATATCCGTACGCAATTCCATACATCAACTTGAGTTGAGGTTTCATGGCTGGAACGATCGCCCGTAGACGCGGTGTCAGCCAGGCCATCACATGCACGCGCGTAGGGTGGGGCGGTTGGCTGCTGCAGGCCACTTCGATACCCCCACTGATGGAGAACACAGATGATTGACTACCAACTCACCGGCAAGACCGCGATCGTGACCGGCGGCGTGTCCGGCATTGGTCTGGCCGTGGCGCAGACCCTGGCGGCGTCCGGCGCGCGGATCTCGGTCTGGGACCTGAAGCAGGATGCGGTGGATGCCACCGTGGCGCAGTTGCGCAATGCCGGTGCACAGGCGATTGGCATCGCGCTGGACGTCACCGACGACGCAGCGGTGGAGGCGGCGGTGCAGCGCACGATCAAGGAACTCGACGGCCTGCATGTGGCGGTCAACAACGCCGGTATCGGCGGGCCGGCCGCCAGCAGCGGTGACTATCCGATTGATGGCTGGCAGCGGGTCATCGACGTCAACCTGACCAGCGTGTTCCTGTGCCAGCGTGCGCAGATCCGGGCAATGCGAGCCGCTGGAAGCGGCGGCAGCATCATCAACATGGCCTCGATCCTGGGCCAGGTGGGGTATGCCGGTTCCACCGCTTATGCGGCGGCAAAGCACGGCGTGGTCGGGCTGACCCAGACCGCCGCGTGGGAACATGCCGCCGACGGCATTCGTGTCAACGCGGTCGGCCCGGGCTTCATCAGCACACCGCTGCTGGAGAAGATGGACCCGAAGGTGCGCGCCACGCTGGAAGGCCGTCACGCCTTGAAGCGGCTGGGTACGGCCGAGGAAGTGGCGGCGCTGGTGGCCTGGCTGGCCAGCGACGATGCCTCGTTCGCGACCGGCGCGTACTACGCCATCGATGGTGGCTACCTGGCGCAGTGAGCGAATGCGGTCAGTAGATCCACGCCATGCGTGGATGAAAGCGTGCGGTGAAGAAGGCGTGCCATCGCCTTCACCGCCGTCCCACGATCGCCGCGCGACGCTCCGGGAAAACTCCGGAGCTTTCCCATGGAACTTACCCAGGATGTCTCGATCCTGCTGCGCGTTGCCGCAGCGATGCTGTTCGGCGGCGTGCTCGGCGTCGAGCGCGAGATGGGCAAGCACGCCGCTGGCCTGCGTACGCACATGCTGATCGCAGGGGCCGCCGCGTTGATCGTCGGCCTTGGCGACTCGGTGGCCGAGCATTTCCAGCAGGAGCGCTACCGCGACCTGCTGCAGGTTGATCCGGTACGCCTGATCGAAGCGGTGGTGGCCTGTGTCGGCTTCGTTGCCGCTGGCACCATCCTGCGTGGGTCACGCGAGGACCAGGTCAGCGGCCTGACCACGGCCAGCTCGTTGATCATGGCGGCGGCCATCGGGATTGCGGTGGGGATCAGCAAGTACGTGATTGCAATCGGCGTGAGCGTGCTGTGCGTGCTGGTGCTGGCGGTGATGCGGCGGTTGGAGAAAAGGATCTCGTAGGGAATCTCGAATTGCCGGCCAGCGGCCGGCACTACCATGCGGACTGAATGGTCGGACCAATATGGCATCTAGCCCTATGGTCTAATAGGTTCCTCGCCGGAGTGGCGGTTAAATCCGCTGCAAGTGGTCTGATCGAAATCATTATTGGTACTACCAATAATCGACAGCCACGGCGATCCACCGCCTGCGGTGGGGCACCTTCCGCATCCAGTCGAGAGTCTTCATGCAGCCCTGGCAACACCTGTACGACCCCGCCGGCAACCTGTGGTTGTCGAGCCTGATCGCGCTGCTGCCGATCGCGTTCTTCTTCGTTGCCCTGGCCGTGCTGCGCATGAAGGGCTGGCTGGCCGGCACGATCACCGTGGCCATCGCGCTTGGCGTGGCCCTGCTGTTCTACCGCATGCCGCTGAGCCAGGCGCTGGGTGCGGCCGGCTTCGGCTTCGTCTACGGCCTTTGGCCTATTGCCTGGATCATCATCGGCGCGGTGTTCCTCTACAAGGTCTCGGTCAAGACCGGTCAGTTCGACATCATCCGCGCTTCGATCCTGTCGGTGACCGAAGACCAGCGCCTGCAGATGCTGATGGTCGGCTTCGCCTTCGGTGCCTTCCTGGAAGGCGCGGCCGGTTTCGGTGCGCCAGTGGCGATCACCGCGGCATTGCTGGTCGGGTTGGGCTTCAAGCCGCTGTATGCCGCCGGCCTGTGCCTGATCGTCAACACCGCGCCGGTGGCGTTCGGTGCAATGGGCATTCCGATCATCGTGGCCGGGCAGGTCACCGGCCTGGATGCCTTCGAGATCGGCCAGATGGCCGGCCGCCAGCTGCCGTTCCTGACCGTCATCGTGCTGTTCTGGATCATGGCGATCATGGATGGCTGGCGTGGCATCAAGGAAACCTGGCCGGCGGTGCTGGTGGCCGGTGGCTCCTTCGCCATCGCGCAGTACCTGACCTCCAACTTCATCGGTCCGGAACTGCCGGACATCACCGCCTCGCTGGCGTCGCTGGTCTGCCTGACCCTGTTCCTGCGCCGCTGGAAGCCGGTACGGATCTTCCGCTTCGATACCGAAACCAGCGCCGAGGCGACCGCACAGGCACTGGAGGCGCCGCGCTACAGCGTCGGCCAGATCGCCAAGGCGTGGTCGCCGTTCCTGATCCTCACCGCGATGGTCACGCTGTGGAGCATCAAGCCGTTCAAGTCGCTGTTCGCGGCAGGCGGCCCGCTGGAAAGCTGGGTGCTGAAGCTCCCGGTGCCGGGCCTGGACCAGAGGGTGCAGAAGATGCCGCCGATCGTGGACGCGCCGCTCAGCTATGAGGCGGTCTACAAGTTCGACTGGTTCTCGGCCACCGGCACCTCGATCATCCTCGCGGCGGTGATCGCGATCATCGCGCTGCGCATGCCGGCCCGGTCGGCGCTGCAGACCTTCGGCGAAACCGTGCGTGAGCTGCGCATGCCGATCTACTCGATCGGCATGGTGCTGGCCTTCGCGTTCATCGCCAACTATTCGGGCCTGTCGGCAACGCTGGCGCTGGCACTGGCGCACACCGGCGACGCCTTTCCGTTCTTCTCGCCGTTCCTGGGCTGGCTGGGCGTGTTCCTGACCGGCTCGGACACCTCGTCCAATGCGCTGTTCTCGGCGCTGCAGGCGACCACCGCACAGCAGATCGGCGTGTCCGACGTGCTGCTGGTGGCGGCCAACACCACCGGCGGCGTCACCGGCAAGATGATCTCGCCGCAGTCGATCGCCATTGCCTGCGCGGCGGTTGGCCTGGCCGGCAAGGAATCGGACCTGTTCCGTTTCACGGTCAAGCACAGCCTGGTCTTCACCACCATGGTCGGCCTGATCACCCTGGCCCAGGCCTACTGGCTGACATGGATGATTCCCTGAGCCATGCCGCGCGGCCTGACCCCCTGTTACGCGCTTCGGGCCACAATGGCGCCATGAGCACGCAACGTATCTCGGACAAGGTGGCCGCACAGCTGCGCGGCCTGGTGCAGGAACAGCGGCTGCAGCCGGGCGACCGGCTGCCGGCCGAACGCACCCTGGCGGTGCAGCTGGGGGTCTCGCGAACGGCGTTGCGCGAGGCCATCGCGCAGCTGGCCAGCCAGGGCCTGCTGACCGCACGGGTCGGTGGCGGCACCTACGTGGCCGAACCGGCGGCGCGCGCGCGGCAGGCGCTGGATGAACCGCTGGCGCCGTACCTGCCGCTGTTCCAGGGCGACCCGGAATACCGCTTCGACGTGCTGGAGATCCGCCATGCGCTGGAAGGCGCCACCGCCTGGCATGCGGCGCTGCGTGCCACCGACGAGGACCGCACGCGCATCGCGCAGGCCTTCCAGACCATGATGGACGCGCACGGCAAGGACGACCCCACCGGTGAAGCGGAGGCTGACGCGGCCTTCCACCTGTCCATCGCCGAGGCCTCGCACAACCTGGTGCTGCTGCAGGTGATGCGCGGCCTGTTCGAACTGCTGCAGACCAACATCTCGCAGAGCCGCGAGAAGCTCTACACCTCGGCGAGGACCTTCTCGCCGCTGTCCGACCAGCACCGCGAGATGATGGACGCGGTGCTGGCCGGCGACCCCGAACGCGCGCGCGCCGCCGCGCATGCCCACCTCGAGTTCGTGCACACCACGCTGCGCACGCTCGATGACAACGAAGCCCGGCGTGCGCGGGCCTCGCGTCTACCTTCCCCACACGGTTGACCCCATGATCATCTCCGCCTCCACCGATTACCGTGCTGCAGCGCAACGCCGGCTGCCGCCGTTCCTGTTCCACTACATCGATGGCGGCGCGTATGCCGAGCACACGCTGAAGCGCAACGTTTCCGACCTGTCCGACATCGCGCTGCGCCAGCGCATCCTGCGCAACATGTCCGACCTGAGCCTGGAAACCGAGCTGTTCGGCGAAACGCTGGCGATGCCGGTGGCGCTGGCGCCGGTTGGCCTGACCGGCATGTATGCCCGGCGCGGTGAAGTGCAGGCGGCGCGCGCGGCCGACAGGCGCGGCATCCCGTTCACGCTGTCGACCGTATCGGTGTGCCCGATCGAGGAAGTGGCACCGGCCATCCAGCGGCCGATGTGGTTCCAGCTGTACGTGCTGCGCGACCGTGGCTTCATGCGCAACGCACTGGAGCGGGCGCAGGCCGCTGGCGTGACCACGCTGGTGTTCACCGTTGACATGCCGGTGCCGGGTGCGCGCTACCGCGATGCACACTCCGGCATGAGCGGCCCGAATGCCTCGCTGCGCCGCATCGGCCAGGCCATCACCCATCCGCACTGGGCGTGGGACGTGGGACTGTTCGGCCGCCCGCATGATCTGGGCAACATCTCCACCTACCGTGGCAACCCGACCGGGCTGGAGGATTACATCGGTTGGCTGGGCAGCAACTTCGATCCCTCCATTTCCTGGAAGGACCTGGAGTGGATCCGCGAATTCTGGAAGGGCCCGATGGTGATCAAGGGCATCCTTGACCCGGATGACGCGCGTGATGCGGTCAGGTTCGGTGCCGATGGCATCGTGGTCTCCAACCACGGTGGCCGCCAGCTGGACGGCGTGCTGTCCACCGCGCGCGCACTGCCGGCGATTGCCGACGCGGTACAGGGCGATCTGAAGATTCTCGCCGATTCGGGCATCCGTACCGGCCTGGACGTGGTGCGCATGCTGGCGCTCGGTGCCGATACCGTGCTGCTGGGGCGTGCCTTCGTCTATGCGCTGGCCGCGCAGGGCGAGGCCGGCGTGGCCAACCTGCTGGACCTTATCGCCAAGGAGATGCGCGTGGCGATGACACTGACCGGTGCGCGTCGCATCGCTGACATCGGCCGCGATTCGCTGGTCAGCCTGCCATGAGTGGCCACGATGCCGTGCTGGCACAGTTGCGCGACGCGGTCGGCAGCCGCCATGTACTGACCGGTGACAAGGCTACCCGCCGCTTCCGTCGCGGCTACCGCTTCGGCGATGGCCCGGTACTGGCGGTGGTGCGTCCGGGTACCTTGCTGGAACTGTGGCACGTGCTGCAGGCAGCGGTGCAGGGCGGGGCGGCGATCATCCTGCAGGCGGCCAATACCGGGCTGACCGGTGGCTCGACCCCGGACGGCGATGACTACGGCCGGCCGATCGTGCTGGTCAGCACGCTGCGCCTGACCGGCATCCAGCTGTTGAACGAAGGCCGCCAGGTGCTGTGCCTGCCCGGTGCCACGCTCGACCGCCTGGAGCAGACGCTGGCACCGCTGGGCCGTGAACCGCATTCGGTGATCGGCTCGTCCTGCATCGGCGCCTCGGTGCTGGGCGGCATCTGCAACAACTCCGGCGGCGCGCTGGTGCGCCGTGGCCCGGCCTACACCGAGCTGGCGCTGTACGCGCGGGTCGATGCGCAGGGCCAACTACAGCTGGTCAACCATCTCGGCATCGCGCTGGGCGATACGCCCGAGCAGATCCTGCAGCGCCTGCAGGCCGGCGACTACAGTGCGTCGGATGTGGGGGACGGCGACGGCCGCGCAGCCTCCGATCCGCGCTACGCAGACGAAGTGCGCAAGGTCGACGCCGATACCCCGGCGCGCTTCAATGCTGATCCCAGCCGCCACTACGAGGCTGCCGGTTCGGCCGGCAAGCTGGCGGTGTTCGCGGTGCGCCTGGATACCTTCGAAAAGGAGACCGCCGAAGTCTTCTACATCGGCAGCAACCGCACCGACAGCCTCACGGCGATCCGTCGCCAGCTGCTGACCGGCTTCGAGCGCCTGCCGATTGCCGGTGAGTACATCCACCGCGATGCCTATGACATCGGCGAGCGCTACGGCAAGGACAGCTTCCTGCTGATCGATCGCCTCGGCACCGCACGTGTACCTGCCGCGTTCGCATTGAAGAGCCGCGTCGACGGCTGGTTCGAACGGCTGGGCCTGCGTGGGGTGACTGACCGGGTGATGCAGGTTCTGACCGGCCTGCTGCCCTCGCACCTGCCCAAGCGCATGGGCGAGTTCCGCCAGCGCTACGAGCATCACCTGTTGCTGAAGGTCTCCGCGCAGGACGCAGCAGAAACCGAGGCCTGGTTGCGCGGCTTCTTCGCCGGGCACGAAGGCGGCTTTTTCCACTGCACGGCCGAGGAGGGGCGCAAGGCGTTCCTGCATCGCTTCGCCGTGGCCGGTGCCGCGGTGCGCTACCGCGAAGTGCATCGCGGGCAGGTGCAGGACATCGTGGCGCTGGACATTGCCCTGCGCCGAGATGACGCCGACTGGTTCGAGCAGTTGCCGGCCGATATCGACGGCCGCCTGCTGCACAAGCTGTATTACGGGCACTTCCTGTGCCACGTGTTCCACCAGGACTACATCGCGCGCAAGGGCGAGGACCCGATGGCGATCGAGCACGCGATGTGGGCACTGCTGGACCAGCGTGGTGCCGAGTACCCGGCCGAGCACAACGTCGGCCACCTGTACCCGGCCAAGCCCGCATTGGCCGGGTTCTACAGGCAGCTGGACCCGAGCAACACGTTCAATCCCGGTATCGGCCAGACCTCGAAGGCCAAGGGCTGGGGTGGCTGCGATTGCGGATGATGTAGAGCCGACCCTATGCTCGGCTGCTCCTGCCGACATACAGCAGACGAGCATGGCTCGACGCCGCCCGGGCAACGGTTACCATCGGAGGCCCATCCGCAGGAGCCATCCATGCCCACCGCCGCCGTCCGCGCCACCCTGTGCACTGCATTGCTGGCGACCCCGCTGCTGGCGCTGGCCCAAAGCGCGATCCTGCCGCAGCAGCGCGATGCCGCCGGCAACGTGATGGAGCCGCTGGGACAGGTACTGATCGCGAGTGAGACTGGACCGTCGGGGCTTTATGACTGCACGCGGGACGGCAACTGGTGCGTACGCGTGCAGCCGGTTGCCGAGGAGGGTAACCGGCCGACCGTGCTGGAAGTGCTTGAGAAGGCACCGGGCCAGGGCAAGCCGCACACCTACCACGTCAGCATCGACGTGCCGCAGGAAAGCGAGCTGTCGCTGTGGCCATGGATCGTGCGGCTGGCCCCTGGCGTGGGCAGCGATGAACCGGTGACCGACCCGCAGCAGCGCGCCCGCCAGAATGTGCTGGTGGGTGGCATCGTCAAGTTCAGCACCATGTACTCCGGTGGAGGTGCCGACGCGTCCACGCTGCAGCTGGCACGCGTGCGTCACCTGCAGGACGACATCCAGGTGGACGACGACGTGCTGACCGTGCCATGGCTGGGCAATGCGATGATCCGCGCCTGTTTCAGCGAGCAGGACATCAAGCAGCGCGCCGGTGCCTGCCACGACGAATACGGGTTCTCGGCGAAGCTGGCGCTGGATACGGTTGCCGAGGGCATGCCAGTGCTGCGCTACCGGACCGTGGCGACCCGGTACCCGGCCGGTGTTTCGCGCTTCGAGGATTCGCTGGCCAGGGGGCCGCTGAAGAAGCAGGATCTGCGCATCGAACAGGACCCGGCGTGTACCTACACGCGGCTGTTCCGCTTCGGGGCGGGGATGTTCCACCCGGACCAGGCACTGCCGGACTGTGCCGGCTATACCGAACCCTGAATTGTAGAGTCGAGCGATGCTCGACGGGTCTTCGGACGGGCGGCGCGAAAAGCCAGTCGAGCATGGCTCGACTCTACAAAAGCGGTGGTGGCGCTTACTCGCAGCGCGTGGACGTGATGACGTTGTCCTTGTCCACGAACACGCGCAGGCGGTCCTGGCGGATGTCCTTGGTGGTGATAGTGCTGGGGCCGATCGGGTTGACCAGGCCGGCACCACTCTCGCGGGACAGGCGGCGGATGTTGGGCTCATTGGCCGGCTGGCCGATCGCCCAGCCCAGCTGGCTGGCGTCGCAGCGGCCGCTGCCTTTGACTTCCGGGCCAGGGGTGCTGACGCAGGCCGACAGCAGCAGGGCAGAGGCCGGCAGCAACAGGGACAGACGGAATGCAGACATGCGAGCGCTCCTGCGCAGGGGAAGATGGCGGGAACGATAGCACCGAGCGTGCGAAAGGCGTCAGCGCCCCGGTCATTGCCGGCACAGCGTGGTCATTGCATAGTGGGAGCAATGGCTGGCAATACGCCAGCGGGCAGGCCGGGCCTTTCCGGCGCAGGTGTTGGATACGGGATACGGTATGACGGCAGGCAGTTTCCGCGGCAAGGACAAGACGATGACGGCGCTGGTGTTGTCGTTGCTGGGCGTAGCGTTTGCCGCCTCCGCCTCCGCCTCCGCCTCCGCTGCCGATCCGGAACCCGCGCCGGTCGAAACCCCGGTATTCGGTGCCTGGCGCAACCTGCAGACCGAATCCGGCTACGCACCGGCCCAGCGTAACCTGGCCTTCGCCATGCTGCCGCAGGCGGCCACCCGCGGTGACCGTTTCGCCATTCTTGACCGCGAAGGCAAGCGCACGGTGTGCTGCCTGCAGGTGGCCAGCCCATCGCTGGGCGTGGCCGCGCTGCGCGAGCAGTACCACCTGCCGCAGGCCTGGGTGACCGACCTGAGCAATGGCCGCAGCCCCGCACGTCCCTATGTGCCGCACGTCTATGCGATGCAGCGGGTGGACGAGCTGGCCGACTACAGCTTCGCCGATGTGCCTGGCGCCTACAGTGACCTGGGCGGGCTGCTGATTCCGGAAGGTGCCGCGCTGGAGGCCGACGGCAGCGCCGTGCGCCTGGGGGACACCCGCTACCCGCTGCATTTCCAGCGCCAGCCGCACGCCGATGACGATGGGGCGCTGGACCGCTACAGCCTGCAGGCCGGCGAGGGTGCCGCCCCGATCGTGGTTGAAGTGCCGTTCGGCACCTACTGATTGCAGCTTCGCACTGGCTAGAATGCAGCGCGGCGCTGTCTGCCGTGCCTGCTCCGTGAGTCGTTGCCGTGTCCCTGCGCCCCTTCCTGCTGTCGTCCCTGCTGCTGTTGTCCGCCTGTGCCAGTGCGCCGCCGCCGCCGGCCCATTCCGATGCATTGTGGCGATTGATCGAACGTGACTGCCGGGGCGCCGAAGGTCCACGCGGCGACTGCCTGCGCGTGGAGACGGCCGCAGACCGCCGCGATGTGCTGGTCAAGGATGCGCACGGCGACTACCAGTTCCTGCTGATGCCGCTGGACAAGGTCAGCGGTATCGAGAGCCGCAGCCTGTACCAGCGTGGTGCACCGAACTACTTCGCTGCCGCCTGGCAGGCGCGCAGCCACACCGAACAGGCCCTGCGGCAACCACTGCCGCGCAACGTCGCCAGCCTGGCGTTGAACTCGCCGCACGGCCGCTCGCAGCACCAGCTGCATATCCACGTGGATTGCCTGCGTGCCGACGTGCTGCAGGCGCTGGACACGCATGCTGCCGCTCTCGGCAGCCGCTGGGCACCGCTGCCGGTCCTGCTGCGCGGCCATCAATACCAGGCACGGCTGCTGGCGGGCGCGGAACTGACCGCCAATCCGCTCAATCTGCTGGCTTACGACCTCGCAGGCGTGGACGATGTTGGTCAGTGGAGCCTGGTCGTGGCCGGCCGGGACGCCGTGCAGGGCGTCCCGGGCTTCATCCTGCTGGCGACCCGGGTGGACGCCGGCACCGGCAACGAGGCCAGCGCCGAAGAACTGCAGGACCACGCCTGCTCGGTGCTGACCGGCGCAGGCGACGCGTTGGAGCGGGTCCGCTAACCCGGTGGCTGCTGGCGGCTGCGCCAGACCGGTGCAGTCAGCGCCAGCAGCTGGCGGTCCTGCCAGCCATCCAGATCCAGATGATGGTCGCGCAACAGGCCTTCGTGCTCGAAGCCGAAGGCGTGCAGCGCAGTGGCGAACGGGTCACTGCAGTCCGGTGGCAGCATCACGAACAGGCGGTGCACGCCCACATCCTCGAACAGGAACGGGCACAGCGCGCGCAGCGCTGCATCCACGTGCGGGTGCCAGTGCTGCAGCGACAGAAGCTCGGCGCAGCGCGTATGCAGGGACTGCAGGCGGACATGCAGCTGGTCCAGGACAGTGCCGTGCTCGTCATCGAACACACCCAGCAGCAGCTGGTCGTTGTCCTGCTCCAGCCGCGAGCGATGCATGTGGGCAAGGAAGCGGGCTTCTTCGTCGATACCGGCCGGATGGCGGCGGCCGCGCCGGCGGCGGTCATCGAACAGGCGCCAGCGCGGCAGGTCGGTACGCTGGAACGGGCGCAGGGTGACCGGTGCGGCCTGCAGCTGCAGCAGGTGACGGCGCAACACCGGGCGCAGCGGGGGGAGGGGGGATGTGGGGTACGGGGTCATCATCCCCGGAACGATGGCAATGCCCGGTTCGCCAGACCATTCAAAAGATTGCAAAAACGCGACGATCACCGGGCGGAGCCTGATTCGGTTCAGGCATAAGTCCATCAGGGCTGGTCATTTCCGTTGAAACCATCCATTCAGGACACTTTCGTTACGGGATCGTTATGCGCCGCGCAGGCCTCCGGTCCCATACCACCCGTCCAACTCCCCCAGGAAGCCCATGTCTGCCTCCCACAAGGCGCTGCGCCCGCGTCCGCTGGTGCTCGCGCTGTCGTCCCTGATGCTGGTGTCGTCGCCGGCCTTCGCGCAGGAAAGCGCACCCACCTCATTGCAGGAAGTGAAGGTCACCGGCTCGCGCATTCCGCGCGCCAGTGTCGAAGGGCCGTCGCCGGTGACCGTGATCAGCCGCGAGCAGATCGACGCGCAGGGCTACCGCAACGCGTTCGACGCGCTGAGCGCCCTGACTGAAAACACCGGCAACGTGCAGGGGGAGGACTTCGGCAACACCTTCACCCCGGCCGCCAACACCATCAACCTGCGCGGGCTGGGCCCGAACCGCACGCTGGTGCTGGTCAACGGCCGCCGCCAGGCCGACTACCCGCTGGCCTACGAGGGCTCGGTGAACGTGGTCAACCTGGCCAACATTCCCAGTGCGCTGATTGAGCGCATCGAGGTCTTGGCGGCCGGTGCGTCGGCGGTGTATGGCTCCGACGCCATCGCCGGCGTGGTCAACATCATCCTCAAGGACCGCTTTGAGGGTGTGGACGTGAACGTGCGGGCCGGCGGCACCCAGCAGGGCGGTGGCGACAACCAGCGCGCGCAGGTGGTTGGTGGCAGTTCCGGCGAGCGCTGGGATGCGCTGTTCGGCTTCGAGTTCGATGTGCGCAAGGCGATCCATGCGCGCCAGCGCGATTTCATGGACTCGCTGGATGATGACCCGGCTGGCAAGGCGCCGCAGGCGACCGCGATCGCGTATCGCCGCAACGCTGCCACCGGTCGCAACATCGATCCGGGCGTCAATGGCTGCGACGCGGCGTCGGACATCTATGGCGGCAGCGTGTTCCGCGCCTTCAACCCGCGCCAGGGCTGGTATTGCGGCAGCAACGAGGCCGCCGCCAGCTACTGGACGGTGCAGACCGAGAAGCGCAATCTCAACGGCTACGGCCTGCTGACCTTCCACGTCAACGAGACCACCGACCTGTTCGCCGATCTGGCCGTGGGCAGCGCACGCATCACCAACAACACCCGTGCGCCCACCTGGACCTCGGCCCGCAATTACTTCTACAACCAGACCACCGGCAACCTGGAAAGCTGGTACCGCCGCTTTGCACCCGAGGAAATCGGTGGCCTGCCGCGCAATGCCAACCGTTTCCTGGAAAATTCCTGGTCGTTCAACGTCGGCGCGCGCGGCCAGATCGGTGACAGTGGCTGGGATTATGAAGCGGTCTACAGCCGCTCACGCTACGAGAACCGCACCCGTCGCCCGGTGCTGCTGGCCGGCATCAATGAATACCTGCTTGGCCCGAAGCTGGGCGTGCGAAATGGCGTAGAGGTCTATGCGCCGGACCCGGCGCGCCTGTTCCAGCCGCTGAGCCCGAATGAGTACCAGGACCTGTCCGGCTACCAGGAGAGCCGCAACGCGGCGTGGCTGCAGACCTTCAGCGCCAGCGTCAACGGCCGGCTGTTCGCACTGCCCGGTGGCGACGCTGCGCTGGCCGCGGTGGTCGAGGCTGGCAGCCAAGGCTATCGCAATCGACCGGACCCGCGACTGGGCACCGGTGAATTCTGGAACACCAGCGCCGGTATTGGTGCCGGTGGCGAGCGCGACCGCTATGCTGCCGGCGTGGAGCTGCAGCTGCCGTTGCTGCAGTCGCTCACCACCACCCTGGCCGGGCGCTATGACCAGTACCGAGCCGGTGGTGAGCATATCGGCAAGGCGACCTGGAGCTTCGGCGTCGAGTTCCGCCCGATCGAGAGCCTGCTGATCCGTGGTACCGCTGCCACCAGCTTCCGGGCGCCGGACATGAACTACGTGTTCGCGACAGAGACGCGTGGTTACAACCCGGGCATGACCGACTACTGGCGCTGCCGCACCGCAGGCCAGTCGTATGACAACTGCGACTACAACGGCCTGTCGATCGATTACAGCAACCGTGCCAACCCGCAGCTGCAGCCGGAGTCGGCCAAGTCGTATGGCTTCGGCGTGGTCTGGTCGCCGCTGGCTGGCCTGGATTTCAGTGCCGATTACTACGACATCCGCATCGACAACGAGGTGACCAGCCTCGATACCAGCCGCATCCTGCGCGACGAGGCCGATTGCCGGTTGGGCAAGACGCTGGGCGGCGAGGCGCGTGACATCGGCTCACCGCTGTGCCAGGACGCGCTGTCGCGTGTGATCCGCAACCCGTCCAATGCAACCGTGCAGCCGGACCAGGTGACCCGTGTGCTGATCAACCCGATCAACGCCGCCTCTGAATCGGTTCGCGGCCTGGACCTGAAGGGCAACTGGCGTTTCGATGCCGGTCGCTATGGCCGGTTCACCACGCGCCTGGCCTACACCGTGGTGCTGGAGCACAAATACCGGCAGTTCTCCGATGATCCGGAGCGTGACATCCGCAATTCGCTGGATGACTACCAGTGGCGCAGCAAGGCCAACGGCAGCATCACCTGGAACCAGGGTGACTGGACCACCACGCTGTACGGCAACCGCTTCGGCTCGCTGCCGAAGACCGATGGCAGTGGCCGCATCGCGCCGTACATGACCTACAACGCCAGCGTGTTCCGCCAATTCGGCGAGAACCTGTCGGTGGGCGTGATCGTCAACAACCTGCGTGACAGCCGCCCGCCGGCGGACAAGAACGGTGGCGGCTGGCCGTTCTATCCGGTCGGCAACTACGATCCGTATGGCCGCCAGTACTGGGTGCAGCTGGACTACCGGTTCCGCTGATCCGGCAGGCGAACGAAAGGCCCGGCATTGCCGGGCTTTTCTTTGTGCAGTGCATCCGTGTTGCCGGCGCGCACATGGCATGCTGGGGCGATACACGGAGGAGGATGCGCATGGATGTCAGGGGGTGGAGTGTGATTGCCGTGCTGGCCATTGCAGGTTGCAGTGGCAGGCAGGCGGCCAGCGTGGAGGATGCCGCGGAGGTGGCCAATGCCGCGCCTGCGCCGTCCCTTTCCAACCCCGCGACCGATGCTGTATCAGCGCGCGTGCCAACGGCATCGAGTACCACGACGGCTGCCCCTGGGCTCGCGCAACCGGAGGGTCACTTCCTCGAGGGCGAGCGCATGCTGCTGAACGAGGGTGCGGTGTCCGCACAGAAGAGCGAGGCGGTGCTGGGTTCCGACAAGGCCTTCGCGCAGGCGATCAGCCAGTTCGAGCGCGATGCAGCCGGTCACCTGGAAGTGCAGGACCTGACCCGGCTCTACAGGGCGGCCGCGACCCGGCTCATCGGCAACGACGGCACGCTGGTGTCTTTTGCCTGCGGCTACAGCCTGTGCGTTGGCGAGATCCGCAGCCGTACCGATGAGGATTTCAGTGCCTGGTCCGAGGCGATCGGCATGGACAAGGTGGCCCCGGTCTACAGCCTGGCCACGGCGCCGATGACATGGGGCAGGGACCAGCATGGCGGGCGCTTCGTGTTCTCGGTGGATCCGGCCGCCAACGGCATCACGGGCCCGTAGCGCCGGCGGATGACCGGCGCCACGGCGCGTTACGGAAGCGCCTGTTGCAGGTACGACTCGATGACGTAGCTGAAAGGCTGCTGCTGGCGGTCGCGCAGCAGGGCGCGCACTTCAAGGATCACGCCGCGGTCGCCTTCGCCCCGCGGCGGCCAGAACGTCTGGTCGGCCAAGGTCTGGCGCTGGAAACCGAGCGGGCCGACCACGCGACCGAACGGTTCGTCGGTGCTGTCCAGCACCTGGTTCATGGCCGGGCTGAGATGGCCGGGCAGGTACCAGTTGTCGGCCTCGGACAGCACGCGGCTGCCGCAGACCAGCTGCACGCGGCGATAGCGCAGCTCGGCACCTGGCTTCACACCCAGCGCCTGCAGCACGTCGGCGGGGGCAGGCTTGTCCTGGCCGTGTACGCGCACTGCACGCACCCGCGCCTGTTCGGCCAGGCCGTGCTCGGCGCACCAGTGTTCCAGCGTGGCAGTGGCGCTCTGCCCGGACAGCACGCGCTGGTGCAGGCGCTCGACCAGTGCAGCCGGGGCAATGCGCTGCTGGCCCGGCGGCGACTGCAGCGGCGCAGCGGCCGCCGCATCAGTGGCGGACAGGCTGGCGATCGGGGCGGCGGCAAGCAGGGACGCGGCCTGCCAGCGGCGGAGACGATCGTGGCGGTCGGACGGGCCCATGCGGCATCACAGCGGAAACAGGCGCCCATGTTACCCGTTCAGGGGTGTGCACGGCGTGGCTGCGACCGGTTGTCGCAGGGCAGTCATCGTTCTGGTGAATGCGTGCCATCCAGATATTTCGTTGGCCGATGGCTGCGGCGAGGCGCACGATGGCGCCATTCTTGGCATTCCGGGAGTTCCCGATGACCCTCCAGTTCGTCCATGGCGGTGTCGACCGCGACGGTGCGCCACTGCATTTCCATATCCGTGATGGCCGCATCAGCGGGCTCAATGGCGAGGCGGCGCCGGCCGACGCGGCGGAATGCGTCGACCTGCAGGGCTTCGCGGTGCTGCCCGGGCTGGTCGACGGCCACATTCACCTCGACAAGAGCTTCGTCGGCGACCGTTGGCACCCGCACCAGCCGGTGAACAGCCTGCGTGAGCGGCTGGCGGTGGAGAAGGCGGCGGTGGCGGGTGCGGCACCGATGGTGGACCGTGCCGAGGCGCTGATCCGCCAATGCAGTGCTTTCGGTACGGTGGCGATGCGCTGCCATGTCGATATCGACGGCAGCACCGGTCTCGGCCATCTCGAAGCGGTGCGCGAGGCGGCACTGCGCTGCGCCGACATCATGCGGATCCAGCTGGTGGCGTTTCCGCAGGCCGGGGTGATGTCCTGTCCCGGCACCGCCGCCGTACTGGAGCAGGCGCTTGCCGCGGGCGTGGAGGTGCTCGGCGGCATCGACCCGACCACGCTCGATGGTGATGCCGAAGGCCAGCTGGCGCTGCTGTTCGGCCTGGCCGAGCGTTACGGCGTGCAGCTGGACATCCATCTGCACGAGCCCGGCGAAACCGGCCTGGCCCAGCTGCTGCGCATCGCGGCGCGGACGCGGGCCGCCGGCCTGCAGGGGCGGGTTGCGGTCAGCCATGCCTATTCGCTGGGCGACGTGCCGCTGGCGCGCGCGCTGCAGGTGGGCGAAGCACTGGCCACGGCGGGTGTGGCGATCATGAGCAACGCGCCGGGCGATCATCCTTTCCCGCCGCTGCGCGCGCTGCATGATGCCGGTGTGCGCGTGTTCGCAGGCAACGACAACATCCGCGACTGCTGGTGGCCGTACGGTAACGGCGACCTGCTGCAGCGGGCGATGTTGCTGGGCTACCGGTCCGGCTTCTACACCGATGCCGACCTGATGCTGGCGCTGGACATGGTCACCACCCACGCCGCGCAGGCGATCGGCCTGCCGCAGCATGGTATTGCCGAAGGCCGGCCGGCGACGTTCGTGGCCGTGCGTGCCGACCACGGCCCGGCCGGCGCGCCGCTGATGCCGGCGGCCGCCTCCGCTCTGGACCTGCAACGCGGGCCGCAGAGCCTTGTGCTGCTGGATTTCCGCCCTGAACATGCCGCCGCGCCGCGGCTTCCACGAAGGCCTGCAGGGATTCAGGGGAGTAGGGCATATATCCATCGCTCCTGTCGATGGAATCCATTTTGATTCCACCGTAAAAGGCGATGATACTGGCCGCCGTCGCCCCTGTCTGCGGGGCGTTCCGGACCCTCCACGCTCGGCGTGGATCCATTGATGAGGCGGCGTGGTCCCCGCCCTGCAAGGAGCTTCACATGTCCCGTACTGTTCCCGCCCGTGGCGCGCTGGTCGCCTGGGCCTGCCTGACCGTGGCGATCGTCGCCGAAGTGGTCGGCACCTCGTTCATGGCCCACGCCGCCCGCGATGGCGGCTGGACCGGCTATCTGGTCATGGCCGGCGCGCTGGCGCTGTCCTACTTCTTCCTGGCGCAGTCGGTGCGCCGCATCGCGGTGGGCGTGGCCTACGCGGTATGGGAAGGACTGGGCCTGACCCTGCTGACCGTGGTCGGCCTCACCGTCTTCGGTGAAAGCCTGTCGCTGCAGCAGCTGGCCGGCCTGGTGCTGGCGGTGGTCGGCATCGTCTGCGTCACTCTCGGGGAGGCGCACTGATGAATACCCTGGCCCTGTTTTTCGTGATCTGTTCGGCGCTGATCGACGTCGCCGCCAACATGATGGTGGCCAAGTCGGAGGGCTTCCGCCGCTGGCGCTGGGGCGTTGGAGCCATCGTCATGGTCTGGATTGCCTTTGCCCTGCTGGGCCAGGCCGTGCGTTACATGGACCTGGCCACCGCCTATGCGATGTGGGGGGCAATCGGCGTGATCGGTACCGCCACCTGCGGCCGCCTGCTGTTCGGCAATCGCCTGCGTCCGATCGGTTGGGTCGGCATCGCATTGGTGACCGTCGCGGTACTGCTGCTGAGTACCGCGAAGTAACGCGTCGCCGTGCCAACCAAGGCTGGCATCTACCGGTGCGGAAGCGCTGTGCCAACCCAGGTTGGCACCTGCCAGAGCGTGAGCCGCCGCAGGCAAGCGCCCCGGAGGACCCCTCCGGCGCGTCGCTGTTTCTGCAGCAGTTAGAACCGTGCGGTGAAGTTCAGTCGCGTGGTGCGGCCCGGGCCCGGCATCAGGCTCATCGCCAGCGTGTCCATGTAGTAGGTGTTGCGCAGGTTGCTGACCACCAGTTCCACTTCGGCCTTCGGGGTGAACTGCCAGCGCGCATAGAAGTCGTAGATCGCGGTGGGCAGGTAGATGTTCTGCAACCCGGTCGAGCCGGTGGTATTCCAGGGCTTGTCCAGTTCGTGGGTGGGGCCGCTGTTGTAGGTGCGGCGGATGCCGGTATCCAGCCGCTTGTCGAACAGGCGGAAGCCCAGCGTGCTGTGGATCGAGTACTTCGGCGGATTCTGTGCGTTGACAAACGAGGTACCGAAGCCGCCATCCACGCAATCCGGCGTGGTGTCCAGCTTGCTCCACTTCGCATAGGGGTCTTCGCGCAGGCGCTTGGCGGTGGCCGCGTCGCAGGTGCGCGCGCGCTGGTAGTAGCTGGCCGACAGGTCCAGGTAGGCGATGCCGGCGTCATAGCCGGACTGCAGCTCGTAGCCGGATACCGTGTAGTTGTCCACGTTGTCGACATAGAACGCCCAGTTGCTGGAGTCGAAGCGACGGGTGATCGCGTTGTCGATATCGTTCTTGAACCAGGCCACCTTGAACGCCAGGCGGTCGCCATCGCGCCACAGGTCCTGCTTGAGCAGGCTGAAGCCGATGTCCCAGGAACGGTTCTTCTCCGGCTTCAGGTCGGCCACCGGTGCCGAGGTGCTGTTGCCCAGCGTCGATTCGAACAGACTGGGCATCTTCCAGCCCTGCGCGTACTTCACGTAGAAGAACATATCCTGATCGAGGCTGAAGCGGGCCTCTGCGTACGGCGCGAAGCCGTGGCCGGAACGGCGGATCGCCGGCTTGTAGCCCCATGCGGTGGGAATCTGCTTGATGTAGAAACCGTTGGCGCCGCGCGGGTCGGGAATGAAGCCATCGAAGTCGTAGCTCTGGCCCAGCGTGCTGCCGCCGTAGGGCGTAGCGCGCAGCGAGTCATACGTGTAGTTGCCCTGTGCATCCGGGTACCACTCCTTGTACCAGCCCGGCAGCAGCTGGCCCCCCTTGCTCAGGCGCGCGAAGGTATAGCGCAGGTCGCGCGATTCGCTGACGAAGGCCACGCGATTGCGGTCGCGGGTGCGGTAGTCGATGAAGCGGCCGCCTGCGGTCAGCGACAGCCAGTCCCACGGCTGCCATTGCAACGACGCCACCACGCTGGCCTCGCGGCGCGTGCCCGATCGCAGGTAACGGTTGTTGTTGTAGTCCACCGGCAGTACCGGCGAGTTGGGTGCGGTGTCTTCATGCTGGAAGGACGCGCCATAGCGCAGCGTCCAGTCGCCCAGATCATTGCTGAAACGCGTGGTGTTGCTGCTGTCCAGGCCCCAACGCCGGGTCTTCACGTCCGACTGCAGCCCAGGGCCGTAGGTCTCGCCCAGCGTGTCGGGCATCTGGTCGTTGGGCACGTCCTTGAACAGCGGCGTGTTGGCGATATTGCTGTTGAACATGCGGCTGGTGGCCGTGGTGAACCACAGCGTGCTGTTCAGGTCCAGCCACGGGTGCGCCTCGGGGCGGTAACGATGGCGCAGCGAAGTGGCGTTGACCCGCATCTTCCCGGGCTCGAACTGGTACATGGTGTTGGCCTTGTCCACGTAGGTCACCCATTCGTTGGACTCACCCACGCGGCCGATCGCCGACGGCATGATTTCGCCGAAGCTGGAGTTGAAGAAGCGGTGGCTCAGCTCCAGGCGCTGGTCCGGGTTGGGCGTCCACGTGAACTTCAGCAACGCCGATTCGTTGTCAGTGTGGGTATTCAGGACTTCATCGCCCGGGTGGTACAGCTTGGAAACGGCCTGGCTGGACATGCCGGTACCGCCGCTGGACAGGTGCTGGTCGTCGTAGCGGTGGGCGCCGTTGCTGCCGGCGAAGTAGTTGCCCTGGCGGCGCCGTGCGTAGGCTGCGACAAGCTGCCAGTCTTCGCCGCGCTGGGCGAAGGCCACGCTGCCGTTCCAGTCGCGCGGGTCGCGCAGGCTGTTGTGGTTGTCGCTGCCGCGCGCGATCTGCTTGAAGGTGCGGGTGCGGTCGATGCTGTTGTCGGCCACGCCGCCGCGCACGCGCAGTCCCCAGGCCTGGCCGTCATCGAGTATGTCCTCGGCCTTCAGCGTTTCCATGTAGACCACGCCACCGATCGCGCTGGCGGCATTGGCGGCCAGGCTCGGTCCCTTTTCGATGCTGATCGCGCTGATCAGGTCCGGGTCCAGGTAGCTGCGCTGCTGCACGCCGGCATAGCCGCGGTACACGTCGATGGCCTGCTGGCCGCCGTCGATGATCACCGGCACCCGGTTCTGGCCCTGCAGGCCGCGGATGTTGACGTCCAGCGCGCCGCCGTTGCGAACGTCAGCGGTGTGCACGCCCACCGCACCGGCCAGCACATCGCCGATCGACTGGCCGCGGAAGCGTTCCAGCTGCTGGTGGTCCAGGTGCACGCGCGAGCCGCTGTCACGGTAGACAGCATCGGCATCGGCAAGCCCCCACGGCGAAGCGCCTTCGCTGGCCTGGCCGGTCACACGCAGCGTGCCGATCTGGCGTACGCCGGCGTCGGTGGCCGGGGCGGCCTGCAGCACCACGCCGCTGGCATCACGCTGGAACGAAAGGCCGGTGCCGGTGAGCAGCTGTGCCAGCGCGGCCTCGGTGTTGAGCGAGGCCTGCACGCCACCGCTGTGCCGGCCGCGGGTCAGGCGCGCATCGGCAGCGATGGACAGGCCGGACTGCTGACCGAACGCGGTCAAGGCCTGGTCGAGCGGACCGGCCGGGATCTGCCAGCGAACGGCGGCGGCAGCATCCTGTGCGTGGGCGGCGGCCGGCAACAGGCACGGCGTGGCCAGGGCCAGGCACAGCGCGATGGCAAGCGGGCGAGGGGAAGGGCAGGGTAGTTTCATGGGGGCGGCGACATCCGCAATGGGTTCCCTTGTAGTGCCCGCCGAGCGCGCAGAAAGGGAACCGCGATTTCAACGCGGACGCACAACGGTCCACCATGGCCAGCGCTGCTCGATGCGGATCGGCAGGGCGCGCGCCAGCAGTTTCAGGGCCTGCAGGCTGTCCAGGCGCGGCAATACCGCGGTGACATTCAATGCGGACAGTGCCGGATCGCAGCCCAGATAGCCCCGATGGTGACGGGCCAGTTCGTCGATCACCCGGATCAGTTGCGTGTCCTGCACCTGCAGGCGTCCGTCCTGCCAGTCGCCGCGCAGAGGATCGGCAGCGACCGTTGTGAGCCCCCCCATCGGTCCGATCTGCAGCGCACTTCCCGCAGGCACATCCAGCGCCGCGCCGAACATCGGCAGGCACCGCACCACGCCCTCGAACACGTCCAACCGGCTGTGCTGCGCTTCGCGGCCGACCGCGAAGCGGGTTCCGATCGGCTGCAGGCGCGCGCCGGGTACATGCACGGCCAGGGGCAGGCCGACGAATGCGGGGTGGTGGCCGGTCTGCAGCAGCAGTTCGCCGCGCAGCAGATGCAGGGCGCGGTTGCCGTTGCCGATGTCGACGGTCACTTCGCTGCCGGCGTTGAGCCACAACTGGCTGCCATCGGCCAGCGTCCAATGACCGGTGCGCCCGGCAGCGGTGCGTTGCGTCTGCAGGTGGCGCTGCGCCTGCAGCCCGTGCAGGCCGAGAAGCGAGACCGCACCGATGCCGAGTGCGCCGCCGAGACTGCGAAGCGCGCGGCGGCGGCGATGGCCGGCGGCATCGAGCGCCGTTGCTGCCGCCGGTGCCGACAGCGGGGCGAACGACTGCCAGACCGCCTCGACCCGGCGCCAGGCGTCGGCGTGACCGGCGTCGGCCTGCAGCCACGCACGCCAGTGTTGCTGGTCGTCGTCGCTCCAGCCCTGTTGGCGCAGCGCGAACCACTCTGCCGCCTGCTCCAGCGCCGGGCCGGCCACTGCCGCGCTCATGCCGCCGCGTCGCCGGACAGGCGCAGGCAATGCAGCATCGCCTGCGCCATGTACTTCTTGACCATGCGCTCGGACACGCCCAGCTGTTGGCCGATCTCCGCATAGCCCAGTCCGGACAGCCGGGCCAGCAGGAAGGCACGCCGTGGCCGCTCGGCCAGGCCGGACAGCATGTCAGCGATGGCATGCAGCAGCTGCAGCGCCTGCGTACGCTCCTCCGCAGAGGGATGCACCGGCTCCGGTTGTGCGGCCAGCGCGGTCAGATAGGCGCGCTCCAGGTCCGCGCGCTGCCAGTGGTTGACCAGCAGCGCGTGCGCGATGGTGCTGAGATAGGCGCGCGGCAGGCGCAGTTCGGACGGATCGACGCGCCGGCTGAGCAGGCGCAGGAAGGTGTCCTGGGTCAGGTCGGCGGCGCAGTCGGCGTTGTGGGTGCGGCGGCGCAGCCAGCCCAGCAGCCAGCCATGGTGTTCGCGGTAGAACCCCGCCAGCGCGGTGCTGGAGGCGGCGGGCACGGCCATCGGCACGGGTCATTAATGAGAATGATTCCTATTATAGGGCGATCGGGCGGCGCACGACAAATCCTGCGCATGCCGCAGCAGGAGAGATCGCCGGATTTGCGATGCCCGGCGTGCTCGCCGACACTGCGGCTTTCCACAAGGAGTGCCCGCATGTTCAGCCACATCACCGTAGGAACGAACGACATGGATGCCGCGCGCCGCTTCTACGATGCCCTGTTCGCCGCGATGGGGGCACGTCCGGGTGTGTTCGACGAAAAGGGTCGGCTGCTGTACTTCAAGGATGGGCGGATGTTCGGCGTCACCGCGCCCATCGATGGGCAGCCTGCATGCCATGCCAACGGCGGCACCATTGGTTTCACCCTCGACAGTGCCGAGGCCGTGCGCGGTTGGCAGGATGCTGGCGTGGCCCATGGCGGTACGGCCATCGAAGACCCGGCTGGCATCCGCAGCATGGCCGGGCGCCAGCTGTTCCTGGCCTACCTGCGCGACCCGGACGGCAACAAGCTGTGCGCGGTGCATGTGGTGCATGTGATGTCGTGATTGGACAGTACGCGCGTGGCCGCGATGCACGCGGTCCGCGCGCGGCTGCGCTCGCAGGTACGCTTCGGCGCGCGCGTGATAACACGGAATGGCGGGCCGGGCCTGTGACCACAGGCCGCAACTTCATGCTCTGTCCACTGCGGTTCAGCCAGAATCGACCGGCTAACCCTTTGATCTACCGGAGAACGCCGCCCCATGGATGTACTGGAGCCGCAACAATCCCCGGTGCGCACCCTTCGGCCTGTGTTCGCCTTCGCGGCGATCGTTGTCGTGGCGTTCGCGCTGTTCGTCAGCCTGTTCCCGCTTGGTGCGGGCCGCCTTCTGCTGAAGGCACAGGACTGGGCCGCACTCAATGTCGGCTGGTATTACCTGCTGGCGATGACCCTCTACCTGGTGTTCGTGGTCGGCGTGGCGCTGTCCAAGTACGGTGGCATCAAGCTCGGCGCCGACCATGACGAGCCGGAGTTCAGCTACCTTTCCTGGGCCGGCATGCTGTTCGCTGCCGGCATCAGCATCACCCTGTTCTTCTTCTGCGTTTCCGAACCGCTGACCCACTACCTGCAGCCGCCGCAGGGCGATCCGGCCGCGGGCGAGGCCGGCGCGCGCCAGGCCATGCAGCTGCTGTTCCTGCACTGGGGCCTGCACGGCTGGGGTGTGTTCGCGCTGGCGGCGATGGCGATGGCCTACTTCGCCTACCGCCACAACCTGCCGCTGGCCCTGCGCTCGGCGCTGTACCCGCTGATCGGCAAGCGTATCAACGGGCCGATCGGCTACACCGTAGACGCGCTGGGCATCGTCGCCACCGTGTTCGGCATTGGTGCCGACATGGGCTTCGGGGTGCTGCACCTGAATGCCGGTCTTGCGCACCTGTTCAACATCCCGCATTCCAACCTGGTGCAGATCATCCTGGTGGTCAGCATGATGGGCGCGGCGGTGGCCGTGGCCGTCTCCGGCGTGGAGAAGGGCGTGCGCTGGATGGCCAACATCAACATGCTGCTGGCGATCGCGCTGGTGCTGTTCATGCTGTTTGCCGGGCCGACGCAGTACCTGTTCAGCACGCTGATGCAGAACCTGGGCGACTACCTGGGCAGCGTGGTCGGCAAGAGTTTTGATGTGTATGCCTACGGCGGCCGCCCCGAATGGCTGGGCGGCTGGACGGTGTTCTACTGGGCGTGGTGGATCGGCTGGGCGCCGTTCGTCGGCCTGTTCATCGCGCGCATCTCACGTGGCCGCACCATCCGCGAATTCGTGTTCGGCGTGCTGCTGATCCCGCTGGGCTTCACCCTGGCCTGGCTGTCGATCTTCGGCAACAGCGCGCTGGACCAGGTCCTGCACCACGGCCAGCAGCAGTTGGCACAGCTGGCGGTGGATGATCCACCGACGGTGCTCTACGCGTTGTTGGATGGCTACCCGTGGAGCCGCACGGTGATCGCGGTGACGGTGCTGGTCAGCTTCATTTTCTTTGTGACCTCGGCCGACTCGGGGGCGGTGGTGTTGTCCACGCTGTCCTCGCATGGCGGTGCACCGGAGGATGATGGTCCGCGTTGGCTGCGTGTGTTCTGGGGCACGGTGATCGCCGTACTGACCGCCGGGCTGCTGCTGGCTGGGAGCATCGATGCGCTCAAATCTGCGGTGGTGCTGGCGTCGCTGCCGTTCTCGGCGGTGCTGCTGCTGATGATGTGGGGGCTGACCCGCGCCTTCAGTGACGAGTCGCACCGCAAGCGCGCGCTGCAGTACCGGCCCTCGCCGCTGATCGGCGACGATCGCCATCACCAGGGCTGGCGTCAGCGCCTGAGCCAGGCCATGCACTTCCCGGTGCGCGACCAGGTCTACCGCTTCATGGACGATACGGTGAAGCCGGCGATGGAAGCGGTGGCCGAACAGCTGCGCGGGCAGGGTTGGGATGTATCCACCCGCTTCGAGGCCGGCGACATGGAGCTGACGGTCAATCACGGCGAGCAGCAGGACTTCCTGTACCGAGTGATCCTGAGCGGCTACCTGACCCCGTCGTTCGCCGCCCAGCAGCTGCGCAACCAGCGCTACTACCGCGCTGAAGTGCATCTGTTCGAAGGCAGCCAGGACTACGACCTGGTGGGCTACAGCCGCAAGCAGATCATCAACGACATCATCAGCCAGTACGAACGGCACCTGCAGTTCCTGCACCTGAGCCGGTGATGGTAGTGCCGGCCGCTGGCCGGCAACGCGAACGGGGCGGCCCATCACCGCCGCCCCGTTGGCGCATCAGAACCGGTAGCGCGCCCCCAGCGAAACGAACTGCCCGCGCAGGTTGTACTGGCTGATGTCGAAACCATTGGAGCCACCGGCCGGGTCGAACGGCGGGTCCTTGTCGGTCAGGTTCAGCACCGACAGCGACAGCGTGGTGTTGGGAATCCCTTCGTACGCCACGTACAGGTCCAGCTGGTGATACGGCTTGATGCGATCACGCAGGCCGGGGTTGCTGGTCGCTGTCGCCACGCGCTGGTCATAGCCGCTCACGTACTGCAGGCTCAGCGTGCTGCTCCAGTCGCCCACTGCCCAGTTCAGCGACGTAGTGCCGCGGGTGCGCGGCAGTGCGCCGTGGCGGTTGTTGCCGGCCCCTTCATACGGTGCCTGACCGGCCACCAGCGGCTGCTTGAAGCTGAGCAGATGGGTCCAGCTGCCGGCCACGGTGAAGTTGCCCCAGCCTTCGGTGCGGAAGGTGCGGTTGGCTTCCAGGTCCAGGCCCGAGGTGGTCAGTTCGCCCTGGTTGGCATACTGGTTGGTGATGAACTGGATGCGTCCCTGTGCATCACGCTGCACGCGGCCGGGGAACAGCGTCGGGTTGTCGACGATGAACTGCGCGCTGTCCGGCTTGACCAGGTTGTCCTGCTCGATGCGGTACCAGTCCAGGCCGATGCTGGTATCGCCATCGGGCGACCACACCGCGCCCACGTTGAAGTTGCGCGAGCGTTCGGCCTTCAGGTCCGGATTGCCGGTGCGGATGTTGGTCACGCCACGGCTGCCACCGGGCTGCAACGGATCCAGCGGATCGATCACCGAGCCATAGCTGACGGTCTGGCCCGGCGCGATCTCCGGCAGCGAAGGCGCGCGGAAGCCACGCGAGAACGAACCACGCAGCAGCAAGCTGTCCAGCGGCTGCCAGCGCAGCGCCACCTTCGGCGAGAACGCGTTGCCGAAGTCGTCATAGTGGTCGCCACGACCGGCCACCTGCAGCTCCAGCGTGCGGTGCAGCGGCACGCTCAGTTCGGCGTAGGCGGCGCTGACCTGGCGCTCGCCGTTGACCACGTTGATGGCCGGGCGCAGCTCGGTGCCCGACAGCACCTGCGCACTGGTGCGCGCGTCCAGTGATTCCTTGCGGAACTCGGCACCCCAGGCGAAGCCGACCGCACCGGCCGGTAGCTCCCACAGCGAGGTCGAGGCCTTCACGTTCAACGAATGCAGCTTGTACCAGCCCGGACGCTTGGTCTGCAGGCGCAGTGCATCCAGCGCCCCCGGCGTGCTGGACGGGTTGAGGAAGTTGTAGTTGCCATCGCGCAGGATCTGCTCGAACGCGTAGCGGTTGACGAAGTTGTCGACGTATTCGCGCTGCGAGCTTTGCGAGGTCAGCGCCGCCACTTCCCAGTCCCATCGCTCGCCGCTGCCACGCACGCCGGCCAAGGCGCGGTAGAACACCTGCGTGTTGTCCTTCAGGCGCGGGCCGAGGTCGAAGAAGGTGTACTCGAACGGCAGTGGCGTGCTGCCCGGATTGTTCGGGTGGCCGACCGGCAGCACCGCCGGCACGTCGATCAGGGTGCCGGTGGCCGGGTTGTACGCGCGCAGGCCCGGGCCGACGGTCAGCGGCGCGCTGAAGATCTGGTCGGCCTTGTTGTGGCTGTACAGGACATCGGCGAACGCCTCGACGCTGTCGTTGAAGCGGTAGGTCGCGCTCAACGACGCCTGCAGGCGCTCGGCGCCGGGCTGCAGGGTCTTGAACGGCTGCGCGTTGAAGGCGCAGGCCTGGCCGGGCAGGGTGCTGCCGAAATCGCTGTACGGGCGCAGCTGGCTGCCATCCGGGCAGTTGGCGAACGGTTGCGGTGCGCGCGGGTTGGACAGCCAGTTGCCACCGGCGGTGGACCAACCGGCCAGGCGACCGCCGGGCTTGTCGCGGAAATCGCCGCTGCGGGTGTAGGCACGCTGGTCGGCGTCGAGGCGATCACGCTTGAGCAGGTCCAGCCCGAACAGCACGTTCCAGCCCTGCTGTTCGAGGTCACCGAAGCCAGCCAGCAGGTTGACCTTACGCTCGTTCAGGCCGCCTTGGGTGGCGGTACCGAAGCCGCCGCCGACTTCCACGCCCTGGAAGTTCTTTCGCAGGATGATGTTGATGACGCCGGCGATGGCATCGGAACCGTACACCGCCGAGGCGCCATCCTTCAACACTTCGATGCGTTCCACTGCGCTGATCGGCAGCGCGTTGAGGTCGACGAAGGTGTCCTGGGTGTTGAGCGCAAAGCCGAAGTTGGACACACGATAGCCGTTGACCAGCACCAGTGTGTTCTTCGGCGACAGGCCACGCAGGCCGATCGAGGCCGAGCCGGCGGCGAAACTGCCGGTGTACTGCTCGTCGAAGCTGTTGCCGGCATTGGCCGACAGGTTGCGCAGCACGTCGGTGAGGGTGGAGCGGCCGGTCTGCTCGATCTGTTCGCGGCTGACGATCTGCACCGGATTCGGCCCGGCGGTATCGCTGCGCTTGATGTTGGAGCCGGTCACCAGCACGGCGCCGAGGGTGGTGCTGTCCTTGCCAGTATCGGCGGATTCAGCGGCGCCGGCAGCGCCGGCGGTGAGGCCCAGCGCGATCGCGCCGGCAAGCAGGTTCAGGGTGGTGCGGTACATGGAAGCGACAACGCCGAACGGGGGAGGAGCCGTCAGTACCGCACGCAGGCACATGCGCCTTCCAATGACGAAAGCGCATTCAGTTATACATCACAGGTTCTTAACGAAAGTCGGTGCCTCCGTTGGAGCAGACCCACTCGGTGGGTGCGGCACCGATCTTTGGTGGGTGCGGACCGTTGGTCCGCACACCCTGCAGGTTCACAGCCCTTTCCCTGTGGAAAGAAGCCTCATCCCCCCGCGCTACGCGCGAGAGTCGACTGACAGTCGACTCTACCGGGGCAGCGCCATTACCGGGACAGCGCCGTCTGCTGCCGCATCACGGCCGCAGCAGCACCTTGCCATTGCGTCCCGACCCAGCGCCAGCCTTCACTGCCTCGGCGATATCATCCAGCGCGAAGATCTGCTCCACCGGCAGGGTCAATTCCCCCTGCGCCGCACGCTTCAGCAGCTCGCCAACCAGCCGGCGCTTGTCCTCAACCGCCATCGCCTGGCTGACCTTGCTGCCCCAGAACCCCTTCACCGTGGCTTCCTTGTAGATCAGGCCGCCGGCGGGAATGCGCATGGGTTCGCCGCTCATCACACCGAACGACACCAGCGTGCCGTGGTGGCCGAGCAGGTCGACCAGGTCACCGCTGGCGTCGCCGCCGATGGAATCCACCGCGGCCGCGGCCTGTGCTTCGCCGGTCGCCTCACGCACGCGGTCCTTCCAGCCGTCCACCGAGGTGTCGAATACATGATCGATGCCCAGCGCCTGCAACTGCGCGACTGCATCGGCATTGCGCACCAGGTTGGCCACAAGCACGCCACGCGCCCGCGCCAGCATCGCCAGCGACTTGCCCACCGCGCCGTTGGCGGTGTTCTGCACGATCCACTGGCCCGGCTCGACGTGCAGGAACTCCAGCAGCATCAGCGCGCTCAGCGGCATGGCAATCAGCTGCGCGGCCATTTCGTCCGGGATCGCCTCCGGCATCGGAATCACCATGCGTGCCGGCGCAATGAACGCTTCGGCCCAGGTGCCGTGCACCGAGGCAGCGGCCACCCGCTGGCCGACCTGCAGGCCGTCGACGCCATCGCCGAGTGCATCGATCACGCCCAGTGCTTCACTGCCACCGATCGCCGGCAGGGTCGGTTTGTAGCCGTACAGGCCGCGCACGGTCAGCAGGTCGTGGTTGTGGATCGAGGCCAGCACGGTGCGGATGCGCACCTCGCCGGGGCCGGGCTCGGGCAGCGGCGCATCGGCAATGGCAAGGACGTCGGCCGGATCGCCGAAGGAGGGGTACTGGGCAGCGCGCATGGGCGGTGTTCCGGGGAAAGTTGATGTTGTACCGAACTGGGGACGCAGGCGCTGTCGACAAGGCGCCGCACGTGCAACACGGCATCCTGCGACTGATCGTCGCGACATGTATTGATTACCGCATCTTGTGTTGACGAGTTCGGATATCCCCACTATGTTGTGGCCGTCACTCCCGGTCAGCCGCCGCCGCCGGACATGCAGCAAACGTCCCGCGGCCCGCCCCTGAGGCTTGCCGTGTCGACGCGGCCGCCATCGTGCGGACGCAGGTCGCCCCCACGGCCCGGATACCGGCCGCAGGCGCAGGCAGATGCCGACGACCTACGTTCCCGTGCCCTGGCAATCCACCCGTTCGCCCCGTGCGCCGGTATCGCGTTCAGGGCCGCCATGGCATCGACCGCCAACGCGCGCGCGAGCCTGGAGTTTCACCACCATGACCGACAGTACTTTCCGCGTGGCCGATCTGGCCGGCGCTGGCGACGCCTTGCGCGCCGGTGGCGAGCGTGTGCCGACCTGGATCACCAAGGAGGCCGGCAACCGCCGCCTGCCGTTCGAGGCCGAGCGCCTGCAGCGCAGCATCGACGCCGTGCATGCCGAGTTCCCGCAGCTGGACGTGAGCGACTATCGCCGCGTGGTGCAGTCGATGGTCGAACGCAAACCGAGCATCAGCGCCGATGACCTGGTCGATCTGCTGATCCGCGAGGCCGAGTCGCGGGTGGACCTGGTTGCACCCGAGTGGGAACAGTTTGCCGCGCGCATCTACCTGCGCCGCCTGTACAAGCGCGCCAGCCGCAACCGTTTCTATGACGTCGGCCTGAAGTACGGCTCCTACGTGGGTCTGCAGGAAAGCCTGGCTGACCGCGGCATCTACAGCAATGACATCCTGCGCTGCTATTCGAAGGAAGAGCTGCAGCAGGCCGGCGAGATGATCGATCCGGAACGCGACCGCCTGTTCGCCTACAACGGCCTGTACCTGCTGGCCACGCGCTATCTGGCCAGCGACCGCAGCCGCGAGGTCTACGAGCTGCCACAGGAGCGTTGGCTGACCATCGCGCTGTACCTCATGCAGGAGGAAAAGCCGCGTGAGCGGCGCATGCAGCTGGTCGGCGAGGCGTACTGGGCGCTGTCCAACCTGTACATGACCGTGGCCACACCGACCCTGGCCAATGCCGGCAAGGTGGGGGGGCAACTGTCCAGCTGCTTCATCGACACGGTGGACGACAGCCTGCAGGGCATCTATGACTCCAACACCGATATCGCCCGCGTGTCCAAGCATGGCGGCGGCGTTGGCGCCTACCTGGGCTATGTGCGCAGCAGCGGCGCACCGATCCGCGGCGTGGCCAATTCGTCCGGCGGCGTCGTGCCGTGGATCAAGCAGCTCAACAACACCGCGGTGTCGGTTGATCAGCTTGGCCAGCGCAAGGGCGCGGTGGCGGTTTACCTGGACATCTGGCACCGCGATATCGAAGCCTTCATGGACCTGCGCCTCAACAACGGCGACCAGCGCCTGCGCGCGCACGATGTGTTCACCTCGGTGTGCGTGCCCGACCTGTTCATGGAAGCGGTGGAGCGCCGCGCCGACTGGTACCTGTTCGACCCGCACGAGGTGAAGCAGGCCAAGGGCTGGTACCTGCAGGACTTCTACGACGAGAAGCGCGGCGCGGGCAGCTTCCGCCACCGCTACGCCGAACTGGTGGCCGACGAGCGCATCAGCCGCCGCACGGTGAAGGCCATCGATCTGTTCAAGCGGATCATGCTCAGCCAGCTGGAGACCGGCAACCCGTTCCTGTTCTACCGCGACGAGGTCAACCGCCGGAACCCGAACAAGCACGCGGGCATGATCTATTCCAGCAACCTGTGCACCGAGATCCTGCAGAACATGAGCCCGACGCGGATGATCCAGGAGATCGTCAGCGGCGACCAGATCGTCACCACACGCCGCGCCGGTGACTTCGTGGTCTGCAACCTGTCCTCGATCAACCTCGGCCGGGCGATCAGTGCGCCGGATGACCTGCTGGCCACCGACGTGCTGGAGCGCCTGATCCCGATCCAGGTGCGCATGCTCGACAACGTGATCGATCTCAATGCGCTGCCGGTGCCGCAGGCCACGATCACCAACCGCAAGTACCGCGCCATCGGCCTGGGCACGTTCGGTTGGCACCACCTGCTGGCGCAGCAGGCAATCCAGTGGGAATCACCGGATGCCGAAGAATTGGCCGACCGCCTCTACGAACGCATCAACTTCCTGACCATCCAGGCCAGCGCGCAACTGGCGAAGGAGAAGGGCAGCTACCCGATGTTCGCGGGCAGCGACTGGCACAACGGGCGTTACTTCCGTGATCGCGACTACAGTGGCGCCGCGTGGGACAGCCTGGCCCGCGAAGTGGCCACGCACGGCCTGCGCAACGGTTGGCTGCTGGCGGTGGCGCCGAACATGAGCACGGCGCAGATTGCCGGTTCCACCGCCTCCATCGACCCGATCTACAGCGCGTTCTACTACGAGGAAAAGAAGGACTTCCGGCGGCCGGTGGCGGCGCCGGGCCTGTCGCTGGAAACCTGGCCGTACTACGAGAAGGGTGCCTACAAGGTCGACCAGTTCGCCAGCGTGCGCCAGAACGCGCGCCGCCAGCGCCATGTCGACCAGTCGATCAGCTTCAACCTGTACGTGCCCAGCACCATCCGTGCAAGCACGCTGCTGGAGCTGCACCTGAGCGCCTGGCGCGAAGGCCTGAAGACCACCTACTACGTGCGCTCCAACGACATCGACATCAGCGAATGCGAATGGTGCTCCAGCTGATCACCGGCGACCCACGGTAGCGCCGGCCGCTGGCCGGCAACCCCGCGATCTTCGGTAGTGCCGGCCGCTGGCCGGCAACCCCGCGATCTTCGGTAGTGCCGGCCGCTGGCCGGCAACACGATAGAAAGAGAACGAAGGCAGAAAACCATGGCAACCCCCCTCGACCGCATCAAGATCCTCGAACCGCGCCATCCCAACCGCAGCACCGGCATCATCAACGGCCGCACCAGCGGCATCCTCAACTGGAACGACATCCCGTACCCGTCGTTCTATCGGGCCTACAAGGAGCTGTCGACCAACTTCTGGATTCCCGACGAGGTCGACATGAAGCTGGATGCCCGCCAGTACGGCGAGCTCAACGCGCGCGAGAAGAACGCCTACGACTCGATCATCGGTCTGCTCGCCACGCTGGATTCACCGCAGACCCGCTTCATCTACAACGTGGCCGAGTACATCACCGACCCGGCCGCGCACGCCAATGCGGCGATCATCGGGCAGCAGGAAGTGATCCACAACGAGAGCTACAGCTACGTGCTGGCCTCGATCACCGACCTGCCGAACCAGAACCGCATCTTCGAGATCGCCCGCACCCACCCGACCATCATCAAGCGCAACGCACCGATCATGGGCGCGTATGACGACTTCATGCGCGAGAAGACCGCCGAGACCCTGCTGAAGTCGCTGATCCAGTCCTCGATCCTGGAAGGCATCAACTTCTATTCCGGCTTTGCGTACTTCTACAACATGGTGCGGCAGAACCGCATGAACGGCACCGGCAAGATCATCAGCTTCATCAACCGCGACGAGCTGGCGCACACCAAGTTCATCAGCGAGTTGATCCGCGCCATCATCGGCGAGAACCCGGAGCTGCAGACCAACGAGTTGACCGCCTATGTGCACCAGTCGTTCGAGCATGCCATCGAGCTGGAGACGCAGTGGTCGTCGGAGGTGCTGGATGGCATCGACGGCATCGACGTGGACGAAATGGTGCGTTACGTGAAGTACCGTGCCAACAAGATGGCCGGCATGCTCGGCATCGAGCGCCTGTACAGCGACACCACCGACAACGTGATGCCGTGGATCAAGGCCTACGCCGACAACTTCACCGAAACCAAGACCGACTTCTTCGAGATGCGCAATGCAAGTTACAAGAAGACCAACGTCGACAACGGCTTCGACGACCTCTGAGCCCAGCGCCGCGCTGAGCATCCTGGTGGTGGTCGCCTCGTTGAGCGGCAACACCCGCGAACTCGGCCGGCAGATTGCCGAGCGTTGCCGCGCCGCCGGCCATGCGGTGCACTGGCAGGAGGCGGACGACCTGCGCCAGGCGCCGCCACTGGCGGCCGACGAGGCCGACCTGGTGCTGCTGGGCTGCTGGACTGACAACGCCGGCCGCACGCCGTCGGAGATGAAGGCGTGGGTGGCAGGTATTGCCGAACGCGGCGAGCGGCCGCGGCAGCTGGCGGTGTTCGGCACCGGCGAAACGCAGTGGGGGCAGGAGTACTACTGCGGCGCCGTGCACCGCCTGATCCGCTACTTCCGCAGCGACTACCCGCCGCTGGAAATCGAACAGATGCCGCATGGCCAACGCCATGCCGGGGCCATCGAGGCCTGGACCGACGCGGTCCTGGCCCACTATTGGAGCAACACCGATGCAGATCATCGACGCCACCACGCCTGAGCAGTTCCAGCAGCTGCTGGCCGAACACCCGCGGGTGCTGGTGGATTTCCACAAGGACCAGTGCCCGGGGTGCCGGATGCTGGAGATGTCGTTGCACCGGGTGGCCAACAGCGTGGCGGGGCAGGGCACGACCCTGCTGCGCGTGCAGCTGGAAGTGCTGGGTGAGGCGTTCTTCAGGGAGCTGGGGCTGCGGCAGACGCCGACGCTGTCGCTGTTCCGTGACGGTGACGAACGTACGCGCCTGGCCGGATTCCAGTCGCCGCAACAGATCGAGGCCGCGATCGCGTTGCATCTGTAGCGTGGAGATGGTGGGGTCGGATCCCTTGCCAGAGGCAAGGGCTCTGACCCCGCATCGTGTAAAGGCATCCACGCATGGCGTGGATCTACTGGGTCCAACCCCTGGATCTGGCATCACCCGCCGCTGAAGGTATCCACCAGCAGCTTCACGTTCAATACCACGATCACCAGCGCGATCACCCAGGCAATCGCACCCAGCAAGCGCGGTGCGACCAACGCGCCCATCGTCATCTTGTCGGTTACGATCCGCACCAGTGGGATGATCGCGAACGGCAGCTGCATCGACAGCACCACCTGGCTCAGCACCAGCAGCTTTACCGCGCCCTGGTCGCCGAACAGCATGATCACCACCACCACCGGAATGATTGCCAGTGCGCGCGTGATCAGCCGCCGCAGCCACGGCGGCAGGCGCAGGTGCAGGAAACCTTCCATCACGATCTGGCCGGCCAGCGTGGCGGTTACTGTCGAATTCAGGCCCGACGCCAGCAGGGCCACTGCGAACAACGTCGCCGCCGCGCCCACCCCCAGCATCGGCGCCAGCAGCTGGTGGGCTTGTTCGATGTCTTCCACATCAAATCGGCCATTGGCATGGAACACCGCCGCCGCCAGGATCAGGATGCTGGCGTTGATGAACAGTGCCAGGGTCAGCGCAAGGGTGCTGTCGGTCACCGCCCAGCGCAGCGCGCTGCGACGGCCCTCATCGGTGCGCGGGTAGGCACGGGTCTGCACGATCGACGAATGCAGGTACAGGTTGTGCGGCATCACCGTGGCACCAATGATGCCGATCGCGATGTACAGCGCGTGCGGATCGGTCACTACCTGCGCGCGCGGAATGAAGCCGCCCAGCACGTCCATCACCGGCGGTGCGGCCAGCGCGATCTGCACCATGAAGCAGCCGAAGATCACCATCAGCAGCGCGATCACGAAGGCTTCCAGCGCCCGGAAGCCGCGGTTCATCAGCAGCAGCACCAGCAGCGTGTCCAGGGCGGTGATCACCGCGCCCCACAGCAGCGGCAGGTCGAACAGCAGCTTCAATGCGATCGCGGTGCCGATCACTTCGGCCAGGTCGCAGGCGATGATCGCCGCCTCGCACAGCGCCCACAGCGCCAGGTTCACCGGCTTCGGGTAACGCGCGCGGCAGGCCTGGGCCAGGTCCATGCCGGTGGCGATACCGAGCCGCGCAGACAGCGCCTGCAGGATCACCGCCATCAGGTTGGAAATGAGGATGACCGACAACAACAGGTAGCCGAAGCGCGAACCGCCGGCGAGGTCGGTGGCCCAGTTGCCCGGGTCCATGTAGCCGACCGAGATCATGTAGCCCGGGCCGAGGAAGGCCAGCAGGCGGAACCACCAGTGACCCTTGTCGGGCACCGCCACCGAGGCGTTGAGCGCACCCAGGCTGGCCGCAGTGGAGGCCGAAGGGTCGCGGGGCGCCAGGGTGTTCATGGGTCCGAATATAGCTCCTGCTATAGTCATTAGCAATGTGAAACAATCGTCTTTATCGCGTTACTGGTCCAGAATTCAGGTTCAACACCGGATCACCCCGGAAGGACAGGCGCAGGCGTGGGCAAGACCGACGATTCGACATCGCTGAAAAGCACCCCCTTGATCGAGGCCGAGCGCCAGGTCGAGAGCTTCCGGCAAGTGCGCGAGGCGCACCGGATGGAGCTGGTGGAGGACTATGTCGAGCTGATCTCGGACCTGCTGGCCGACGGCGGCGAGGCCCGCCAGGTCGACATCGCCACCCGCCTGGGCGTGGCCCAGCCCACCGTGGCGAAGATGCTGCGGCGCCTGGCCCGTGATGGCTGGGTGGTGCAGCGGCCGTACCGCGGTGTGTTCCTGACCCCGGAAGGCGAGGCGCTGGCACATGCCAGCCGCCAGCGCCACCAGACCGTGGAGCGATTCCTGCTGGCGCTGGGCGTGGACGCGGATACCGCGCGGCGCGATGCCGAGGGCATCGAGCACCATGTGAGCGAGCAGACGCTGGCCTTGTTCGAAGCGTTCGTGCGCAAGGCCGAGGGCGGGGCGCCGTAGCGGTGGCGCCGGGCCATGCCCGGCGGCATTTCGCGCGACCCTACAATCCAGGCGGGCAGCGTGCCTGTTCCTGCGCGCACGCCCGTTTCGTCCATTCCTTCAACACCGGCTGCAGGCCTTCATAGCGCCGGCCTTGCCAGCCATTGGCCAACACCGCGCCGTCGGCATCGATCAGCACCAGATTCGGCGGTGCCAGCCCAGCCAACGCCTGCAGTGCCGGCATGCGCGCGGCGCGGCGCGGGTCCAATACCGGCCACGGCATGTCCTGTGCATGCATGTAGCGGCGCAGTGCGCTCTCGCTCTCATCCAGGCTGACGTACACCACTTCGGTATCGGCGCCGGCCTCGCGCAACGCGTCGCGCACGCTGCGCAGCGTGGGTACGAAGGCATGGCACGGTGCACACCAGTCGGCGCCGAAGTACAGCGCCACCAGTTTCGGCGGCGGCGTCCACTGCATCGGTCGCAGCGAGCGCTGTTCCGGCCGCATCAGCGAGGCCGAAACCTGTGCGTGCAGGTCCGCAGCCACCGCCGGTGCGGCCAGCAGCGCGGCACAGGCCAGCAACAGCGCTCGCAGTGCTTCAGAACGCATAGCGCAGGTTGACGTACCACGAGCGCGCGAAACGCGGCCCGTAGACATAGTCGCTGTCACGCAGCGCGCCCATCTCCAGATCCTTCTGGCGCTGATCGAACACGTTCTTGACGCCTGCGGCTACCGACACTTCCTGCTGCGCCTGCGCGCCCAGATGCCGGTGCCAGCGCGCACCAAGATCGGTGACCAGGAACGAGCGCGTACGGTGCAGCTCGCCCAGCCGGTTGTTCAGCACCGCCATCGGGCCGGTGTGGCGCAGCGCGACGAAGGTTTCCCACGGCTCGGCGGGCATCCAGCTGAGCTGGGCCAGGCCGGTCCAGCGCGGGGTCTTCAGGTAGTCGCGGCTTTCGATCACGGTGTCGCCGCCATCGCCGGTGTCGTCGAAGATGCGCTGCGGTTCGCGGAAGCGTGAGCGGTACCACGAGGCACCGGCGGTCAGGCGCCACTGCGGCGACGGCTGCCAGCCGAGGTTGGTTTCCGCGCCCAGCACGTTGGAGCCGGAGGCGTTGTAGCGCAGCTGGCTCAGCTGTCCGTCATCGCCACGCTGGATCTCGCCCAGCGCGAAGGTGTCGCGGATGCGTGCATAGGAGGCAGTGGCATCCCAGCTCCACACCGGATTGGCCGGGTCCGAGCGCCAGTCGAAGCCGAACAGGGTGGTCAACGCGCGCTCTTCCTTCAGGCCATCGGTGTTGCGCACGCGCACCTGTTCGCCACCCAGCGTGTCGACATGCACGTCCTCGACGAAGATCTCGGGAGCACGGAAGCCGGTGGCGATGCCGGCACGCCACTTCAGGTTGGGCGTGGCCTGCCAGGCCAGCGCGATGCGCGGCGAGAACACCGCGCTGTCCAGTTCCGAGCTCTTGTCCACGCGTGCACCCAACACCAGGTCGACGTTGTCGCGCAGGCTCCACTCGTCCTGGATGAAGGCGCCCAGGTTGTGGAAGGTCGCATCCTCCAGTACCGCAAGACGCTGGCCGTCACCGGTGCGGTTGTCGTCGCGCAGCGCCTCGTGCTTGTACTGCACGCCGAAGGCCAGCGCGTGCGCACCCAACCGCCAGTTCAACTGGCTGTCGATGTAGTGCAGCGGGTTGTGGGTGCGGCCGTACTGGCGCCACGAACGCGAGGCCGCGCTGCCGGCCACGTTCGGGTCCAGCTGCGACGGGTCATAGCCCGGCGCGGACGGATCGGTGACTACGTCGCCCAGACCGCCATAGAAGCTGTCGCGGTCAATGTCGGCGAAGGCGTAGGCCAGGCGGAAATCGACGTCGGCATTGATTTCCTGGTCCCACGACACGCTGCCGCGGCGGTATTTCGTATCCAGCGATTCGGCGATGTTGGCCAGGTATTCCGGCTGGTCCAGGCGGTTGCCGCCACGCCGGGTTTCATCGGTCACCTGCAGGTCCAGGCGCAGCCGCGTTCCCGGCGTCGGTGCGTACCAGGCCTGCAGCCCGCCGACCTTGAGGTTCTTGCGGGTGATTTCGGTGTAGCCGTCACCGTTGTAGTCGATGCCGCTGTTCCAGTTGCGCTGGGCAATCACCGACAGGCCGGCGTCTGCTTCCTTGGCCACCAGGTCCAGCCGCACGTCGGCGTTCTTCTGCGGCGTGCCTTTCAGGACATCCACGCCGGCCTGCACATGGCCACCGCTGCGCGCCGGCAGCGGCGGAATCAGGTTGATCACACCGGCAACCGCACCCGGGCCGTACAGCGCCGAGCCACCGCCCTTGACCACTTCGATGCGGTCGACGAACCCGGCCGGGATCTGTTCCAGGCCGTACACGCTGCCCAGCGTGGACAGCAGCGGGATGCCATCGAACAGCAGCTGGTTGTAGGCACCGGGCAGGCCCAGCAGCTGTACTTCGCTGGTGTTGCAGTTCTGGCAGTTGCTTTCCACGCGCAGGCCGTTGATCAGCTCGGCGGCACGGGAGAAGTCGGTGGCCGCGCGCAACGCGATGTCTTCCTTGCGCAGCACTTCGGTGCGGATCGGGACATCGGACAGCAGGCGTTCGCTGCGGGTGGCGGTGCTGACTTTCACCTGCACGCGGTCCAGCTCGGTCGGCTTCGGTGTGGCGGCCAGTGCGGGCAGCGGCAGGGTCAGGGCGATGGCGGCGGCCAGGGGCAGCCGATGGAAGAGGGGTGTGGCAACGGGCATGAAGGCGTCGTCCTTGGGAGAGGAAAGGCGGCGAGGGCGACCTGGCTGACGCATATGAAAGCAGAGGGTTATAAATATAGCAACGGCTATATAAATAAGTCCGTGCAATCACGAAGCCGAAAGCGGGATCAGAACATCGCGGACGACGATGTTATAACATTACAAATAAGCGCCAGAACCCTGCCGGATGTCATTCCCGGCAGGGTGCGAGGGGAGTTGAGGAACGCCGCCCCGGGCCTGGGCCCGGGGCGGCGTTGGCCTTACCAGGCGGCGCGCAGACCCACCTGGGCTCCATGGTTGCGGTAGCCGCTGTCGCCGCGCTGCACACGCAGGTCACCCCATGCGCTCCAACGCTGGCCCAGCTGCAGCTGGGCACCGGCCTGCACTTCGTAGCGGTTCTCCGGCGTCTTCGCGCTCAACGACTCGCTGTTGAAGCGCATGGCCTCATCGCGCTGGCCACGCAGCCAGTTCGCTGCCAGGAACGGCTGCACGCGGTTGCCCTGCAGCGTGCTCTGGCCAAACAGGCGCAGGCCG